>NZ_QTNG01000013.1:33487-41440 GCF_003603525.1 Acidaminococcus sp. AM33-14BH | reverse complement strand
TGTCGAAGCGATTCGGCTTACGGACCGTGTTATCGAAAAATCAATTCGGCGCCAACGACCGAAGGGAGACAGTTTGGCGCCGACGTTCTGGTCTTTCTTCTATTTACATGATTCGAATGGGGCTCAGATTGGTTCAGATGCGAGGAAAAAAGCTGCAGGCTGACGACGTCATGCAACGAATGCCCCGTTCCGATCTTTTCTTCCATTTGCTTTTTGCGAATTCGGTTCAGATGGATCCAGATGCGAGGAGCCCCCACTTCCACCGACGACAGGCGGAAATTCCCGTTATTACGTTTTCCTAACGCCATCGTATTTCCTTCCATTTACCTTTTTCGAATATGGCTCCAGATTGGCCCAGATGCTAGGAATAACGCGAAGCAGGCTGACGACGTCGTACAAGATTTGGGTACTTCTAGGAAGCCTGCCGCGTTTGACAACGCAGATGGACCGATATGGACTGTAGGCGAAAAAGGTTTCCTACATCATCCGAAAAAATTCCAAGAAGTGGCTCGCCCGATGAAGGCATTTTTTCGGGCGTCTTTAACATGAAATTGTGTATCGCAACATTTTACGATGCGCCATGCCTTCATTGCCATCTCATAAATCTTGAAAAGGCAATGAAGGCACCTCGTGCAGAGAATCGGAGCGATTTTTGCTCCGAGTATAAAGAAAGGGGAGAAGCGCCCAGGCGTAAGCTACCCCCAAACGTGGGACGGTCCATCGTACGATAGGCCATGAGGCCATTGTTTCCACAAAACCTTTTTAAAAAGTGGCCTCACACACTTCATCAAATCAGCCCGATTTTTGGGCTGACTCAAAAGGGATCGACGAAGGCATATTTCGGGCGTCTTAGAAATAAGATTGTGGTACGGAACTTCTTACGAATCGTCAAGACTTTCTTGCTCTCATAAGAATCTTTTCTCAAGCAAGAAAGACACGTAACTGCAGCGAATCGGAGCGATTTTTGCTCCGAGTATTAACATGGGGGGGAGCCAATTCTATGACAAGAAGCTCCCCCCATGTTATAATATCTCCATCATAACCTCGAAAGGAAGCTCATCATGCCATCATCCATCGTTCGTAAAGCCGTAGTCCCCGTCGCAGGCTTTGGTACGTCCTTTCTTCCTGAAACAAAGACGATGCCCAAGGCCATGCTGCCTATTGTCGATATTCCCGCCATCCATTTTGTCATTGAAGAAATCACCAAAAGCGGCATCGAGGAAATCCTCCTCATCAGCGGCCACGCCAAACGCGCCGTCGAGGACCACTTTGATTCCTCCCCGGAACTGGAGGACCAGCTCTTCCAGTCCGGTAAGACCGCCCTTTTGAAAGAAATCCGCGATATCTCCAAAGTGAATTTTCACTACATCCGCCAAAAGCAGCAGCACGGCCTCGGTGACGCCATTTTGTGCGCCAAGGACTTCATCGACGGAGAGCCCTTCATCGTCGCCCTTCCTGACGATATCATCCTAAACGACGAAGAAACGGGCCTTTCCCAGCTCCTGCACCAGTTTGAAACTACCCAATCGACCATCCTTGGCTGCTGCAAGGTTGGGGCAGGGGATGTCTCCAAATACGGCATCGTTTCAGGTGAAAGGGATGAAACTCATTCCGACCTCATCCGCGTCCATGACATCACGGAAAAACCGGTTGCTGAAAATGCCCCCAGCCATCAGGCCGTCTTTGGGCGCTATATCATTACGCCTGACGTCTTTGATTACCTGGAACTCACGCCAAACGGCCTTAACGGACAGATCCAGTTGACCGATGCCCTGCGCGCCATGAGCCATAACGAGCCCATGTACGCCTACAACATGAAAGGCCACTTCTATAACGTCGGTGATAAAATGGGCTATCTTATAGCCATTGTCGACTATGGCCTGCGCCGCAAAGACCTGAAAGATGACTTTGCCGCTTATCTCAAGGACTTTGTCTCTAAAATGGAATAATGAACATAAGAGCTATGAAGCATGCTGCTTTGTGGCTCTTTTTGTCTATCTATTATGAGATTTTTGGACTGCTATCCATCATATAAGGCGATGCTGAAAAAGTGAAGAAATGCGGCGAAAATCCCCCAAAGGAGCCCTTTTTATGATATAATATTTCTATATGTTACATTACTTTCACAAATTGCTGCAAAATTGATTCTTAATTCCTGCTAAATAAATTTTCAAAATGGTGCCTGAAACGTAAGAGAATGGGTTCTACCGGTTCGCTGCGAATCCTTGGCACTATTTTTATTGGTAATATTTCTGCGTTTATTTAGCATAATCGAGTCAATTTACTTAGCAAATTAAAAAACGAATATTTCATTTATCCCTTTTCAAATGATAAGGGGTTGGAGATGTTATGGCTAAAAGTATTTCACGAAACTATCTATACAATGTGAGCTATCAGCTCTTAACTCTATTAACACCTTTCATTACGACACCTTATCTTTCACGTGTCTTAGGCCCTGATGGAATAGGAATATATAGTTATACGACCTCTATTGTTTCCTACTTCATACTCTTTTCGACGCTGGGGCTGGCTAATTACGGACAGCGTGAAATTGCTTATCATCGTGATGATCCTTATCTCCAAAGCAGGACATTTTTTGAAATCGTTCTTCTTAGATTTATCTTAGTTGGAATCAATCTTGTTGCCTATTATTCAATTATTAGATTTTCAGTTGGAGACCGGCTAATATACTGGATTCAGGCATTGAATATTGTTGCTGTTTTATTTGATATATCATGGTTTTTTCAAGGTCTTGAAGAGTTTGGGAAGATCGTATTTCGAAATTTTGTTATTAAAATTATAAATATTGGACTGATTTTTTTATTAGTAAAAGAGTCAAGTGACGTAAGTAAATATGTTCTTTTAATAGGGATAATGAATATTTTATCTGGCATATCGATTTGGTTCTTTCTTCCTCAATATTTAATACATGTACCTTTGGGTGCGCTTCGCCCGTTCCGAAATTTAAGAGTCATTATAGAGCTTTTTTTACCGCAAATTGCAATCCAAATATACACCGTACTTGATAAGACGATGATTGGGCTGATTACCGGGTCTTCTTTCGAAAACGGTTATTACGAACAGGCTGAAAAAGTTGTGAAGCTTTCCCTTACGGTGGTTACATCTCTTGGCACAGTTGTACTTCCTCGTGTAGCGCATTCTTTTGCCAAACAAAAATATGATGAGATAAAAAAGCTCATGTTCCAATCTTACCAATTTGTTTGGTTTATCACTATACCAATGTGTTTTGGTCTTATGGGAATTGCTCAAAACTTTGTTCCCTGGTTTTTTGGACCTGGGTATGCAAATGTAGTTTCTTTGATACAAATTCTCTCTGTGCTTACCATTGCCATAGCATTAAGCAATGTTACGGGAATTCAGTATTTATTGCCAACGAATCAGCAAAATCATTTGACTGTTTCTGTTGTTTGCGGTGCAATTGTTAATTGTTTCTTAAATGCTATGCTGATTAAAAGAAATGGAGCTGTAGGTGCAGCAATAGCCTCCATTATTGCTGAACTTGTTGTAACCTTTGTGCAATTTTATTTCGTGCGTCATGTTTTTTCATTTGGGAACGTTCTAAAACTTTCAATAAAATACTGGATTGCTGGAAGTTTTATGCTTGCAGGAATTTGTTTCTTGGGAAGACATTTTGCCCCCGCTCCCATATATACCGTACATCTAATTCTAATGGGATTCCTAATTTATTCTTCAATATTATTATTGCTTCGTGATTCTATGGTCTTTATGCTTGTTAAAAAGCTACGGAGCAGTGCATTGCATAAGAACGGATAACATTTTATTTATTTAGTAATGGAAGGATATATTTTTATGGACCAACTACTTTATCAAAAATCTACGCCTCTGATCAGGGAGCTGGAAAGGTATATTTTTTTGCTTTATGTATTTACACTCCCTTTGGAAAATGTTACGAAGCGAATTACAATATCTGCAATAGGAAAAAATATATCTCAATACTTTCTTTTATTAGGAATTATTTTATATATTTATGAATGCTTTAAGTATAATTGTAAAACCCAAAAGATACTTATACGCTTTTTATTTATTTTTTCTCTTTGGCAGCTGATGTGTCTTGCTTTGGGAATTATTTATTATCAATATCCTCACTATCTTCTCATAGACAAATCAACGAAGATTGCTGGAATCTATACCTATCTATTGGAAAGGGAAATTTCAGTTAACCCCATTTTTCTTAACAAAGTATGGCAATTTTTACGCTTTTCTAAAGAAATTATTTTGACTGGTAATACCACTTTCTATGTAGTCATGACTATTATGCATCTTTACGAAAATAATTTCGAAAGAGCCTTTTACGATATTCGAAAGCCTATTTTATGTATGGTTGTGCTAATGTGCTCCTACTCTTTGGTGGAACTTGCTTGGTTAAAGTTTCATTTAGATTGGGCTAAAACCATTCTAATCTTAATTAATCCATTTTTTTATGATGTTGCTTCGAGTCATAATTGGTGGCCACCACTACTATGGAAGGGGCAACTTAGAAGTATTATGCCAGAACCTTCGTATTTTGGATATTATGCTATTTTTTATATCCCATTTCTTTGGAGTTATTTTTTTGAAAAAAAAGTAAAAATGTTTTCACCTCTTTTGCTATTACTTTTTTCTCTTATGATTGCTGCTACGAATTCGAGAACAGCTATTATATTGACAGTCCTTGAATCTGTTATTTTAATGGGCATCACATTATTAAGCTGGAATAGATATTTTATTAAACGATCTGGATTAATCTTGATAATTATGGGAATTGGTTTGTTGATTAATTTGTTTAATCCAACTGGGATTAAGATTCGCAAACAAGAATCCAGTCTAGGAAGCTACGTTAATCAAAATATTATAAGTGTTGGCAATAAAAATATGCGATCTAATTCGGCTCGTTTGGGCAATTTAATAGCACATTTGTATGTTGTCAGTGATTTTCCTATTACTGGCGTTGGAAAAGGTCTTACATCCGCTTATATTAACGACAGGCTTCCTGAATTTTCATTCACGAATAACGAAGTTCGTAATTGGAGTCGATATATGTACCAAAATGGTGCTTTAAAAAGTGGTTTTCCTGCACTTAATTTGTATGCTGATATAGCTGCTTCCTCAGGAATACCCGGACTTCTTTTATTTCTTCTGCCCTTTGTTTATATGTTCAGACGATTGATCAAGGACAAAACTTGGATTCGTAATCCAAAGTGCTTCATGCTAGTCGGTTGTTTAATTACACTTCTTGCTGCGGGTTTCAGTAATTCATTTAATGGAGGGCCAATGGGAGTGGTGTTAGGTCTTTTATATATTCAATCTTGCTCATTAAGTAATTCTGCTCAGTAGGAGGATTAATTTATGTACGACTATCTGATTGTTGGTTCCGGCCTTTTTGGCAGCGTCTTTGCTCATGAAATGCATAAAAAAGAAAAATCCTGCCTTGTCCTCGAACGCCGTCCCCATGTTGGCGGTAATATTTACTGTGAGAACAAGGATGGCATTAACATCCATACCTATGGCGCCCATATTTTTCACACGTCGAACAAAAAAGTCTGGGACTACGTGAATCAGTTTGTTGAATTTAATAACTACGTCAATTCTCCCGTTGCAAACTATAAAGGCGAGCTCTACAATTTACCCTTTAACATGAATACCTTTACGAAAATGTGGGGCGTTGTAACACCTAAGGAAGCGGCCGAAAAGATTGCCCAGCAGCGCGCCGAAGCAGGCATCACGGAACCCAAAAATCTCGAAGAACAAGCCATTTCCCTTATCGGGACGGACATTTATACGAAGCTCATCAAAGGTTATACGGAAAAACAGTGGGGACGGAGCTGCACGGAGCTGCCAGCATTCATCATTAAACGTCTCCCCGTTCGTTACACCTTTGATAATAACTATTTCAACGACCGCTATCAGGGCATTCCCGTGGGTGGCTACAATAAGCTTATCAAAGGCCTTCTTGCTGGTATCGAAGTCCGTATCGGTGTGGATTATCTGAAGCACCGCGACGAATACAAAGATATCGCGAAAAAGATTGTCTATACCGGCCCCATTGACGAATACTTTGGTTACAAATTGGGCCCCTTGGAATACCGCGGCCTGCGTTTTGAAACGGAGCGCCTCGAAGAAGAAAATCATCAGGGTGTAGCCGTCATGAACTATACGGACCACGAAACGCCCTGGACTCGAATCATCGAACATAAACACTTCGAATTTGGTACCCAGCCCGTAACCTATGTGACGAAAGAATATCCCACAGATTGGCAGCCGGGCCAGGAAGCGTATTATCCGGTGAATAAAGAAAAGAATCAAGCCCTTTATGCAAAATACGCCAACCTCGCTGAAAATGAACAAAACGTCATTTTCGGTGGCCGCCTTGCGGAATATAAGTATTATGATATGGATGACGTAATCAAGAACGCTCTTGTTATGGCCGAGTTGATTTTGTGAAAGGGATATACTAATGACAGATGATATATTTTATATAGGTGAAAATTTAATTAAGCAAAGACACGCGGGCAGCAAGGCACGTTCCGATGTAGAAAGTATATTCGATGGGAGATACAAGCAGGTTTTTGAAATAAAACAACAAGCTTTTACTGGATATTTTGATAAAGCAATCTTTCTGTTATCGCTTGATTCTTTGTCTACGATCCATAAGTTACTTTCCAGTTTTCCACATGCTCCGATTATTATTCAATACCCATCTTACTATAACAGAATATATAATTGGCTTATTGAGAACTTTATATGGCATCATAAATCTGTTTTGTTTGTTCATGATATTGAAACGTTGCGTTATGGGGATGAACATGCAATTCGAAGAGAAATATCATTGATGAATAGTACAAAAGCCATTATTCTGCACAACCATAAAATGAGAGAAGAGCTGCGCCATCATGGGCTTATTGTCCCCGTTGTAGAATTAGGACTATTTGATTATATTATAAATAAAGAAATACCTAAGTTCGATAGAAAATTAGGAAATAGAATTGTATTTGCTGGTAATCTAGGGAAAAGTAAATTTCTCACAAAAATTCCTACTTCATCCTTACATTTGCAATTTGACCTTTATGGTATTAATTGTCCTGATAAGCTTATTTATGATAAAAGTATCTTTTATCATGGCAGTTTTGATGCTGATGATTTGCCTTACCATTTGGAAGGAAATTTTGGCTTAGTGTGGGATGGGTCCTCTTTAGATACTTGTGATGGTCCGTTAGGACATTATTTAAAATTCAATAATCCTCATAAACTATCATTATATCTGGCCTCTGGACTCCCAGTAATTGTTTGGAGCCAATCAGCTATGGCAGAGTTTGTACAAAATGAAAATGTTGGTATTGTTGTCGAAAGTTTGCATCAAGTTCGACCTTTTATCAATCAATTATCGAATGGGGATTATTTAAAGATGCTTTCAAACGTGAGGAATATTCAGCAGAAATTGATAAATGGTTATTTTACGAATCAAGCTTTAAATAAATTGGAAAAAATTTTATTAAGCTAAATTGCAATAACAAGTTGGACACTTTTCTAGCTCTGCTTAAACTACACCCAGACTATAGATTTTATCTAGTTCTTCTGAAAATATCTCTTCTCGACTATGGCAGCCGAGAATCTTTCGAGGAAGGCTGTTGCACCACAGCTCAATTTCTAAGATGTCTTCTGCTGTGTAGGAGTCAATCCGCTTCCCTTTAGGGATGAAACGTCGGATAAGCCCGTTGTGGCACTCTACGGAGCCTTTATCGCACGAGGCGTAGGGATGCGCATAGTATAGAGGGTCTCTGCAGCTTTTTCGAAGTTTGAAAGGCCTGCAAACTCTGAACCATTGTCCGTCGTAATTATTTTGAAGATTTCTCCGAAGTGTTCGCCGTATTCATCCAAGAGTGTTTCGAAGGCAGCCATAACGCTTTTAGCGGATTTGTCTGGCAGCTTAACAAT
>NZ_QTNG01000013.1:0-33477 GCF_003603525.1 Acidaminococcus sp. AM33-14BH | reverse complement strand
TTAGCGGATTTGTCGGGCAGCTTAACAATCATGAACTCCCTGGTCTTACGCTCCAAAAGAGTAAGAAGGGCCTCATTTTGGCCGGACTTTGCGCCAATAACTAGATCACATTCCCAATGGCCGAATTCCTTTCGTTCCTCGACTTCTTTAGGCCTTTCTTCAATACTCCGGTCAAGTTTTCGCTTGTTCAGACGAAGCAGATGTTTCTTCGTTTTTCTGCGCAGTTTCATGGGCAGATTGTGGTTCCTGATACAAGAGCATTGCCCACGCAGACATCAAGGGACCGCCCTGTGGAACAGAACTTCTTTTCAACAAGCTCGATGAAAGCCTTCTTATCAAGGTAGCTGTAATGATGGCAGGAGGCCTTTCTGTTCTCTTCGTAGACCTTCTGCCCCCTGGAGGCTTTATACCGTCTTTTGGTGCCGTTATAAAGCAGTGTGGATCCGCGCTTGATTTCATTGGATATAGTAGTTGGAGAACAGGTAAGCTCTCTGGCAATGACTCTTAAGGAATACCCATCTTTCAAGCGAATTTGGATGAGCATCCGATCCTCGTACGAAAGATGTTTTCCCTTTTTGTGCCCATTTGTGGTAGAACATGTGATGCCCATAGTATCATTCCTCCTAGGATTTGGTCTGGTAGCTATATTCTAACAGAGGATGCTTCATTATGGGCCTTTTTATATTCCCAAAATGGACCCTTTAGGGGTGCCCAACTTCATTTTACAATTAGCCAAATTTTTATTAAAATAAGGTTAGAAAAACTAGAGCTATATGGAGGAAATTAAATGAAGGTCGTAATTTTAGCAGGTGGATTTGGTACAAGAATCAGTGAAGAAAGTCAGTTTAAACCGAAGCCCATGATTGAAATTGGTGGGCAGCCAATTCTTTGGCACATTATGAAGATTTATTCTCACTACGGGTTCAATGAATTTGTAATTTGTGCAGGCTATAAACAGCATGTAATTAAAGAATATTTTGCTGATTATTTCCTTCATACATCGGATATTACCTTTGATTTTACACGGGGAAAGAAAGATGTAATCGTCCATAATAGTTCATCGGAACCATGGAAGGTTACTGTTGTAGATACCGGTTATAATACGATGACAGGAGGACGGATTAAGCGAATTAAAGATTACATTGATGATGAAACTTTCATGCTGACCTATGGTGATGGAGTCTGTAATGTAGATGTAAGAAAATTAGTTGATTTTCATAAGAAAAATGGTAAAATTGCAACTTTAACTGCAGTCAATGTGGGCCAACGTTTTGGCGTGCTTGGTGTTAATCAGGAAAATGTGATAACCTCCTTCCGGGAAAAGAAAGAAAAAGATGGTGCCGTTATTAATGGTGGTTTCATGGTATTAGAACCTAAGATTTTTGACTTTATTGAAGGCGATGACACTGTCTTTGAACAATATCCGTTGGAAAAAGTGGCCGAAGAAGGTCAATTAATGGCCTTTCATCATGATGGTTTTTGGCAATGTATGGATACACAGCGGGACAAGATGCAGCTTGAGAAAATGTGGGCTGAAGGAAAGGCGCCGTGGAAATTATGGGAATAGATTTAGAGTTCTTTAAAAATAAAAGGGTTTTCATAACCGGACATACCGGTTTTAAAGGAACGTGGCTTTGTAAAATTTTAGAAATGGCTGGCGCTGAAGTTACGGGCTATGCATTGGAATCGCCAACGGAGGAAGGCGGAAAGGTTTTCCGTCTTTCAGGCGCAGAAGCGGGTATGAATTCCGTAATAGGTGATATCCGGGATTTAGATAAGCTTTCTAAAGTTTTTGAAGAGGCTCACCCGGAAATTGTAATGCATCTCGCCGCACAGCCGATTGTGTTGGAGAGTTATCGGAATCCGGTTGTGACGTATTCGACCAATGTAATGGGAACAGTGAATATCCTTGAATGCGTAAGGCAGGCTGGGTATGTTAAGTCATTTTTAAACGTAACGACGGATAAGGTGTATCAAAACAATGAATGGGCGTGGGGATATCGTGAAATAGATCCCCTTGACGGTTATGATCCTTATTCAAACAGTAAAAGTTGTTCTGAACTTGTTACTCATAGCTATCAAAAAAGCTTTTTCTCAAGCCAAGGTACAGCGATTTCAACGGCCCGGGCTGGTAATGTAATTGGTGGAGGTGATTTTGCAGAAAATAGAATCATTCCTGATTGTATCAGGGCTGCCTATGCAGGGAAACCTATTGAAGTGAGAAATCCATATTCTACAAGGCCGTATCAGCATGTGTTAGAACCTCTTTATGCCTATTTGATGATTTGTGAGGCTCAGTATAAAAATATTAAATTTGCAGGAGCCTATAATGTGGGCCCTGACGATTGTGACTGTGTGACAACAGGTGATCTTGTTACATTGTTCTGTAATAGTTGGGGAGATGGACTTTCATGGATAAGTGAGGCTGTATCAGGTGCTCCTCACGAAGCTGGGTTTCTTAAATTAGACAGTTCAAAGCTTAAAAAGACTTTTGCGTGGACCCCTAAATGGCATATTGAAACTGCCATAGCTAAAACTGTGGAATGGGCCAAGGAATATAAGAAAAATAGTAATAATATAGATAGATGCATGAAAAATCAAATTCTTTCATTCTTAAGTACTAAATGATACGCTCTAATTTAAGTTTAGTATTATATTAAGAAAAGAGGTTTTAACTCATGGCAAAAAGAGAATTGTTGGATTGTACATTAAGGGATGGCGGTTATGTCAATGATTGGGAATTTGGCCATGATAAGATTGTTGAAATCTTTAAGCGGTTAGTTAGTTCAGGTGTTGAATATATTGAAGTTGGTTTTCTTGATGATCGGCGCAAATTTGATATTAACCGGACTATTATGCCTAATACGCAGGCTATTAATAAAATTTTTGGAGGACTGAATAAGGGGAATTCAACTGTCTTAGCCATGATTGACTATGGGACCTGTAGTATTGATCATATTCAGCCTTGTAAAGATACTTTTATCGATGGAATCCGAGTCATTTTCAAAGAACATCTTATGTACGATGCACTTGCGTTTTGTAAACAATTAAAGGATCTCGGCTATATCGTTTTTGCTCAAATGGTATCAGTAACCACGTATACTGATGAGAAATTAAAGGAATATTCTAAGCTTGTTAATTCTGTTATGCCGTATGCCACATCTATGGTAGACACTTACGGACTCACAGAAGCTGATCAAATTTATCATATTTATAGTATCTTAGATAAATATATAGAACCAAAGGTTAAAATTGGCTTTCATGCTCATAATAATTTTCAACTTGCCTTTGCTAATGCCATGGCATTTTTAAACTATGATAGCAAGAGAAATCTTCTTGTTGATGGGACCCTCTACGCAATGGGTAAAAGTGCTGGAAACGCAGCATTAGAATTACTTATGATGTATATGAATCAAAAATATAGCAAACATTACGACATTAACCAAGTTTTGGAAGCAATTGATAATGTAATTATGGATATATATCATAAGCAATACTGGGGATATAATATGAAATTCTATATTTCTGCTGAAACAAAATGTCATCCGAATTATGTTTCATATTATTTGGATAAAAAGACTCTTTCAGTTAAGCAGATTATGGAGCTTCTTGAATCCCTTAAAAATGAAAAGAAATTGCTTTATGACAAAGATTATGCAGAGCAAATGTATTTGGAGTATCAGAGCATCCGGTGTGATGACAGAGATTCAGTCAAAAAGTTGACTAAGATATTGAAAGGTAAGAATATTCTTCTGCTTGGCCCTGGAAATAGTATTAAGAGACAAAAAAAACGCGTCGACAGATATATTGATGAAAATGAACCTTTAGTGATATCCGTAAATTATGTTCCAAAGGATACTTTGGTTCAGGCCATTTTTTTAACAAATTCAAAGAGATATACAGAACTGATGAATACTCTGGATGAAAGTGTAAATAAAGATGTGGCTATTATAGCTACATCAAATGTTTACAAAACAAATGGTGCTTTCACTTATGTCTTGAATTATGAAAATCTCATCGATAAAGACACGGAGATAGCTGATAACTCTTTAGTAATGCTGCTTAAAGCTATGATTAATTTTAAAGTAAAAAAAGTCTTTTTAGCTGGTTTTGATGGATATTCTAAACGTCGAGATAATTATTTCGAGATTAGTAGAGAATATAGTTATGTAAAAGAAAAAGCAGATTACTTAAATACGTACGTCAGAGAATTCCTAGAAAAAAATAGAAAAAAAATAGACGCTCAATTTATTACTCGATCCCACTATAATAAGAAAGAAAAGAAAGATGAAAAGTAAATACGAATTACTAATCTGGGATGTGGATGGCACTCTTCTAGATACTTCGGAAGGAATAATTTCCTCCGCAATTTATTCAATTAGGAAACATTCATTAGATATTCCTTCGGAAGATGTAATGAAGACTTTTATCGGACCACCCATACAAGACTCTTTTCAACGTGTGTTTAAAGTAAAAAGAGAAGAGGCGATGGCAATGGCTGATGATTTTAGAAATTACTATAAATTTAAAGATTTATTTAAAGCTAAAAAATATCCTCATTTGGACACCACTTTAAATAAAATAACACAGATGGGGGTAAAGCAAGTAGTTGCTACTTATAAACGTCAGGATTATGCTAATTCAATCATTGATCACTTTGGTTTGAATAAATTCATGAATATTGTCTGTGGTGCGGATTTTGAAGGGAAACTAAACAAAAGTGATATCATTCAGAAAGCAATATCAAAAAGTGGCGTCTCAGAATTGAGAAAAATTGTAATGGTTGGGGATACAGTGAATGATTTGACTGGTGCCCAAAATTTGAAAATTGACTTTATCGGTGTTTTGTATGGGTTTGGCTTTAAAGAGTATGATAGTATCAATTATCCTCATACGGTGGGAATTATTGATTCTGTTGAAAAAATCATACCTTTGCTGAGAGGAGAAGAAAAATGAAAATTAAAGTTGCAAAATATATTGCTAAGTTTTTGGTCAATCATGATATTACAGACTGTTTTATGATTACAGGTGGCGGAGCAATGCACTTAGATGATGCATTAGGGCACGAAGAAAAAATGCACTGCATCTTTAATCATAATGAGCAGGCATGTTCATTTTCTGCAGAAGCTTATAATAGAATCACAGGAACAATTGCTGCAGTTTGTGTGACAAGTGGGCCTGGTGGTACTAACGCTATTACTGGTGTAATGGGTGCCTGGCAAGACTCTATTCCGATGTTTGTACTTTCTGGGCAAGTTAAAAGAGAAACTACTATTTGGTCTTGTCCTGAATTAAATCTCAGACAATTAGGAGATCAGGAATTCGATATTATCCATTCTGTGCAAAATATGACTAAATATGCTGTAATGGTAACTAATGCGCAAGAAATTGCTTATCATCTGGAAAAGGCATTATTTTTAGCTAAAGATGGGAGAGGCGGCCCTGTTTGGCTCGATATTCCTTTGGATATACAAGGCGCTTCGGTAGAAACAGATGATTTGATTCACTTTGATCCTAGTGCGGAGAAACCATGGAAAGTAAACTCAGATTTGGGCGGTATAGCAGCAGAAATCCTTTCAAAAATTAAGGATGCAAAAGCTCCGTTGATTCTGGTTGGCACTGGTATTCACCTAGGAAAAGCAGAAAATGATCTCTTGGATTTAATTAATAAATTGCAAATCCCGGTAGTTACAGCGTGGAATGCCAATGACCTTGTTGCTTTTGATAATCCTTATTTTGCTGGTATGCCAGGAACAGTAGGAACTCGCTCGGGTAACTTTGCTGTTCAAAATTGTGATGTTTTATTAAGCTTGGGATGTCGATTAAATATCAGGATGATAGGATATAATCATTTTGATTTTGCCAAAAATGCTTATAAAATTATTGTTGATATCGATAAACGAGAATTGGCGAAACCTACTTTAAAAATTGATATGCCAGTCAACGCGGATGTTAAAGATTTGATTGGCGAAATGTTGAAAATTGAATACATGCCGGAAGATTCTCATAAAAAATGGGTTAAGTGGTGTAAGGAACTTGTCAATAAATATCCTGCTACTTTACCAGAATATCATCATACTGATAACAGTCCTATCAATCCATACGTATTTATTGATAAGTTATTTGGCGAATTAACAAGTGAAGATAGAATTATTTGCGGGAATGGGAGCGCTTGCGTAATTACATTTCAAGCTTGCAAAATAAAGCAAGGGCAACGGATGTTTACGAATTCAGGTTGTGCTGCAATGGGATATGGGTTTCCTGCAGCTGTCGGAGTAGCTGTATCTGACAATTCGCGGCGAACCGTTTGCTTAGATGGTGATGGTAGCTTTATGATGAATTTACAAGAGTTGGCCACTGTAGCCTATAATAAACTGGATATTAAAGTTTTTATTATTAATAATAATGGATATTTGTCGATGCGCCAAACTCAGAGAAATTTGTTTAAACCTCCTTTCATTGGGATCGATTCACAAAGCGGAATTTGCTTCCCGGATTTTGCAAAGGTTGCTGAAGCTTTTGGAGTAGAATATTTCAATATTCCTGATGAACCGCACTCGAAAGAAATTATTGATAAAGTACTAAATCACCATGGACCATGTATTTGTGAAGTAATGGTAGATCCGAATCAGAATTTTATACCAAAATCTTCTTCTAAAGTGCTTCCTGATGGTCGTATAGTTTCTCCTACATTGGATGATATGGCACCATTTTTAAATCGTGAAGAATATGACAAAATTCACTTTGACAAGGAATAAAGAGGAGTCTTTTTTTCAAATGGATTTTAAATTTAAAACTGCTGTTCTTACAGGAGCCACAGGTGTTTTAGGCTCTGCGCTGCTTAATAAACTTGTAGAAAATGGTATCAATGTATATGTCGTGTGCCATGTTGGATCGCAAAGAAATAAGCAAATTTTAAATAATCCTTTGCTGCATAAAATTGATTGCAATCTAGAAAATATAAACGAATTGCCTGAACTGATTCATGAGAAAATAGACGTTTTTTATCATTTTGCTTGGCTAGGAACACAGGTCAATAGTAACCGCTTAAATATGTATCTTCAGCTCGATAATATTAAATACGCACTGGATGCTGTAAAAGCATCTAGTGCGCTTGGAGTGAAAGTGTTTATAGGAGCTGGAAGCCAAGCAGAATTTGGAAGAGTTAATGGAGTCTTACGCCCTGATACTCCGGTAAATCCTATTAGTGGTTATGGTATGGCTAAACTTTGTGCTGGCCAAATGACGCGTTTCCTCTGTCATGAATTTGGCATCAAACAAATTTGGCCTCGTGTTGTCAGTACGTATGGTCCGCATGATGCAAAGAAAACATTAATTAGTGTTGTGATAGACAAGCTATTAAATAATGAACGCCCTTCCTTAACAAAAGGCGAACAAATTTGGGATTATCTTTTCGCAGAAGATGCAGCGGAAGCCTTTTTTAGGATGGCTACAAAAGGAAAGGATGGCGCTGTTTATGTGTTGGGTAGTGGCGAGCCACATCCTTTAAAAGAGTTCATGTATGCTATAAGGGATGCAATAAATTCTTCTGCAGAATTGGGGATTGGTGAAATTCCGTATCTTCCTGATCAAGCCATGCATTTGGAAGCAGATATCACTTCATTAAAAGAAGATTTAAATTGGAGTCCTACGACTAATTTTCAAACGGGTATAAAGAAAACGATAGAATGGTATAAGGCTATGAAGGGTATGAATTGTGAAAATAAAAAAAATCAAAGGCAGTTTACTTCAATTTATTAAATTTGCCATTGTAGGTGTTTCAAATACATTTATAGGTTTGGGAACTTACTATCTATTTTTATTTTTAGAATTTCATTATTTAGTTTCTAATGTATTTTCCTGGATGATAAGTGTATTTAATGCCTTTTTCTGGAATAATCGGTACGTTTTTAAAAATGAACAGACGTGGTTAAACGCCTTGTTAAGAACTTATATATCTTATGGTTTTTCCTTTTTAATTGGTAGTTTTCTATTATTTATCATGGTTGAATGGTTACATATCTCTGATCGTATAGCACCACTTTTAATTTTATTAATTACAGTACCGCTTAATTTCCTGTTGAATAAGTTTTGGACATTTAAATAGGGGAGAATTATATTTTATGAAGAAAATCAGTGTTTTAATTCCTTGTTTTAATGAAAGTGATAATGTTATTCCAATTAGTGAGGCTATAATAGATGAATTTGCCAATTATTTGCCATCATATGATTATGAAATCGTTTTTATTGATAATTCTTCGACTGATGGTACCAGAGAAAAACTTGAGAAACTCTGTGGGAGAAATAAAAAAATAAAAGCAATTTTTAACGCTAAAAATTTTGGCCAATTTAACTCTCCCTATTATGGGATGTGTCAGACTACAGGAGACTGCACAATTAGTATGTGCTGCGATTTTCAGGATCCGGTCAGTTTAATTCATCGTTTTGTTGCTGAATGGGAAAAAGGATATAAGATTGTAAGCGCTATTAAAACGCAAAGTGTAGAAAATAAAGTCATGCGATTCCTTCGCACGTGTTATTACAAAACAATAAAGAAAATGTCTTCGGTAGAACAAATAGAACACTTCACTGGCACTGGACTTTATGATAAGAGCTTTGTTGATGTTTTAAAATCTCTGGATGACCCAACTCCTTTTTTAAGAGGGATTGTAGCTGAATTGGGAGCTCTTCGTAAAGATATACCATATACCCAAGCGAAGCGAAGAGCCGGAAAGACGCATAATAACTGGTATACTCTCTATGATGCTGCTATGCTAAGTTTTACCTCTTATACCAAGGTCGGCTTAAGAATGGCGTCTTTTCTTGGCTTCATAATCGCTTTATTAGATATCCTTTTTGCTGTTTTATATTTTGTCGCAAAATTGATTTGGTGGGATCGCTTTCCTATGGGTACGGCGCCTCTGCTAATTGGTATGTTTTTCCTTGGAGGAGTGCAGCTTATCTTTTTGGGCCTATTAGGTGAATATGTAATGAGCATTAATACTAGAGTTATGCATAGGCCTCTGGTTATTGAGGAAAAACGTTTAAATTTTTAAAACTAATGTCGCCTTCCTCGGTTTTTTAAGTTGTTACTAAAGGCTTAGTAGATATTTCGTATGTTTATTTAGTCTATTATTCTACCATTTTCTTGTTATGTTATTTTTTAGTTGAGGGGGTTTGACATGATTGCAGAAAAATTTAATGCAAAGTTGGCTAGGCATTGTAGGGTTATTTCAAATTCTAATCTGTTTTTTCTTGCTGCAACCTGCCTTTTAACATTTATGTATGTAGTGTATTTTTCTACAAAAGGTTTTCCAATTTCTGAGGGTTGGTATACCGAATATGCCTGGAGAATAAATCATGGAGATTTACCATATAAAGATTTTTCTCTTTTATTTCCGCCCCTATATGCTCATATAATCGCTTTAGTTACTAAATTATTCGGCTACAATCTTATTGTTTTACGATATTTAGGTGTTATTGTTTGCACTTTAGAGGCCCTGACTCTGTTTAAAATTTTTCGTTTTCTGTTTTCAAAGCATATTTCTTTTTTAATCAGCATTATATCACTGATTTATGGACACTCTGGAGCTATAGACATTATTTTTTATGATTATGTGTATTTCATGAATGTCTTTTTATTTACAAGTATTTACTATTTTATGGAATCGTTAAAGCTCGATAAGACTAGATTCTTTTTCCTTTCCGGCATTTTTGCTGGGCTTGTAGTATTGATGAAACAGAACGTAGGTATTATTTTTGTATTTTATAATCTTGTTTTCTTTCTTTTTTTGGGCATCTTTTCTAATGAAAGTAAGTCTTTAAACAGATTATTTTCATGGATATTTGGATGTATGATACCACTCGTACTAGCCTTCTATTACTTATATTCATATGACTTGTGGGATAATTTCCTCTTATCTTGTTTTAAGTCCGCGGTAGCGGCTAAAGGCGGTATCACAAAGATTTTATTTGAGTGGATACTTTCAAGTAAGTTACCTTTGTTAAGTGGTTTTATAGTCGCAATTTTTTTTGTAGCTATTACTAACACATATATGTTAAAGTGTAATAAAACGATATCGTATAACTACTTATATTCTATCCCTTTTTTGGCCCTTTTTTCAATTTGTTTTATAGGAATTTTTCACTTTTTGTTTGCTAAAGGTCACAGAATTTCTACATTCATTTCACTTTTTAATGACAATTTAATTATGTCTTGCAGCTTTTTCTTTTCTTTAATCTTCTTTTGGGTCTCTTTTTTAAGGATAATCTCACATAAGCTAAGATTGGCTACGGATGTTCTTAAGGATAATAAAACTTATTTAAAGCCATACCTAACTGGAACCGCATTTGTTGTAGGATGGGCTTGTGGTATGTCAGGCGGGTTAGCTACAAATCAAATTATGATCCCAATGGGGTTTTTATTAGGTTCATTATACTGTCATCTTGGTTATTTTAATACTCAGTTATTTCATCTTTTTGCAATTTCACTAATCTCTTTACTTCTTGTAACTATGGGTATATCCAAAAAATACGATAGTCTTTATAACTGGTGGGGGTTACAAGTTGGTAATATTTGGAATCAGCAATACGAAGTAAATGATCCTCATTTTAGAGGGATTATGGTTGACCAAGATACTAAGGATGCGTTTGATAAAATTTATTTCGTGGCGAAAAAATTTAATATTTCCGATGATGATTATGTATTTGTTGGACCACATTGTCCTATATTTTATACAGTTTTGAATAGTCATTCTAAACATTATTCTATTGTGCAATGGTTCGATGTATCTTCTGACAAGGATATTGATGATACTACTAATTGGTTAAGAGTGAATAATCCTAAGATTATAGTGTATTGTGATCTGCCTGAATTTGTATTGGATGCTCACGAGAAAAGATTTGGCCGTTATCAGACTAGGAGGCTTCAACGTTATTTACAGGGGTTTGTTGAAGCAAGAAATTATACACTGTATGGTTATCAATACTTAGCAAACGGCTATTTACTAAAGATTTATGCGTTAGAGTAATAACTTACGATTATGTTAAATAATGTTGCTCCGTGATCGCTCAGTAACGTATTATAATAAAAACCCAGTGATGTTGATTTTTTTCTGGTTTCCAGTAGTTATATTCCAGACTTGTGATATCGAAAGATCTTTTAAACAGAAATAAGAGAAGTTTAATCTATTATGCAGGATTGGGCTAATTATTCTATCTGAGCTTTAATGGAAGCTCAGATAGCGGGGTACATATTTTGAATAATGGTTATGACGATTCTATACTAAGGCGGTATGTGAAAATGTTGATTGCATTATCTTTTGCTTATCTAAATCTACCTATAGTAATCTATCTATTTTCGTGGATTAGATTTCCTTTTAATTTATTAAATTTTCTATTAGTTTATACATTTTATAAGTTATGCAGATCTAAATTAGTAACAATGCCGCTTAATAAACAGAAAATATTAATTAGTCATGTTGTTTATATTTCATTTATACTTTTTTTATATCTCTTAATGACGGGTCATGGTGGCTTTCTTTTTACTAACGGAGTTGATATTCCCTGGCGTAACGCGATTTATTATGATTTAATATCCCATTCTTGGCCAGTAATTTACGAGGAAAATGGAACGGCATTGACTTATTATCTAACATTTTGGCTTCCTGCTGCAGGAATTTCTTCAATTTTGGGCTTAACGAATTCACAAGCTCAGGTTGTCTTATTTATTTGGTCATTTATCGGTCTCTTGCTTGTCTGTTTGATGCTGTGCAATGAGGTCAAGGCCAACACATGCAAAGAAAATATTATTAGTACAATTACATTCTTTTTTTGGAGTGGAATGAACCTCATAGGAATGATTTTAAGGTCTGCAGCAGGAAAGGACCGCCCCTTTGCGATTGAGGATGCCCCAGGATTTGCAAGCTGGCAATATAGTTCCTGGGCTCATGGAGGTTATTTTATTGGGTACTTCATTCGAACTACCTTCGATTCTATAGCCAATGTATACAATCAGTTTATCCCAATGGCGCTCTGTACACTGCTTTTTTTGCGTTTTAAAAAGGATTATCGATTTTATGCTTTTATTGGCCTATTGGCACTACCGTATTCTCCTTTTGGATTTATTGGACTATCTTTATTGATGCTAGGGTATTTTCTTTGTCAATTATTCAAATCGAAGAATCGAAATGAAATATTAGTACAGGTTGCATCAATTGAAAATCTCTCTGCATTAATTTCAATTCTACCAATTTATGGTTTTTATTATACTGCGAACGCTGTTTCTGTGGCATCTGGTAATCAAAGTATATTCATGGCTCCCTTACATGCTTATACCTTTGTTCGTGTGTCAAATCTAATATTATTTTATCTTTTAAGTTTTGGCGTTTATTTATATTTGATTCGACCAAAGAAAAGTGATGCGATGCTTTGGATTGCAGCCGTTCTTCTCTGCATTTTTCCTTTTTTTAAAATTGGTAGAGGCGGAGATTTTTTGTGGAATGCTTCAGTAGCGCCTTATTTTTTTATTATGTTGACAGTAATTAAACATTTGTTAACTATCATGCGAGCAAAGAAAGTATGGGGAAGAGATCTTTTACTAATCATTTGTCTTTGTATAGGTATGTTGACACCGATAATGCAGCTTAGTAGTTCTTTGCGAGCCTGTGCGCTTCACAAAACGCATGTTCTATATTTAGATCCTGAAAACGTTAATGGAACTTTTGAAGGTAAAGATGTAATAGCTTATCGAAATTTTCTCGCCGTACATTATAAAAATTCTTTTTTCTATAAATATTTGGCTAAGGATTAAAAACGCCGTTTGCAAGCCCTAAAAAATCTTTTTAGGGCTTGCAGTATTTTACATTTTTAAGTGGAATAGTGTATGATTAATGAGATGTGATTCTTGAAATGGGGCTTATTCTTATGGATATCAAAATTTTAATTGCTGCACACAAAAAATATTGGATGCCCAAAGACTCAATTTATTTGCCGTTGAACGTTGGGGCAGAGGGGAAGGCGGAGTTAGGGTATACCGGAGATAATACGGGCGACCATATATCTTCTAAAAATAAAAACTTCTGTGAACTGACCGGTCTTTATTGGGCCTGGAAAAATCTCGACGCTGATTACGTTGGTCTCGTCCACTATCGCCGCTATTTTACGAGAAAAGAAGTCTACAATATTGAAAAGAAAAAATCCCAAATCCTTACGAAAGAGGAGTGGGAAAACTTGTTGTCCCGCTATCCCGTTATCGTCCCCGATAAACGCAAATACTACATCGAGAGCAATCGGTCTCATTATAACCATGCCCATCATCCTGAGGGCCTCAATATAACGGAGCAGATTCTTATCGAAAAGTATCCTGAATATCTTCCGGCTTTCAATAAAGTTATGAACCGCACCTGGGCTCATATGTTCAATATGTTTGTCATGAGACGGGATCTTTTTAACGACTATATGGCATGGATGTTTGATGTTCTTTTTGAACTTGAAAAACGAGTCGATATAACGGGCTGGGATCCTTATGAGGCTCGTATCTATGGATTTGTCAGTGAACTGATGCTCGACGTATGGCTTGAAAAGAACCACGCTATCTATCATGAACAGAATGTTTCCTTTATGGAAAAGCAGAACTGGTTAAAAAAGGGTGGAGCATTTTTAAAACGAAAACTACTGGGGAGAAGCGTAAAATGAATTCTTGTGCACCACCGTATTTTACTATCATTACTCCGGTGTATAATGCTGCCCCTTTTCTCGAAAATACAGTACAGTGTATTTTGCGGCAATCATTTTCTGATTTTGAACTGATTTTAATTGATGATCAGTCCCAGGATAATAGTTGGGACCTTTGTCAGAAATTCTCAGCATTAGATTCTCGTGTCAAATGTTTTCGGACCCCGCAAAATGGGGGAGCATCTGCTGCACGGAATGTAGGACTTTCACATGTTAACGGACAGTTCCTTATTTTTATTGATGCTGATGATGAAGTTCCCCAAGACTATTTGAAAAAACTCCATGGTTACTCCGAAGATTATGATTGTGATTGTATCAAGTTTGGTCTCAAAGAAATATATTTTAATGGTAAGGGCAAATTGATTCGTACTTGCGATTGTTATATTCAATCTGGGCTATATAAAACTAAAATCGATATTTTTAGGCAAATGGTAAGCCTTGAACTTATACCAGCATTCGGCTATTTATGGAATAGTATATATAAAGTAAGCTTGATTAAAGAACATCATTTACTTTTGAATTCAGCGTTAAAAATAAATGAAGACTTCGAATTTAATATTCGCTATTTTCAGTACGTACGATCTTTATGTTGTGTTAATTATTGTGGTTATTCATATGCAAAACGAGTCGATGGAAATAGCCTTAGTACCGCTCATAATGAACGGTATTACGAACTTCATATGATGAAAATTAATCAATTCTTGGCAATATATGATTCCTTGCATATGACCGATCAACAAACGCTGTCTTCAATCTTTTGGATGTATACCAGATTTATTTACAGCACGATCCAACGTGCTATGGAGGATAAACAAAATTTGAATTCTCTCCTGTTTGAGATTAAACGTTCTGATTTATACATGAGATTTATGAAAGTTGCTCTTGTCGGCCTGCCTCGCAAGGCACGTATGATGATTCACATTCTCAGAAATCTGCCAACGCCTATTCTCTTAGCCGCAGTAGTTTGCATAAGTACTGTTAAACAAAAATACCCTGGATTTTTTTCAATGATAAAGAGGTGAGACGTAAATGCCCCCGATACGGGTTCTTCAAATTGGAATGACAAAAAATATTGGTGGATTAGAAACATATCTCATGCAGCAGTTTCGCCATTTGGATAAATCCAAAGTCGTTTATGATTTTGTAAATATTACAGGCGAATATGATATTGTCTTTCGTACTGAAATAGAAAGCGCTGGAAGTAGAATTTTTGAAGTTAAGTCTCGGCATTCTAATCCAATTCGTCATTATTGGCAATGGATTAAGCTCCTCTATCAAATTTCCCCTGATTATAAAGCGATTGTTCTTAATTCGAATAGCATAATATATGTATTTCCGTTAGTTGCCGCAAGATTTTTTGGAATTCCTATGCGCGTAATTCATTCGCACAATTCAGGTTTTGAACAATCAATTGGGATATTACGAAGCTTTTTAATTAAATTAAATCAAATTTTATTAAAGTGGTCCGCTACTCATTATTTTGCTTGTTCTCAACTTGCGGGAAAGTGGATGTTTGGTAGTCATTCACATTTTACAGTAATACCTAATGCAATTGACTTATCAAGTCTTACGTACGACTCTGAAATTCGCACCAAAACACGTAAAAGCTTAAATTTAAATAATGCGTTTGTTGTAGGTCATATTGGAAGATTTACCTTCCAGAAGAACCATGAGTTTCTGATTCAAATTTTTTCAGAAATATATCATAAGAAAAGTAATGCAGTATTGTTGCTTATTGGCGATTCGGTAGATGATTATACGTACCTAAATCGTGCACGAGAACTTGTAAAAAACTTGAGCCTTGAAAATGTCGTTTATTTTTTAGGGATGAGAAATGATGTACCCCAGTTAATGCAAGCGATGGATGTTTTCCTTTTGCCTTCTCATTTTGAAGGATTGCCAGTAGTTGGAATTGAAGCTCAAGCAGCGGGTTTGCCTTCTTTTTTTTCTAATACAATTACTAAAGAAGTCGGAGTGACTAATCTGGCTCATTTTATTTCTTTAGAAGAGGAACCGAAAAAGTGGGCTGACATTGTTGTGAATTTTTCTAATATTGATAGACAAAGCAGGTTATCAGATTTGCAAAATGCCGGTTATGATATTAATAGTACAATTAAAAAAATTGAAGAATTATATCTTCATAACTAATATTTAAGCTTGATTTATAATATGAGGCGTTTATGCACAATAAAATTAAGCTAAATTGCAATAACAAGTTGGACACTTTTCCTAACTCTGCTTAAGCCGCACCTAGACTATAAATTTTATCTAGTTCCTCTGAAAATATTTCCTCTGAACTATGGCAGCCGAGAATCTTGCGAGGAAGGCTGTTGCGCCACAGCTCAATTTCTAAGACGTCTTCTGCTGTGTAGGAGTCAATCCGCTTCCCTTTAGGGATGAAACGTCGGATAAGCCCGTTGAGGCACTCTACGGAGCCTTTATCGCACGAGGTGTAGGAATGCGCATAGTATAGAGGGTCTCTGCAGCTTTTTCGAGGTTTGAAAGGCCTGCAAACTCTGAACCATTGTCCGCCGTAATTGTTTTGAAGACCGCTCCGAAGTGTTCGCTGTATTCATCCAAGAGCGTTTCGAAGGCAGCCATAACGCTTTTAGCGGATTTGTCTGGCAGCTTAACAATCATGAACTCCCTGGTCTTACGCTCCAAAAGAGTAAGAAGGGCCTCATCTTGGCCGGACTTTGCGCCAATAACAAGATCACATTTCCAATGGCCGAATTCCTTTCGTTCCTCGACTTCTTTAGGCCTTTCTTCAATACTCCGGCCAAGTTTTCACTTGTTCAGACGAAGCAGATGTTTCTTCGTTTTTCTGCGCAGTTTCATGGGCAGATTGTGGTTCCTGATATTAAAGAGCCCCATGCCGACATAGTTGTACAGCGTCTTTGTGCAAACCACTTGATTCCGGGTAAAGTCTCCCGCTATGAGAGCGTTGCCCACGCAGACATCAAGGGACCACCCTGTGGAAAAGAACTTCTTTTCCACAGGATCGATGAAGGCCTTCTTATCTAGGTAGCTGTAATGATGGCAGGAGGCCTTTCTGTTCTCTTCATAGACCACCTTCTGCCCCCCGGAGGCTTTATACTGTCTTTTGGTGCCGTTATAAAGCAGTGTGGATCCGCGCTTGGTTTCATTGGATATGGCAATTGGAGAAAAAGTAAACTCTCTGGCAATGGCTCTTAAGGAATACCCATCTTTCAGGCGAATTTGGATGAGCATCCGATCCTCGTACGAAAGATGTTTTCCCTTTTTGTGCCCATTTGTGGTAGAATATGCGATGCCCATAGTGTCATTCTTCCTGGGATTTGGTCTGGTAACTATATTCTAACAGAGGATGCTTCATTATTGGCCTTTTTATATTTCCAAAATGGACCCTTTAGGGGTGTCCAACTTCTTTTTACAATTAGCCTGAATATTCTATCGAAAAAATATTAAATTTCTTATGATTGCATGTTTTCCTGTCTAAAGTTAATATGTAGGTCAATGATGCATTATAACTAATAAATTAATGATCATAGCGCATTAAAACTGCTTGATGCACTTTAATCCTGTGTTCTTATAAAAATACCCATAATGAAAGGAAAAAATGATGATTCTTTGATAAACATCATGGTACTAAAAATTGAAATTCAGTGAAATCTCAATTAAAAATTTCCGTAACTTTGAAAATATTACTATAAAATTAGACAATAAAAATGTCTTTTTTGGAATGAATGATGTAGGAAAAACAAATTTTCTTTATGCATTGAGATATGTATTTGATAGGGATGTCAGAAAGCAAGAATTCATTGAAACTGATTTTTATAAAAAGAATACAGATGTCCCTATTGAGATTATTGTACAAATAGATATTAGTGATATAACGGATCCTGATAGTGAAAAAATACGTGCAAAAGTAAAAGGCGCATTGTTGAGTGATCAGGATATAGTATATATTAAGCTGTTTGCTGAATATAATGCCGCCGAAATGCAAGGAACTCCTTTGCTTTATTGGGGCGGTAATTTGGATGATCTTCAAGAAATACCTCTTAAAGGATATACTTCTGAAATCGATAATGTTTTTAATGTGGTATATATTGATGCATATGTAAATTTATACAATCTTTTTAGAAAAAATACTGCTATTCTTCTTAAAAATGATGATATTGATGATGAAACTTCAGTAAAAGATATTGAAAAATTGGTAAATAAATTAAATGATAAAATATCATCATTATCTGGAATTAAAAATTTTGAAAAACT
Organism: Acidaminococcus sp. AM33-14BH; assembly: GCF_003603525.1. Lineage (NCBI taxonomy): Bacteria > Bacillati > Bacillota > Negativicutes > Acidaminococcales > Acidaminococcaceae > Acidaminococcus > Acidaminococcus sp. AM33-14BH. Next base: position 15,489 of record NZ_QTNG01000013.1, on the reverse strand, counting down.
AGTAAATCCAAAATATAATAATTTTAGGAATGATGAAATTGAGATTTCAGTTAAATCAGAACTTGCTGTTAATGGTATATATTCAAATGTTGTTCCTTACATAAAGGAAAAAGGGAGTGAAGATCTTTATCCGACATCTGGAGAGGGACGTAAAAAATTACTGGTATATTCAATATACGATATCTTAGCAAAACAAAAAGAAGAAAAGAAAATAAATCTATTTCTTATAGAAGAACCTGAAAACCATCTGCATCGATCCATGCAGATGGCATTGTCGCACAGGATTTTTGTAGAAAGTAAATACAAGTACGTTTTTCTAACCACACATTCTTCATATGTTTTAATGGATATGGATAACGTGAATCTTGTAAGAGTTTATAATGAAACAAAAATAAATTCCGCAAGCTCCTTTTATACTGTTCCTCAAGAATTTAAAACATTAAAAAAACAGTTAAATAAAGGTCTTATTGAGGCGATTTTTGCTGATCGAGTATTATTGGTCGAAGGTCCATCAGAAGAGATACTTTTTGACAAAGTTTTATCGACTCTAAAACCGTTTTATCAGGTTAATGGTATATTTATTTTGGTTACAAATGGTATTGATTTTAAACCTTACATCAGCGTTTTAGCTAAACTTAACATACCTTACTTTATTAAAACAGATAATGATTTGCGGACCACAGGACAGGATTCAAGTTATAGCCCGATTGGCTTTTTTAGACTTAATCATATACTTGAACAAGATCTCTTACCGACAGATGCTGTTGATGGAAATGAGATTGAAGTTAAACGAAGATTATATGACTTGAATAAAAAAGTGCTTGACGAGATTAGAACTGAAAAACATATATATTTATCCAAGGTTAGTTTGGAAGAGGACTTGGATGAAGTTTTGCATGATAAACTAATTGTTTATTTACCAAATGCGAATGGTGATGTTATTTCTTATCTAAAAAAACATAAAAAATATAATATGATTGAACTTGTCAATAAACTAAGTCCTGAAGACTGTAATAAAATATTTAAACACTACAATTTCGCATGCCTGGAGGAAATTTGCAAATGAGTATTTCAAAGGTTCAACAAGAGATTATAGATACTCCTGGCAATATGGTTGTTAGGGCTAGTGCGGGTACAGGGAAGACTCACACAATGGTCGCTAAGATTGCAGAGGACCTCAAGCGTAATCATACACATAAAATTATTGCAGCCATTACTTTTACAGTTAAAGCCGCAAAAGAAATAAAAGACAGGCTTAAAAGTGAAGTGAAAGACAATTTTATAGGAACGAATAATAGTTTTGCAATTGAAGAAGTAATAAAGCCCTTTGCGAAGGACGTATTTGGGAGTGGATTCAAGGAAAATATAAGTACAGATTATTCTATAAGAGGAGAAGACTTTGATGAATGCCTTTCTTACTTAAAAAATCAACAAACAATATGCTCGTATACTGATAACAAGAAAAATTTCGTGTTTGAATTGGCTTTAGAAATAATAAAAAATTCTAAGGCGTGCAGGCTTTTTTTAAAGGCTAAGTATTTTAAAATTTATATTGACGAATATCAAGATTGTGACTATGCGATGCATCAATTTTTTATGTACTTATGCAAACAATTAGATATTCATTTATTTGTGGTAGGTGATGAGAAACAATCTATTTATATATGGCGGGGAGCTTATCCTCAGGCATTTAGAAGTATTCTGGATATGCCAAATTTTAGTAAGAACAAATTGAGGGAAAATTATCGTTCTTGTCGTCAAATACAAAATTACTCTAATTTGTTAAATGAAGACACTCAAAGCCTTTATAGCCCTGAACTTGACAATTCAGCAATCATATTATTAAAAACTACTTCAAAAAAGTGGGCTAATCAGGTATATTCGCTGCTCAATAATGAAAAAAGTTGTGCATTGTTAAGATTTAAGAACGATGACGCGAAAACAGGGGCAAAAGAATTAGAACAGGCTGGAACTCATTTTACTTATGTACCTAAAACACCAATTTCAGAAATTACAACAGATGTAGCTTGGCTATACAATGCAATTGCACAGTATTTTATTCTAAAAAAATATTCTGTCTATGACTTGATGAATGAAATTCCTGAAGAGTCAATAGGGGATAGACTCGTTACTAACTATCTTACTAGAATGCTCAAGTCTATTGAATATGCCTTAAAAAATGAAAATGATGAAGATGTTATTAGAGAAGTAATTGAAATCGCAAAACATTTTGGCTATACTACAACGTCAGAAAAACATATCAGAGACATGATAAAAACAATAAGGGAAGAAGAGTATCATGCAGCTTTTTATATGGATAAACTGCAAAATATTTCTATAACATTTCATTCATCAAAAGGATTGGAATTTGACCAGGTAATTATATTTGCTGGTGACTATGGATTAGAAAAAGAAGATGACATTTACAACCACTATGTTGCAGTAACACGTGCTAAATCAAAACTCATAATTGTTAATATTACAGATTATAATGCGTGGCGTAGTGACAGATTTAGAAATAATTTAACTGCAATATTTCAAAGATCAGGTGTGTTACCACAGGATTTAATGACAGTAATAGAGATGTAAGCTCTACATTAGTTTAATTATTATTTTTTTTGCAGTGCTATCTTATTTATTTTATTAAAGGAATAATTTATCTAATCAGCCACAGCTCCAATGCAGCTCCAATAATTATTGCAGGTTCCAGCATGCGGAGAAATTAATTTCCCATATGATCCAGTAATCCTTCAAGGATAAGCGACTTCCCCTATATGGCGATGGCAGCAATGTACGTGATTGGCTTTACGTTGATGATCATTGCCGGGCTATCGATATGATTCTCCAGCATGGACGGGTAGGAGAAATCTATAACGTTGGGGCAGGGGAGGAACGCAGCAACCTCGAAATTGTTCATCTTATTTGTCGAACCTTGAATAAGCCAGAGAGTTTGATTCAGTTTGTGGAAGATAGGAAAGGGCACGATGTGCGCTATTTCCTGGATATTTCTAAGATCCGTAATGAATTGGGATGGAGTCCGGAGACAGCATTTGATGTGGGGATGGCAAAGACGATTCAGTGGTATGAGGAAGAGTATGGAGAAAATGCCCTTTAGATTATAAAGATAGATTGTGTCAATAATCTTTCGCAAATTCATTTTCAACCGTCGGTGTACAGGGTTAACTGGCAGTGAACTGGTCATCTGCCTGGCATTGAAATTCAAGTTCAAACAGATGGTCCATATTCAGGTATCTCTTGGATCCCCAGTCTGTTGATGCTACATGGCGCAACCGGGCACAGACCAGCATCAGAGCGCTCTGGCCATCTGGAAAAGCTCCAATCGCCCTTGTACGGCGCTTGATTTCCCGATTGACTGTTCTGTGGTATTGTTGGTTCGGATTCGATTCCAGTGTTCGCTAGGATAGTCCATATATGTTAAGGTTTCTTCGATGCCTTCTTCCACTTCCGCAGTTAGCTTCAATTCCCGAAGCTTCTCAGCAACCAGTGCAGCCTTTTCACGGGCTGCGGCTTTACTTTCCTGAGAATGGATTGTCTTCAACATCATAGAGACTGTACGCATCTTTGTGCTGGGCGTGACGGTAAATACATTTCTGTAGAAGTGTACAGTACAGCGCTGAAATCGCGCATCAGGGAAGACCTCAGGAATGCTTTCTAGCATGCCAAGGCACTTATCTCCAATGATGAGGCGAATGCCTTTAAGGCCTCTTTCCTTGAGCCAGACGAAGAAGTCCTTCCCGCTTTCACGGTCTTCTTTCATGCCCTCGGCGGTACCCAGGATCTCTCGATAACCTTCATGATTCACGCCAATGGCTACGAGAATAGAAACGTTTTGAATCTTACCGCCCCAGCTTCGCTTTAGCTATACACCGTCAACGTAGACGTAGAGGTACTCCTCGAGAACGCCATTCTTCGATGTGTTCATAGGCTTTCTTGTTGAGACTACTGATGGTTCCCGGAGACACCTTGGTTCCCCAAAGAGCTTCTGTGATGTCCTCTACTCGGCGAACGGAAACACCGGCTAAGTACATCTCGATCAATGCCTCTTCAACGGAGCATTCACGACGCTTGTAACGCTCTATGATGGCAGTTTGGAACTGAATGCCCTTGAGCTTGGGAACCCTGAGAGTCACATCACCTAAAGTGGTTGAGAAGTTCCTCTCATAATGACCAGAGCGGTAGCCCTTTCGGTCACCGGAACGCTCATACTTTTCTGTGTTGACGAGTTCATCAGCCTCATGATCGAGCAGAGCATTAAGGGTCTCTTCGACGCTACTGTGTGCTAGATCTTTGAGATTGTTCTTTATGAGATCCTCATTGAGTTGTATAATGTTATCAGACATAGCTATAGCCTCCTCGGTGGGTTTTGTGTGGTAACTTAATTTTACCGACGGCAATGGACTATGTCTATTTTTATATGAAATTGAATTTGCGAAACATATTATACGTTATCGAAGGTTATACCCTGCAGGATGGTACAAAACTGATGTTAAGTGAAAAAGATCAGATGTGGCTAGGATTAAACGATACGTTTTCGTTTAAGTAAAATTCGTTTTCCCATAACCAAGAAACATCAGGAAGGGAAGAACAATAAGCTAATTCAGTTCATATCTATCAAAAGAGAAATGAATAACCGCTAACTGTGAAAAACAATGGGAAAGGGGTTAGCTCGCTTTAGGATGAATCCTTAATTCAGCACTCAACTCCAATGCAAGAGCTTTGGCATTAGAAATTCGAATGAGCTGTGAAACTTCAAATTTAAAAATAATGTTCTATTATGTTGGTGGGTTTCTTTATTTCTTTATGTTGGGTGCAATTTATGAAGGCGCAATAGGCAGGTCTCAATTCCTTTAATTAGCTAGGGATTCAGGCTTATAAGAAGATACTTCATGAATCGGTGACAGAATTTATTACAGAAAGTCAAGAAATCTGGTTGTAATTTTAATGTATGGGTGTTAGAGGTAGACCAGCTATGAAATTTTTTGAATCATTTTTTAATAAAGAGCGGTGCGCTTCTACTGTAGTAGTGACAATGGGGATAACTGCGACGATTATTTTCTTATTGTACATCCATTTGGGCTTAGCACCATTTGGTCTTGCTTCATTGGCTGTAAGTGATGCAAGAATTCAATACTTGGATTTTTTCTCATTCTATAAAAGGGTTTTATCTGGAAATGAATCTGTTATCTATTCTTTTTCTAAAGGCCTAGGGAGCAGTACTTGGGCAGTCGCAGCATACTATTTATTTTCACCATTTAATTTTCTTGCAGTGTTTTTTGAACAGCAAGATTTACATGCTTTTTATGATATTTTAGTTTGCATTAAACTAATTTTATGCAGTGGAGCAATGGCTTACTATATAGAACGTCGATTCAAGGGATCCTTATCATCCTTAGCCGTTATATTACTGTCCTGTAGTTATGGTTTGATGCAGTATAATTTAGAGCAAGCTAAAAACGTCATGTGGTTAGATCCCCTCTGTGTCCTTCCATTTTTATTGTGGGAAGGACACAGACTTATTGAGGGAAGAGGGATGGCTCGTTTTTCTGTATGGGCAGCTGTTGCACTTCTATCTAATTGGTATATGGGATTTATTGTCTTGCTTTTTACAGGCATATGGCTGACTTGGGAGTATGTTTTTGAAAAGGCTGAAGGGAAGTTAATTGATAGGAATGTATTAATTTTTGTAGGGAGACTTGGGGCGGCAATTTGTCTTGGCGTAGGATTGGCTGGATTTGTTCTTGTTCCTGCATTTACTATCATGGCAACCGGTCGGGGCAGTATTGATTGGAATAGTCTGAGCCTGAGTTATAGTGGAAGCCGGATCCATTTTATTCAAGGTTTCCAAGCAGGAGCTATTAGCGGGAATAAAAAAGTTACATTATTTGTTGGATCTTATGCGTTAGTTGGAGCCCTGATTTTTTATCTGGATTCAAACTTTGGAAAGACAAGGCGGATATGGATTCTTTATTGGCTGCCTTTTTCTTTGCTTGTTTTTTATTGGGCTCCATTTTACTTTTTGTTTTCTCTTTTAAAATCGGCAACAAGTTATTGGTATAGGTATTCCTTTATTTTTAGTATTCCTATGATTTTTTGTACAGCTTCTTATCTTTCGATGCCGAAATCTAATTTCCGAAATGATAAAAGAAATTTTGCTTTACTGCTTATTTATCCTGCAATTACGATTCTGCTGAGTGTAGTTAGACCAGGTCAAAGTCAATACTTTGTATTTTTGTCGAGTTTTATTTTTGTTGTCTTGCTAGGTTATTTTTATCTTCATGGTACCGAGTACAACAAAAAATCTCGCTTTTTTAGAATATATAAGGCCATAGTGTTTGTGCTAGTTTTAGTTGAGCTTACTTTTAATGCTGGGCATGTAATGAACACTTTTAAAAATAATGATGTCTTAGCGTATCGAGCTTATGTTCAGGACGGCGTGCAGCAAGTTCAACATATAAAGGAGAATGATAAGGAAATATACCGTCTTCACCAGACGCATCCATTTTATACACAGGCTTTGAATATTACGGCCAATTTTAATGAACCATTGGCATATGGTTATTACGGTATTTCAAGCTATACTTCAAGTCCCGACAATCGCGGATTGGCCTTCCTGAATCGAATGGGATATGCACAGTGCGGGGAAAATATGAATATTACAACAGGAAGCATTTTAAGCGCAGATTCATTGTTGGGGGTTAAGTATATTTTATCACCTGTGCAACTGGAGGGATTGAAAGAGGTCTCGTGGGGGCGCATGCTGAACGATGAACGAATTTATCAGAATCCGTATATGATGCCTCTTGCTTTTACTCTGAAATCTTCAGCAGTAGCAAAAGTCCCTTATCATAATGATCCTTTCGTGTACCAAAATCTCTTATGGAGTGAGCTCTTAGGTCATCCGGTATCTATTTATAAACGGATGGAATATCAGATCAGTTCAAGCAATGAACATACGATAATTTTTGCTTTAAAGACTCCTGCTGATGGAAGCTGCCTCCTGTATGGCAATCTTCCGACAAGTGGAAATCTTGAAGGCGAACTGCTTATTAATCATCAGATTAGGCAAGGTTATTCCCGATGGCTTGCACCATCAGTATTCAACATACCACAAAACGCTTTCCCGACAGTAGAGTTGCATACGAAACAAAAAAATAATCAAGTCATTGCAAATGCCCAATTCTATTACTTGGATCTGAAAGAATGGGAAAATATATACAAAGAAGTGGAAAACAACGCTGCTCAGATCCATGCTTTTAAAAATGGAAAAGTAGAGATGGATGTTTCTGGACAACAGGGAAAGCTCCTTTTCACGTCTGTACCTTACGATAAAGGGTGGCAAATTAAGGTGAATGGAAATAGAGTTTCGCCCAAGCTTATCGAAAATTATCTCATGGCGATTCCCTTAGCGGATGGGGATAACCATGTTGTATTGACGTATCAGTTGCCAGGATTCAAAAAGGGTATTCTAGTTACCCTTCTAAGTATTCTAATCCTTATCGGCGTATCACCGCGGCACACGCATTTATTTAATTCATGATGAAGGGACGAAATGATAATGAAGTTATCTTTGGTTGTTCCTGTTTATAATGAGGAAGAAGCTATTCCCGTGTTCTATAAAGCAATTTCTAGTTATGTTTCTTTGAATGCGTATGAGTTAGAGCTTATCTTCGTCAACGATGGAAGTAAAGATCAGACGGAAACCTTGATATATGAGCTGGCACGGAAAGATTCCCGTGTTGTTCCACTTTCTTTTACGCGAAACTTTGGAAAGGAAGCTGCCCTTATGGCAGGGTTATCATTTGCTACAGGCGACGCTGTTATTCCTATCGATGTGGATTTGCAGGACCCAATTGAGGTCATTCCAGAACTGATCGAGCGCTGGGAGATGGGCGCCGATGTCGTGCTGGCAAAAAGAATCGACCGCACGACAGATTCGTATTTAAAACGGAAAACAGCAGAATGGTTCTATAAATTCAATAATAAGATCAGTGATCTCAAGATAGAAGAGAACGTAGGTGATTTTCGACTTCTTGATAGAGCCATTGTGGATGAAATCAAAAATCTTCCAGAACGCAATCTATTTATGAAAGGAATTTTATCATGGGTTGGCGGCACCGTTGATGTCGTTCCATATAAGCGTGCGGAAAGAGCTGCAGGAAAAACAAAATTCAATGGTTGGAAATTATGGAACCTAGCTCTTGAAGGGATTACGAACTTCTCGACTGTATTGCTTCATATCTGGTTCTATATCGGAATGATCATCGCTGCAGGAGCTTTGCTGTATGGCGCCTATATGATTCTCTCGAAACTTCTTTTTGGAAACCCTGTTCCTGGGTATCCGTCCCTCATTGTATCCATCTTGTTCATCGGCGGTATCCAGCTTATTGGGATGGGGCTTATGGGAGAGTACCTCGGAAGAATCTATTTGGAGACGAAGAGACGGCCGAGGTATGTTTTAAAACACAGTGAGTTTATGAAGAATGGAACGCGGTCTAGAGCGCAGCAACCTTAAAATTGTTCGTCTTAGTTGTCGAAGCTTGAATAAGACAGAGAGTTTGATTCAGTTTGTGGAAGATAGGAAAGGGCACGATGTGCGCTATTCCCTGGATGTTTCCAAGATTCATAATGAATTGGGATGGGGTCCGGAGACAGCTTTTGATGTGGGGATGGCGGAGACGATTCAGTGGTATGAGGAAGAGTATGGAGAAAATTCCCTTTAGATTATAAAGATAGATTGTGTCAATAATCTTTCGCAAATTCATTTTCAACCGTCGGTGTACAGGGTTAACTGGCAGTGAACTGGTCATCTGCCTGGCATTGAAATTCAAGTTCAAACAGATGGTCCATATTCAGGTATCTCTTGGATCCCCAGCCTGTTGATGCTACATGGCACAACCGGGCACAGACCAGCATCAGAGCGCTCTGGCCATCTGGAAAAGCTCCAATCGCCCTTGTACGGCGCTTGATTTCCCGATTGACTCGTTCCGTGGTATTATTGGTTCGGGTTCGATTCCAGTGTTCGCTAGGATAGTCCATATTTGTTAAGGTTTCTTCGATGCTTTCTTCCACTTCCGCAGTTAGCTTCAATTCCCGAAGCTCCTCAGCAACCAGTGCAGCCTTTTCACGGGCTGCGGCTTTAGTTTCCTGAGTCTAAAATTTCAAAAACTCTGAAAATCGAAATTTTGCATAAAACGTGCAAAAAATCCAATGAGATTGACAAATTAGGTTCGTGTTATATATAATTATATAAGAAGATTATTTTTGCATGTGAACTGGGAGGTGGATCATGTTACTGCAATTTACTGTAAAAAATTTCATGTCCATAAAGGATGAAGTAACTCTGAGTTTGCTGGCTAATCCGAGTGTTCATGAGCATGAAGACATCCTTATCAGTCACAAAAATGAGAAGCTTCTGCCTATTGCATCTATTTATGGAGCAAATGCGGCGGGAAAGAGCAATCTTTTTAGAGCGATTTCAACGGCTATTAAGGCCATTCGCTATTCGAATTACCGGCAAATTGATCGGCCTATCGGTGGAATCATTCCTTTTGCAATGGATCCTAAAACCGTTAAGCAACCGACTTCTTTCGATTTTATATTCATTACAAAAGGTAAAAAATACCAATATGGTTTTTCAGCTACAAATCAGGCCATTATTGATGAATACCTTTATGAATTTCGTACTTCTCGTTCTTCTAAGATATTTGAACGCAGTCAATCCAATAAGTACAGCTTTACCAAGAAGAATGAAGATGAGTTTAACTCCTATGTTTCTAAAAATTCACCGAATAAACTATTCCTTTCTACAGCCACTAGTTGGAATTGCAAACTGACAAAAGATGCTTATACGTGGTTTTCTGAGAGCATTGATGTTTTTGATTCAAACTTTATCGCCGATTATGGAATGCAAATTCTTGAAGAAGGCAATGAAGAAGGCAAAGAATTTTTACGTAAAAAATTACAAGAGGCAGATTTTAATATAGATGGATACGTCCTCAAAGTAAGAGAAACGAACTTTGAGAATCTCAATCAATCAGCAATGCCTGAGGAAGCCTATGAAGTTATGAAAAAACTTTTAAAGGATTATAAGGGCAAAGAAGTAGAATTCAACGTATCTCATTCGGTTGTCGATAAAGACGGCCATCGCTCTTCGTATAGTTTGCCTTTTCAACTTGAATCAGAGGGAACCAAAAGAATGTTCTTTTATGGAATATCTTTCTGGAAAGCACTTAAATTAGGTAAAACTATCTTCATCGATGAACTAGATAATAGTATGCATCCCCTTCTTGTGAAATTCCTATTAAAAACTTTCAATGATATAAAAACTAATCCAAATCATGCTCAACTTATTTTTTCAACCCATGATGTTAGTTTACTATCTTTAAAAGAATTTAGGCGCGATCAGATTTATTTTGTCGAAAAAGATAGAAAATCTGCGGTCAGCACATTTTATCCCCTAGATGAATTTTCACCAAGAAAAACTGAAAATGTCCAGAGAGGATATCTGCAAGGCCGTTATGGAGCTATTCCGGTTATTAACCAGGAGGACCTCCAATGGTAGCATTTATGCAGAAAAGCAGAGGAAAGCGCCTGAGAAAACGAAAGAAGATTATTTTTATTGGGGCTGAAGGAAAGAATAAAACAGAAACAAAATATTTCAATTCATTCAATCGACTTCAGGATACTTATATTGTTAAATTTGCGCGCAATAATCGTACGGATCCTAAGGGAATGGTTACTTCCATCCATAAAGAAGCATCGACGGAAGGTATTACTGGACGCAATGGCGATGAGGTGTATGTCTTGCTGGATGCTGATTCAGAGCAATATAAAAAGGAACAGATCAAAGAAGCAATTTCAATAGGCAAAAATAAAAATGTAAATGTTATCATATCAAATCCATGCTTTGAGCTATGGCTCTTATTACATTTTGAATACACGACAAAGTATTTCTCTAGCAATCGTGAATTGATAAAAGAACTAAAACGTTATATTAAAAACTACGAGAAGAATTTAGATGTCTTTACTATGCTTGAAGATAAGCAAATGGATGCTCTGAAAAATGCTAAGAAGTTGCATTCAGTTCATGCAGAGACAAGGAAACAATTAGGATATGTTCAAAATCCTGAAACTGATATTGATATCTTAGTTGATAAGTTGAAATCTTGAATAAAAATGGTAGAAATCGGTTATAACAAATACACTGGTTTCTTTGTAAAATATGAAGATGCTATATCGTAAATTCCTTTACGAAAGGATACGGGGAGATGGACTTTTATTTGACGAAGAAAATGCGGGATGCTTGTCCGAAGATTGTTGCTGTGGAATCATAAGGCGCAGCTCAAGCTGGCGCATCACATTATTGAAGTGCTTAAGAAATTTCAAGTTCGTGAAGAAATCTGTATAAGATGAAGGTTTTTGATAGCGTCACGGGTGATCATTAGCATTCTTTAATAAACGCTGTACTTGGCGATTTTCCTCCTTCTTAAAAATGAATGTGTGCTGCTTTCATTTTGAGAAGGAGTTTTTGTGGTTCTTTGTCAAATTTTGGGGTGCTAAAGTGTCTATGCACTCCTGGAGAGGACATGCACTGAAGACAGTGCGTGTCCTTTTTCGTTGCGGGTATTGATGTACAAGATCCTATTACGAAAGCGCTCAAAATTGCGCAGACCAAATGAGATCCGTTTTAACACCTTGGTTTTATTGCTGCAGCCTTCAGTAAAGCCGTTGGAGTAGATATATAAGGTCACTCCTGATCTCTGGCAAAAAGACCGTATCGTGAGGCCTGAACCGAACGTAGACATGAGTTCGGTTCAGGGCTTTTTGTAGGTTGAATTCTTTTCTTTAGTTTTGCTGAAATAGCGTGATATTTATCCGATAGGATCTTTTACCATTTCATCCATATGATTATGATTACAATGAAATTAAGAAACGATTACCTTCTTTTAAGCACTGTCCGTCTTCGTGTTTTGCCTCTGAGCTCGACTCGTAGAGTCGATCCGCCCCACCAGGGCGGGGGACCGAAACCGGGAAGTTTCCATAAGCATTTATCATTAAAATTTCCCGGTTTTGGTGGTGGATGAGGAACGGCAGTGACGTCTCCATACGAACGGCAGTGAGGCAGATTCGCCCGGAGTTTCGAAGATCGCTTTTGAAGCGGAGCGAAAGTCGAGAAACATGTGTGAGGGCGAGTTTCATTCGGACCCGTTCCCCCGTAAGGAGGCGGTTTGGGTCCGGCGTTTTCTCTTTGTTCTCTGGTCTTTTTTCGTTTACTTAGTATGTGGAAATAGGGAAAAGACTAAAATGGGACGATTTCAGTACAAGATAGGGATCATGATTTTCGATTTTTTCATTGACAGGTTTGGACTGCCTAACTATAATAAAATGCGAATGCGAACTATTTGCAAGTTAGGAGCTGAATCAATTGAGGAAATGGATCGTTTTATTTTTGATGGCATTTTGTTTTTTAGGTAGGGCAGAGGCAGCGGGACATATTGAAGGAGTCTCCTATGGTGTCAATCAGGAAGGCCAGCTGCGGGTTGTCATTGAATCGGATCAGGCACTTCCATATAAGACCAAGATTTTAGAGGGGGAGGCCCATATTTTTGTTAAGGGAACGCTGGATCCATCCATTGTCCCTATTTATCATCCTCGTGAATCCACCCATGTGAAAACGGTTCGTTTGCAAAAGACACCAAAGGGCACGCTGATTCATATTCATACGGATGAAAATCCGACGCGCGCTGATTTCAAGGTTTTTGCTTTGAAGGCTGATCCTGCTACAAAACGACCTTACCGCATCGTCATTGATGTCGCCCCTGTATTTGAGCGAGGATATCGTGTGGGAGGCGGCCTTAAGGGCAAACGCATCACCCTTGATCCTGGTCATGGCGGTTCGGACCCTGGTACCCATGGGCTTGAAAGCGGGCTCAAGGAAAAGGAAGTAACTTTGCCGCTTGCCCTGCGTGTCAAGAAGCTCCTTGAACAAAAGGGGGCGGTCGTTTATCTGACTCGGTATAGTGACCGGGATGTCTATGGCCCGACTGCAACAGATCAGCAAGAGCTCCAGGCAAGGGTGGATGTAGCTGAAAAGTCCGGATCTGACCTATTTTTGAGCATCCACTGCAATGCAAGTACGGATCGAAGCGTCGGTGGTTATTCTACGTATTACACGCCAAAGACTCCGTATGACAAGAAACTGGCAGATGCGCTTCAAAAGGAGCTCATGCAGACGGCCGATGTGACCGACCGCGGCATTTTTGATTCAAGGCTCTATGTCAACCGCAAGTCGACGATGCCAAGTGCGCTCGTAGAGTGTCTTTTTATGACAAATGCAAGGGAAGAACAAATGCTTTTGAGCGATGCGTTCCTTGATAAGATTGCAGAAGCAATCGCTAGAGGAATTGAACAGTTTGAGGGGTGAGGGGCACGCTGATCTGGAGAATCGGAGCGATTTTTGCTCCGAGTAAAAAAGGACGGGGGAGCGGAGCGCAAGTCCGAGAAACATGTGTGAGGGCGAATGAAGTTCCGCCCCCTCCCGTAGGGCGGTTTGGGGCGGTGCGTTACGGTCTTTTGCCTTCCCGTTTTTCCCCTCCCAAATCCACCATGAAGAATTTTCTTTTCCCTTCCTTTTATGATAAGATAGGGAGGGTAGAAAATTCATCCGCCGATGCGGTGGGAGAGGGACGGACACGTTGTTATGGAGAACTTGATTGTTGCTTTTTCGGCAGTTGCACCGCTGATTTTTTTTATGCTGGTTGGCTATGGGTTCCGCAAAAAGGAAAAGTTTGACGACTCGGTGATTTCCAATTTCAATAAGCTCATTTTTCAGATTCTTTTACCGGTCAATATGCTCATGAGCGTCTATCGGTCCGATATCAAGAATACGCTGGATCCGAGGATGCTTTTTTATGCCATCGGCGCACTGCTTACGGTCTATGTCATTGGTTTTGTTTCGACCTGCGCTTTTGTGAAGGAAAATCGCAAGCGAGGTGCCATGATCCAGGCCCTTTACCGCAGCAATTTCCTGCTTTTGGGGGTCCCCATTGTAGAAAATATCTATGGTACGGACCATATTGGCATGCCTCTTTTATTATCCGCGTTCATTATCCCCATCTATAATGTGCTTGCCGTTTTTACACTTGAAACGTTCCGTGGAAACCGTCATGGTTTTCACCCAGGGACGATCCTTATGGGCATCATAAAAAACCCCATGATCATTGGGGCTATTTTAGGCTTTGCCTTAAAGCTCCTGCCGCCTTTGCCACCCCTTGCGGTTAAAACGCTGCGTCAACTGGCTGCTTGTACGACGCCCGTTGCTTTGGTAGTCCTCGGGGCTTCTTTCAATTTTTCCGGAGCTGTTAAGGAAATCAAGGAAGTGGCCTTCTGTGTTGTGGGTCGTCTTCTCATTGCGCCTTTCCTCACCCTCGGCGGAGCCATCCTGATTGGAATTAGGGGCATCCCGCTGGCGTCCATTATGGCCATGACCATTACTCCTTGTGCTGTGGCTTCCTTTGCTATGGCCCAACAGATGGACAGTGATGGGGAACTTGCAGGCAACGCCCTTGTCTTTACGACGATCTTTTCGGCACTGACCATGTTCCTTTGGGTTTATGTATTGAAAGAAATCGGGGTTTTGTAATAAAATAAAAGCATCACGATTAATTGGAGTGAATATTATGGAAAGTAAAGGAAAACTTGTTCCTAAGAACGAACGGATCCTGCGGGCTGCAGAAGCCGTTTTTTCGAAAAAAGGATACCGCCAAGCAACGCTCGATGAAATCGTAAAAATCGCCGATACGGGAAAGGGAACCGTTTACAAATATTTCAATAATAAGGAAAATCTTTTTTATACGCTTATCCATATGAAAAATGAAGTGCTTCTTGATGCCCTTCGTCACAGTGTGTATGAGTATACTACGTTTGAAGACCGCTTTCGTCATTATTTTCGGGCCTTGACCTTGTTCCTTGATAAAAACATTGTGCTCTGGTCCGTTCTCCTTCTTGAAATCATGTCCCCCCAGGCTGGCTGGCAGCTGATCTGGAATGATGAGAAAGAGGATTATGATGTTGTGACCCGTTGGGGCAAGGACCCTTCTTTGGCTGAGATCGAGACCCAGCGCCGGTATTTTGATATCATCCGCAGTGAAGTGGAACAGTTGCGGAGAATCTTTCAGCGCGGTGTCGATGACAAGTTTCTGAAACCGGTGGGGGACATGAAACGCATGTCCGGCAATATTTATTTTTCCTACACCATGACTATTTTGCAGGGCTTTATCACGCCAACCAACATGGATGAAGCGATCGAGCTTTTCCTCGATCGTTTCCTTCATGGCCATTGCAACCAAAAGGGGTAGCATGTGGTGTACGAATGAAACAACAGAGGAGGCTTTCCTTCGGGACGGCCTCTTTTTTGTGGTTCTATAATAAATGTTGGGGTGAGGAAATATTCTTTCCTCACCCCATTTT
>NZ_QTNG01000012.1:0-97086 GCF_003603525.1 Acidaminococcus sp. AM33-14BH | reverse complement strand
GACTCGGTCGCGTCACTAAAGTGACTTGACCCGCACATCTGTCAATCAATATTTAGTTTTCAAGGTTCTACCGTCGCTTTCGTTCTTGGCTATCGGCGACTTTCATAGAATAGCACTTTTCGAAAGCGCTGTCAACAACTTTTTTTAATTTCTTTTGGGAGCTTCGGCTCAAGACTGCTTCCCAATCAGAACTTGCCGTGTTGACAGGTACATACTATACCAGATTAAAAAATCTTTTGCAAGCACTTTTTCTCTTTTTTTATTTTCTCTATTTTCACTTACTTCTACTAAGAAAACTGGCTGCCGCAAAACGGCAGCCAGTACTGATCTTATTCATCTACCTGATACTTAAAGTTATCAATGACCGGACGTTCGTCCTTTTTGCCTTCCCGCACATCTTCGGTAAGGAGGGCCTGGACGATAATCGCCATTTCCAGGCGCTTGCGCTGAATCTTGCAGCCATATTCATAGGGCTTTTCAATGGTGCCATTCACCAAGTCGGCGTTTGCGTGACAGCCGCCGCTACAGAAGAAGCGGGCCCAGCAGGTCCGGCACTCCTCTTTCTTCATAACGTGCATATGGCGGAAGTACTGAACCATATCTTTTTTCACAATACCCATATCTAAGGTGCCCATCTTATATTGTTCCCGTCCAACGAACTGATGGCAAGGATAGATATCCCCTTCTGGCGTAATGGCATAATACTCGTGACCAGCTCCGCAACCTGCAAGACGCTTGGCAACACAGGGCCCATTATCGAGGGCAACATTGAAGTGGAAAAAATCAAAGGGAATTCCCTTGCGTCTCTTATCAAGGTAGATTCGGGCGAGTTTTTCATATTCTTTATCAAGGATTTGCCAATCGTCTTCCGTAAGGACATAAGGTTCATTTGTCCCGACAACTGGTTCCATGGAAATTTCGGACCCCACCTCGAGCATAGCGAGAACATCATCTGCAAAATGCGGGTTGTAATGGGTATAGGTTCCCCGGAGATAATAGTTGCGTCCCCGCCGGCTTTCAATGACTTTCTTGAACCCTTCAACGGCCTTATCAAAAGAACCCAGATGCCCCGGATAAGGTCTCATATGATCGTGTGTCTTTTTGCTCCCGTCTAGACTAAGGACCAACATGACCCTGTTGTCATTGAGATAGGTTACGATTTCATCAGTAAGAAGCGTTCCGTTGGTGGTCAGCGTCAGCTTGATATTCTTTCCCGTTTCTTTTTCACGTTTGCGGACATAGTCCACAATGAATTTTACGACGGGCATATTCATAAGCGGTTCCCCACCAAAAAGGTCAAGTTCCAGATTATGGCGCTTTTTGCTTCCCTTGATGGCAAATTCGATGGCCTTTTGGGCTACTTCCTTGCTCATGAGGGCACGATGGCCGCCAAAGTCCCCCGTATCGGCAAAGCAATATCCGCAGCGCAGGTTGCAGTCATGGGCAACATGGAGACAGAGAGATTTGAGGATAGGTTCTTCGGCAAATGTATCGGGTACGGAAAAGTCTGGAGAAAAAAGGAGGCCTGCCTCCTGCAGTTCCTTTAGTTCCGCCAGGACTTCTTCCACATCGCTGTCCGCGTACTTTCCCTTGAAATGGGCCTTTGTCTCTTCCGGGTTGTTCCCATCATAGAACCCCAGGATATCATAAATCATCTTATCGATGATATGGACGGCGCCGCTATTGACGTCAAGGACCACATAGTGGTCATCTAAATGCATTCTATGGATCAGCAAACTGTTTCCGCCTTTCATGATGTCTTAACAGTAAACGTACTCCCCTTTTCATAAAAAAGAGGATATGAAATGTAGAAAGAAAAAGGCTCCCCGCTTAGGCAGGGAGCTGTTCTACAATACCTTAAGCCTTTTCGCAGACCTGGTTGCCTACCGTGCAGGACGTTTTGCAAGCAGACTGACAAGAAGCTGGGCATTCGCCGCAGCCGCCGCTGCGCAGGGTCTTTTTCAGCATTTCTTTATTGACAGTTTTGATTCTCTTTGCCATCGTACATCCCTCCTGACTTTAAACTGAACTTTATTTTATCTGTTTTTAAGGCATTATGCAAGGGTCTTTACAAAACTCCCCAGGAACGCTGCTTTTGATTTACTTTTTATGATAATACCACAAGAGGAAACGATTGAGGTCATATCCCGTCTTTTCGTTCACCCAACTGATCAGTTGGGCCTTATAAAGGGCCCTTTTGAAATGCTCCAGATTTTTCGCCTTGTGATGAAAGACATTGACCCGGCGCAGGGTAAGCAGTCCATCCTGTTCCGTATTGGTCCCAATGAGCCCTGTTACGCCTGCCGCATAGCCGGCTTCCTTCACATCTTCGACAACCTCTTTATTATAGGCGCCATTGGGGTAGCTCAAGGTTACACCATTCGGCGAATAATATAGCCCCAGCATGTGGTCATGGCTCTTCTTGAGATCTGCTTTCCGTTCCTGGCGGGAGAGCAGTGGCAGAGGCTTGTGGATATAAGTATGAGAACCAAGTTCCCACCCATATTGGGCAAGCTTTACTTCCTCGTCCCAGGTTAGATAGCCCGGCCACCCTTCATACATTCCCGCCATGAACATATTCCCAATATAGCCATATTCCTTCATGATGGGGGCCGCATTGGTCAGGTTGTCAAGGTAGCCGTCATCGAAGATAAGGACACATTCCTTATGAAAGGAATCGCCCGCCTTTCTTCTGCTTGCATAGTCCCCTAACTTGATGGTCTTATACCCATTTTCCTTGAGATATTCCATTTGGGTCCGAAATTCATCGGTTGGCATGGAATAAAGATCTGACTTATCTTCCACTCGGTGATAGGCGAATATGGGCACGGACCGATCCCTAAAATCCAAGAAATCATGGACCGCCCATGCGCAGCCTGCCGCGACAGCAATAAGGCCCAACAGAATCCCCGTTTTTCGATTCATCTTACTCACGCGCTTCCTTCCCTATTTTTTCCGCAATCTGTTCCAATTTCTTCAGCCGATGATTCAGACCCGATTTTCCAATATGGCCTTCCGTCAGCGCTGCAAGTTCCCCCACAGCTAAGTCTTGGTGTTTTAAACGCAGACGCGCCGCCTCCTGCAAGTTCTCTGGAAGCTGATCCAATCCTACGGTACGGTCAATGGTCCGAATGGCAGCCAATTGGCGTACAGCAGCCTTGACGACCTTGTTGAGGTTTGCCGTTTCGCAATTGACGACCCGATTGACCTGATTCCTCATATCCTTTAAAACCCGAACGTTCTCAAATTCCAGATAGGAATGATGTGCGCCGATAAGGGAAAGGAAAGAAGCGATGGCATTGCCTTCCTTCAAGTAGACAACATAGGTATTTTTTCGGTCAATCACACGGGCTGGCAAATCAAACCCCTTCATTATTTTACAGATATACTCCCCCATGTCAAGGCGGTCCGTGATTAGTTCCAGATGATAATCACTGAGCGGGCGGCTTACAGAACCACCCGCAAGGAATACACCTCGAAGAAAGGATTTCTTGCACGCATTCTTTTTAAGAAGCGCGGCTCCCGCAAGGTCAAGGGGAGAAAGCAGGTGAAGTTCTCCCAAGGCTATCCGTGCCTCACTGCTGGGTACGACGTGGACTTGATAGCGATTGTTTTTCTTAAGTCTCGTGGACCGCGTCACAATGACTTCGGTCTGAACAGCAAAGTTATTTTTGAGCAGACGAAGGACGCGGCGTGCCAAAGCCGCATTTTCCGTCGTAAAATGAATGCCCACTTTTTGCCCTGATAGGGAAACGGATCCACTGATCCGCAAAAGTCCGAACAATTCAGCGCGTTCTCCTTCTTTTGCTTCAGAATCGAGCCGTGCAACTTCATTTTTCACATCACTGGCAAAGGACATGGATCATGACTCCTTTTCCGTGTTCTTTGCCGCCTTCCCATGACTGCGCAGTTCCTGCATAGTCTGGCGAGCAAAGAAATAATCAAAGAAACGTACGCCGCGTCCAAATAAACGCAGCCGATAGATGAGGGCAATGATGCATTTTGCCAGCTTCTGCGGGTTATGGCGAACCAGATCGCTATCATTCAGGAGTTTTGCCGGCACCGCCTCAATCCCTAGTTTTTCAATTTTGTCGATATCAGGGGAAACCGGTTCAGCCCCTTCTTCCTTATACTTGGCAATCTGTTCCGGTTTGGCTTTTTGAACATTGACAACCACATAATCCAGGGCCTGGGCTCCCATATGGTTCACCAAGGTCTCCACATGTTCATAGGCCCCGTAGCCATCGGTCTCACCGGGCTGGGTCATGACATTGCAGACATAGATCTTGACGGCCTTGCTCTTTACGACCGCATCCCGGATGCCCGGTACAATCAGGCTTGCGAGGACGCTTGTATAAAGGGATCCCGGCCCCAGAATAATGGCATCAGCATGCAGGATGGCATCAACGGCCCGCTGGGAAGCCTTCGGATTTTCCGGTTCTGTCATAAGCCGAACGATTTTATGAGGGGATGCGGTAATGGCCGATTCCCCAATGACAACGCTGCCGTCATCCATTTGGGCCTTGAGTTGGATGTTTTCCGATGTACTGGGCCAAACCCGTCCATGGACCTTGAGGATTTCACTGATGGCAGCAAGACCGTCTTCCATATTGCCTTCAAGATCACTCATGGCGGCAATAAAAAGGTTGCCCAGGCTGTGACCAGAAAGAAATTCACTGTCATGAAAACGATACTGCATGGCCCGTTCCATGACAGGCTCCGTGTCAGCAAGGGCCACCAGACAATTGCGCATATCCCCAGGGGGAATGATGCCCATTTCCTTGCGCAGCCGTCCAGATGAACCGCCGTCATCGGCCGTAGTCACAACCGCCGTACAGTTATTGGTAATGAGCTTGATTCCGCGCAGGAGCACTGACAGACCGGTACCTCCGCCGATGACAACAACAGATGGCCCTTTGTCCAGTTTCTGCTGCGTAAAGATCAGTTCCCGCAAGGATTCCTTTTCTCCGGGCATGACGGAACGGATGACCGTCTTGACGACACGGGCACCGCCATAACACATAAAGAAAATGCCCACAACGACGTTAAATAGGCCTAAGGCCGTAATGGTCGACTGATAGAATTCACCGCCTACATAAGAAATGAAATTAAAGACAAGCGCTTCAATCAGCCCGACAAACTGGTAATTGAAGATCAGGGTTACACCAACACAAGAAAGGACTGTCCCCAGACCGAAAAGAAAGAGCCACCGTTTGAGGTTAAGGCCTGGGTATAGCCACTTTATCCATTTCATAGGCACACTCCTCACGGGAATTATTTCTTCAAGAGATCTCGATGAATCACTTGGGCCTGGTACCCGCAGGATTCAATGAATCGCCCCAAGGCGTTGGCAACAAAGACCGAACGATGGTGACCGCCCGTGCAGCCCACGCCGATCATGAGCTGGCTCTTGCCTTCCTTCGTATATTCAGGAAGCAGGAACTCAATGAGATCATAGAGTTTCCGCAGAAAAGTCTGGGTCACGGGCGACTGTTCAATATAGGCCACGACATCGGCATCGTTACCATTTTTTTCCTTCAGTTCCGGTACATAAAAAGGATTTGGAAGGAAACGGACATCAAACATCATGTCGCAGTCAAGGGGCGTCCCGTGCTTAAAGCCAAAGGATTGGACTGCAATACTCATGGCGGGCAGGCTCCCGTCCCGTCCGTAAAGGGAAATGATCTTAGCCCGCAGCTCCTTGGTCGTCGTATGGGTCGTATCAATGATTGTCGTGGCCCGCCGACGGACATGGGAAAGAATCTGTCGTTCACGCGCAATATCAGCACTTAGGCCGCCCTTTCCAGCAAGAGGATGACGACGGCGCGTTTCCTTGTAACGGCGCACCAAAGTCTGGTCATCAGCGTCAAGGAAAACCAGTTCAAAGGGGATCTTCTCCCGGCTCAGCTGGTCGAGGACTTCCGTCAGTTCATCAAAGAACTTACCGCCCCTGATATCAGCTGCCAAGGCAAGCTGATCGGATTCATCACTGCGTTTCATGCACAGTTCGATGAATTTTGGGATAAAGGTCGGTGGCAGGTTATCGACGCAAAAGTATCCTAAGTCTTCCAAGGTCCGCATGACCTGGGTTTTCCCTGCCCCACTCATCCCCGTAATGATCAAATTTCTTGCCATGATGGATTCGCCCCCAATCAAAAGTACATTTCTCTTATTATAACTTTTTCACTTATATGCCGCAACAAATGCGGTGCGTGCGCGCCCCTTATTCCGGAACATCGACCTGATTGGTCATGACGCTGCGAAGAATAAGGCTGACCCCGGACTGGGTGTTGGAAGCCGTAATGATGCGGGCCGCTTTTTGAATTGTTTCCTTGGCATTTCCCATGGCAACACCTACGCCGGCATGGGCCACCATTTCATAGTCATTATCCGAGTCCCCCACAGTAAGAATCTCTTCTCGGGTAACTTCAAAGCGCTTCATTAAAAACTGAAGGGCCCGCCATTTATTGGTTTCAGGATCCGTAATTTCAAGGAAGCCTTTTGAGGAAGAAACGATTTTGATGGCATTGCCGTAGACGGTCACAAGGTGCCGCCGAATCGGTTCCGGGTCATCATCAATGACAAGCAATTTATGGGGCGCCTCGGCCAACTGGCGCAGGCCCGCACCAGCAACTTCAAAGGGAACACGGGAAAACTTGGCATAGTACTGTGCCTTGGCACAGTCAGCAGGAACCAAAAGGGTATCATTGACATAAGCCTGAACATAGATATCCTGATCAAGCAGTTCCCCGACAATGCATTTTGCCGTTTCAAGGGCAAGGGGCCAATGGGCCAGTGTCTTTCCCGTGGAAGGGTCTTTCACGAGGGCCCCGTTATAAGTCACAAGAGGCAGTTTGATTCCCAGTTCCTGAGCATAACTTAAAGCCGATCGATACATCCGGCCTGTTGCCAGTGTGACGAGATAGCCTCGGTCAATCGCTTCCCTGACAGCCTCCCGATCTTTCTGAGAAATATTTTTTTCTTCATCAAGCAAGGTCCCGTCGAGGTCCATGGCAATCATCTTGAGGATATTAGACATCAGCGCTTCTCCTTTCTGAAAAAAGAAAAGCTGTCCTGCCTCAGGAGCAGAACAGCCTTGTGTCAATCGGTTAGCCTTCTTCAAACTGATCTTTGCCTACGCCGCAAAGAGGGCAGGTCCAATCATCGGGCAGATCTTCAAATTTGGTGCCCGGTGCAATTCCGCGATCGGGATCACCAGCAGCTTCATCGTAGACATAACCACAAACTTGGCAAACATATTTTTTCATATCGGATTTACCCCTTTTCTGTATTTGTTGACAATCGAATTATACCAAAGGCTTTCCCCTGTTTCAAGCCTTTTCGTAAAATTTTTTAAAGTAATTTTTATTTAATAAATGTTCTTTTATCAGAAGCAGATGCATGCAGGAAAGCAAAGAGTTTTTCCGCAGCTGTCCGAGTCATGGTAGGAACTGCTTCAAGATCCTCAACACTTGCTTCCCGCATCTTTTCCAAAGAAGCAAACCGCTGCCAGAGAGCAGCCCGCCGTTTAGGGCCAATCCCCTCGATATGATCAAGGACAGAAACAAGATTGCGCTTAGCAAGCCTTTTCCGATGATAGGTAATGGCAAAGCGATGGGCCTCATCACGGATATGCTGGATGAGATGCAGAGCCGCTGAGGATTTATCAAGAAGGATGCTTTCATGGGCCCCTTCCGTAAAAATTTCCTCTTCCCTTTTGGCAAGACCGATAACGCGTACATCTCCAAGCCCCACACCGCGGATGACTTCAAGAGCCGAGCTTAACTGTCCTTTGCCTCCATCTATGATGATGAGACTGGGAATATCCTCCGCGTCCTTATACCGGCGATAGACGACTTCCTGCATGGATTTGAAATCGTCCGGCTTGCCTTCTGTAGAACGCAGTTTATACCGCCGATAATCCTTTTTCGAAGGGCTGCCATTGCGAAAGACCACCATGGATGCCACAGTTTCCGCCCCTTGATTATGGGATATATCAAAGCAATCCATCCGTTCCAAGGGGCCTGTCATGCCGATGGCGTGAGCCAAGTCCTCAGCAGCCTCTTCTGCCGGCTTTAGAGCAAGTCGTCCCTTCCGGAGACGTTCATCAAGGTTTTTCTTGGCATTTTCCTCCGCCATGAGGATGAGATCATGCTTAATGCCCCGCTGAGGGACAAGGATGGTGACATTTTTCTCATTTTTCTCCGTAAGCCACTGGGAAAGCAGGGCCCGGTCCTTATCAAAAAGGCCGCTTGACGTAATGATTTCCTTGGGGGGCCGATGCTCTTCCTGATAATATTCCCTAATGAAAGCAGAGAGGATTTCTGCTGCGGGTTCCCCTTTTTCATCATCAAGAAAGAAACTGTCCCGGCCCAATATCTTACCATTTCGCACAAAGAAGACTTCCAGGCAGACTCCTGTGTCATCCACCGCAAGACCTATGACATCACGGTCCCCGCTTTCTGTCGTTGCTTTCTGGGATTCTTCCAGCTTATTGAGGCTAAGAAGGGAGTCCCTGTATTGGGCTGCCTTTTCATATTCCATCTTGTCCGACGCGTCCTGCATTTTTTTCGTCAGCTGGCGCCGCAGTTCCGTGACCTTCCCATCCATAAGAAGAAGCACCTCATCAACGAGCTTCCTATACTCACTAAGGGGGACCTTTCCCGAACAAGGAGCCAGACAGCGATGAAGATGGTACTGGAGGCAGGGCCGTTTGACATTCATGCTGCGGCAGTGACGCAGGGGAAACATGGAACGGATGAGACGCATGGTTTCCCTTAAGGCCCCTACATCGGCATAGGGGCCGTAGTACTTGGCTCCATCTTTTTGAACGCGGCGCGTAATGTACATACGGGGATAAGCTTCATCGACCGTAATCTTGAGATAGGGGTAGGTCTTGTCGTCCTTGAGCTCGATATTATAACGGGGCCGGTACTTCTTGATGAGGTTGCATTCCAAGATAAGGGCTTCCATTTCGCTGGCGCAGACAATGGTCTCAATGGAATCAACATGGGCATTGATGGCCCGCACTTTCGGGGAAACCTGACTTGCCTTGCGAAAATAACTCCGCACTCGATTCTTTAGGATGACAGCCTTGCCGACATAGATAACCCGGCCCGCTGCATCATGCATGATATAAACGCCGGGCGCATCGGGAAGGACCTTCAAGGTCTCAGCAATGCGTTCATTCATTTAAGGATCCTCTTTATATACTGTCCTGTGTAGGATTCCGGTACCGCAGCAAGCTCTTCGGGGGTTCCCACAGCAACGATGCTGCCGCCCCTGTCCCCGCCTTCCGGACCCAGGTCGATGAGATAATCGGCCGATTTGATGACATCGAGATTATGCTCGATAACGACAACCGTACTGCCCGAATCAACCAGGCGTTCCAAGACCTGGAGCAGCTTATGGACATCAGCCATATGAAGTCCCGTCGTTGGCTCATCCAAGATATAGAGCGTCCGTCCCGTATTGGTCTTGGAGAGTTCCGCCGCAAGTTTGATGCGCTGCGCCTCCCCGCCGGACAGGGTCGTCGCCGACTGTCCCAGGCGGATATAGCCCAGGCCCACATCTTCAAGGACTTGGAGTTTCTTCAAGATTCGCTGATGGTTGCTGAAATAATCACAGGCTTCCGTAACGGTCATGTTAAGGACATCAGAAATATTCTTGCCCTTATAATGGACTTGAAGCGTATCCCGATTATATCGCGTGCCCCGACAGACTTCACAGGGGACATAGACATCGGGAAGGAAATTCATTTCAATTTTCAGCATGCCGTCACCATGGCAGGCCTCGCAGCGGCCGCCCTTTACATTAAAGCTGAAGCGGCCTGGTTTATAGCCCCGAACCTTGGCTTCATTCGTCGTTGCAAAAAGGGCTCGGATGAGATCAAAGGTTCCCGTATAGGTCGCCGGATTGGAACGAGGCGTCCGTCCAATAGGACTCTGATCGATATTAATGATCTTATCGATATACTGGACCCCCATGATCCTATCATGGGCAAGGGGGCGCTGCCGAGCCCCCATGAGTTTTTGGGCAAGGCCGCGGTAAAGGATGTCATTCACAAGGGTACTCTTGCCGCTGCCGCTGACACCGGTCACAACGGTCAGGGTCCCCAAAGGAATGGAGACATCGATGTCTTTAAGGTTGTTGGCCCGTGCCCCTTTGACTATTATTTTCTTGCCATTTCCTTTACGGCGGACCTTGGGAACAGGAATCTTTTTCCGACCGCTGAGATAATCGCCTGTGACAGACCCTTTGACCTTCATGATTTCCTTTGCTGTTCCCTGAGCAACAACCTGTCCCCCGTTTTCGCCGGCGCCAGGTCCAATATCGATGATCTGGTCAGCTGCAAGCATCGTATCTTCATCATGTTCGACAACAAGGAGGGTGTTTCCCAAATCACGAAGATGCTTGAGGGTGGAAAGAAGTTTGTCATTATCCCGTTGGTGAAGGCCGATACTCGGTTCATCAAGGATGTAGAGTACACCGACAAGCCCGGAACCAATCTGTGTTGCAAGGCGGATCCGCTGGGCCTCGCCGCCGGAAAGAGTAGCCGCTGCCCGGCTAAGGGTGAGGTAATCGAGACCGACATTGTTAAGGAAAGAAAGGCGGGCCCGAATTTCCTTAAGGATTTCCTTTGCAATGAAAGCGTCACGGTCGCTGAGGGAAAGCTCTTCAAAAAACTTCAGGCATTCCCTGACGGGCATTTGGCACACTTCATTGATATTGCGTCCACCCACCGTAATTCCGAGGACTTCCGGACGCAGTCGGGCCCCGTGGCAGGTGTGGCATTCAATGGCCGTCATAAAGGATTCATAATCAAGACGCTGACTTTCGCTCATGGCATCCTTGAGCCGATGCTTCAAAATAGGAATGATTCCCTCAAAAGCGGTCGTATGGGGATGGACCTCTCCCATAAGGTTTTCATAAAGAAAGGTAAAGTGCTCATCAGGGATTCCTTCCAGCAGCTCTTTCTGCACCTTTTTAGGAAGGTCGTTCCACGTATTTTTAAGGGAAAACCCCCGCGATTTCAAGACTTCGGCAAACTGGCAAAGAAAATAGGACTTCGGGTTGCTGCTCATGGCGGCAATGGCTCCGTCTTCAAAGGGCACGTCCTTGTTCGGGATCACAAGATCCACGTCAAATTCCATATGCATGCCAAGCCCCATACAGTCCGGACAGGCCCCATACGGAGCATTAAAGGAAAAAAGACGGGGCTCGATCTCCGGAAGGGAAATGTTGCAGTCCGGACAGGCAAACTTTTCGCTGTAGACTTCAGTCTTGCCGCCAATTATTTCGATTTCCACTGTTCCTTCGCCAAGTTTCAGAGCCGTTTCCAAGGATTCGGACAGGCGCCCGGCAAGGGTTGGCCGACTGATGAGACGGTCGACAACGACAGAAATATAATGTTTCTTTTTCTTATCAAGCGTGATGTCCTCATCAAGGGTACGGATTTTCCCATCCACCTTGACCCGTACATAACCGTCACGGCGGACTTCATTGAAAACCTGCTTATGCTCTCCCTTACGGCCCCATACAAGGGGTGCCAGGACCATAAATTTCGTACCTTCCGGCAGTTCCAGGACTTTATCGGCAATCTGTTGGGGACTTTGGCGCTGAATGACCTTTCCGCAATGCGGACAATGGGGCACGCCAATGCGTGCAAACAAAAGACGCAAATAATCATAGATTTCCGTTACCGTTCCCACCGTAGACCGCGGATTGCGGCTTGTAGTCTTCTGGTCAATGGAAATTGCGGGGCTGAGGCCGCCAATATAATCTACATCAGGCTTATCCATCTGTCCCAAAAACTGGCGGGCATAGGCTGACAAAGACTCAACATAGCGCCGCTGGCCTTCGGCATAGATGGTATCAAAAGCAAGGGACGATTTGCCGCTGCCCGACAGTCCTGTAATGACAACGAGTTTATTGCGGGGAATCGTCAGGGATATATTCTTTAGGTTGTGCTGACGCGCCCCCTGGATGACAATTTCATTTTCGCTCATGGCGTTTACTGATTTCTCCTTTGATCAAAATCATTTGGTCACGATATTCAGCCGCCAGTTCAAAATCAAGCTGCTTGGCGGCTGCTTTCATATTCTTTTCGATAAGTTTCACTTGTTTCTGCAAGGCCTTTTCAGAAAGCTTCTTCAGGGAATCCACGCCGCCTGCTTTCACAGTGCCGCCGTCTTCTTCCACTTTGGTGAGCTTGATGAGCTCCACGACCTTCTTTTCAATGGTCTTCGGCACGATCCCGTGAGCTTTGTTATAGGCTTCCTGCTTGGCCCGCCGCCGTTCCGTCTCTTCAATGGCACGCTGCATGGATCCAGTCATGACATCGGCATACATGATGACCCGGCCGTGGGCATTGCGGGCGGCTCGGCCAATGGTCTGGATCATTGCAGTATCGCTGCGCAGGAACCCTTCCTTATCAGCATCCAAGATAGCCACAAGGGAAACTTCCGGCATATCAAGCCCTTCGCGCAAGAGGTTGATGCCGACTAGGACATCAAATTCCCCTGCCCGAAGATCACGGATGATCTCGGCGCGGTCAATGGTTGCAATATCACTATGGAGATAACGGACACGGATTCCTGACGCGGCAAGGTACTCTGTCAGGTCTTCAGCCATTTTCTTTGTGAGGGTCGTGACAAGGATGCGTTCCCCGGCCTCCGCCACTTTATGGATTTCTCCCAGAAGGTCATCAATTTGACCCTTGATGGGACGAACCTCGATTTTCGGATCAAGAAGGCCTGTCGGACGGATAATTTGTTCTACAACCTGCTCGGCATGATCCAGTTCATAGGCTGCCGGGGTTGCAGACACATAGATAATCTGTCCCCGTTCCTTTTGGAATTCATCAAAGGTCAAGGGCCGGTTATCAAGGGCTGACGGCAGGCGGAATCCATAGTTTACAAGCTGTTCCTTACGGGAACGGTCGCCTGCGTACATGGCCCGCAGCTGAGGCAGGGTCACATGACTTTCATCAATGACAGTAAGAAAATCATCTGGGAAATAATTGACCAGCGTAAAAGGCGGCTCCCCAGCCTTGCGTCCTGTCAAATGCCGGGAATAGTTTTCAATACCGCTGCAATAGCCCATTTCTTCCATCATTTCAAGGTCATAATTGGTCCGCTGTTCGAGGCGTTCGGCCTCAAGGAGTTTTCCTTCTTCATGCAGGACGGTAAGCCGCGCCTTCAGTTCTTTCCGGATATCTCCGCGGGCCCGTTCCAAATTCTCATCACTGGTCACATAATGACTCGCTGGGAAGATGGCCACATGGGTCCTTTTATCGATTACGTCTCCTGTAAGGACATCGATTTCCATGATGCTGTCCACTTCATCACCAAAAAGCTCAATACGGATGCCCTTTTCGTTGTAGCTGGAAGGAATGACTTCAATGACATCACCGCGGGCCCGAAAAGAACCGCGCTGCAGGACCAGGTCATTTCGTTCATAACGAATCTTGACAAGTTTTTCCAAGATGGCATCGCGATCGACCTCTTGCCCAACACGGAGGGAAAGGACGCTGTCATAGTAATCCTTTGGTGCACCTAGGCCATAGATGCAGGAAACAGAAGAGACAACAATGACATCACGCCGCTCAAACAGCGCACTTGTTGCAGAATGGCGCAGCTTATCGATTTCATCGTTGATGGATGAATCTTTCTCAATATAGGTATCTGTTGCCGGAATATAGGCTTCGGGTTGGTAGTAATCGTAGTAGGATACAAAGTATTCCACTGCGTTATGTGGGAAAAAGGCCTTGAATTCGCTAGCAAGCTGGGCTGCCAAGGTCTTATTGTGAGCAATGACCAAGGTAGGCCGCTGTACCTTTTGGATCATCTGGGCAATGGTAAAAGTCTTGCCAGTACCCGTTGCCCCCAAAAGGACCTGCGTATCCATTCCTTCTTTCACCCCTTTGGCGAGGGCCTCAATGGCCTCAGGCTGATCACCGGACGGTGCAAAGGGGGCTTCCAATTGAAAGTCCATGAAAGGGCTCCTTTCCATAAAAATGAAGCAAGAGGTACTGTCCCCCAACTTCCTTATATTCTTAGAAGATTGATTCACGTTAAAGAAGGCATACAAAACCAAGGGCATCTCCCTTCTTAGGCAATGTCCTTTTGCTCATTATACCACATCAGAGTACTAGGGGATACGGTTCTTCCTCTTTTTCCCCTGACTGCGGCGGCTTTCCACAGTGATGAAAGCGTAGGCCGGCTAAAATCACAAAAGGTGTGAAAAAATGAGACAAATACGATATAATAGTTTCATTACGATGATGGAACATAGCCGGTTCCATTCCCAGAAAGGATGATGGAAGCTCTTGCAGATCAAGAAATATCTCTTAGGAAGCGCGGCAGCGCTCTTACTATTTTCAGGCCTTGCGGCTGCCTCTCCCAAGATCATCTACATTCCCTTGGACAACCGTCCTGTAAACCTTGAATATACGGTCGATACGGCCAAAGCAGCCGGTTATCCCCTGACTGTCCCACCGGAGAAATATCTTTCCAACCATAAGAGCGTCGGCGACAACGAGGGCCTTTGGGAATGGTTGGAAACCGAAGCCCCTCACGCCGAGGCCGCTGTCATTGCAACGGACAGTCTCAACTACGGGGGCCTTGTCGCCTCAAGGAAGCATCATCACCTGGAAAAATACCTCCGGGGAAAAATTGTGCGCCTCGACACGCTCCACAAAAATAATCCTGGCCTTAAGATCTACGCGTTCAGTACAATCATGCGGACGCCCCGTCAAAGTGTGGCCTCTGTTGAACCCGCCTATTATGAGACATATGGGCCCAAGATCTTCCGTCTTTCCCAACTGGCGGACAAGGAGGACATGGAAGGCCTTACGGAAACAGAAGAACGGGAAAAAAACCAGCTGACCCTTTCCATTCCGGCAAATGATCTAAAGGATTGGCGTACGAGGCGTCTGGTGAATCTCCAGACCAATAAACGCCTTATCCGCATGGCCCAGCGGGATGGCTTTCATTTTCTTGCCATCGGCAAGGATGATGACGCCCCCCTTTCCCAGACCCACATGGAAGCACGCATCCTGGAAAATTTGGGAAACGGCATGAATAAGAAACAGTTCCAAATTGTCCCTGGAGTCGACCAGCTGGGACTCACCTTGGTCACGCGGGCCATCAACGAAATCCGCGGCGATAAGCCCGCAGTCTATCCACTTTTTGCTCCTGGGACAGGAGGCAGCACCGTTCCCTTGTATACAGATGAAAGTGCCGAAAATTCGGTACATAACCAGATTATCGCCATTGGCGGCAAGATTGCTTCAAGCACTAAAAAAGCAGACCTCATCCTTGCAGTCAACACACCGGATGATGGTATTTGCCGCGATTCCACAGCCAATGAGAATGCCCCCTACAGCAACCGCGCCAACAAGGAATTTGCTGCCCAGATTGCGGACCTTGAACGCATGAAGCCCATTGCCTTGGCCGACATTGCCTATGCCAATGGCGCCGATAACGGATTTATGGAAGCGCTCTCCCATAAAAAAGCCCTGCTTGACCTTACGGCCTATTCTGGATGGAATACATCGGACAACAGCATCGGCTTTGCCCTTTCCCAAGGAATCTTGGCCAAACGAATGTCTGAACCAGACCGGCTCCGCCTGCTCAAGATCCGGCTCCTTGATGACTGGATCTATCAAGCCAATGTGCGTTACCGTGTATCCCTTGAAATGGACCGTCACAATGTAAAACTCAAGTATGATCTTGGAAAATATTATAACAAGATCCTTAGCCGGACAAATCGGCTCTTCAAGACCTACATCAGTGATGAACCGGACGTAAAAGGAACCGATTATACCATCGAGTTTCCTTGGAACCGCATGTTTGAAGTTTCCGTCCGCGTCAATCCATAACTACAGGAAAATGCCAAAGGAGGAACTTATACATGGCAAAAAACAGCTCTTTCGACATCGTCTCCCAATTGGATATGCAGGAACTTGACAATGCCCTGAACCAAACGAGAAAAGAAATTTCCCAACGCTACGATTTCAGGGGATCAGCCGCTGCCATTGAACTTGTTGATGAAAGCCTCAAGATGACCGCAGAAGACGAATACAAGCTAGGCGCCATCCTTGACATCCTGCGCCAGCGCATGGCTAAGCGGGGGCTCAGCCTGCGTGCCTTGGAACCCGGTAAGGTTGAACCGGCTGCGAAAGGAACGGTCCGCCAAACAGTCACCTTAAAGCAGGGCATTGATAAGGAAACCGCTAAAAAGATCATTGCTGCCATCAAGGCATCGAAGATCAAAGTCACGACCCAGCAAATGGATAATCAAATCCGGGTCTCCGGGCCCAAAAAAGATGATCTGCAGGCCGTCATCCAACTCATCCGCAGTGATGATTTCGGCATCGACGTCCAGTTCATCAATATGCGGTAATACAATTCAATGAGGCTGTGAGGAAATGATCATCTCGTTTCTTCACAGCCCTTTTTTCAATCAACGAGGAAAGGATTTTCAGCATGATTGCTTCTATCGCTCTGCGGCGCAGCATCCGAAACTATAAGCATAGCCCCGTTCCCCAGGACTTTGTGGAACAAATCCTCTAAGCCGGTCTGCTGGCCCCGGCTTCCAAGAATCGTCAGCCCAGCATTTCATCGTTACAATAGGAATCATGAAAGAGGCCCCCGTCCTGATCTTTGTCATGAATGATCTAGGCTGCCGTCTGGATCACACCCTCAGCTGGGACGAACGGGTATCGGGAATTTGCTACGCCCCGTCCATTGACGCTGCCGTCGAAAATGGGTGTCTTACGGCTGACAGTCTGGAGCTTGGCAGTCTCTGGATCTGCAATACTTATTTTGCCTGCCCTGAATTATGCCACACACTAAAAAGCCGCTGCGAACCAATCTGTGCCCTTGCCCTGGGATATGCCGCGGAAGCTCCCCCTTAACCGACTGCGCAAAGCTTTTGCGGATGCGGTGAAATTTTGCGATTCATTGTTGGGCAGTGCCAAAATCGTTCCGATTGGATGGGGTTACTTGCCCCATTGCTTAAAAAAGATACTTCTGAAAATAATGGGGGCATGATGTTTCGCAAAAAGCCTCGTACCACACTCTCATTCCAAAGTCATCCTCCAAATACCGTCGCCGTTCGATCCACTTTCAGGAATTTTTACGTTTGTTAGCGGAAAGAGCACAGGCTTACGCCGCATATCCGCATATCGGCCCATCCGCATTGTCAGTCGGCAGCTTCTTTGCTGGCATCTGGATAATCTGTTCCCCTCCAAATTAGATAACTGAAAAAAACACGATGGTTGGATCACTGTGACAAGCAGCACGTTTGCTTCGTCACCGAGGCCGATGGATCTTCGTATCTGTCCCCATCAAAACCTAAGCTGCAAAAAGCCAGAAAAAACGTAAGACACAGACATTCAAGTGAACCAACAGCCTTGCATGCCATAGCAAGTTCACATTTCTTATCAAGACAACCGCAATAAAAATCCCGTTTCAAAGCAGCTTGAGGGAGAATCGACCACTGTCGGCAATGGCCATCTTGGCCTCGTCATATCTAGCTGAGAGGACAAGAACATACATAAAAAAGAGGCAAGGAAGAAAGGATGAATGTCCTTCTTCCCTACCTCTATTTTACTTTACCGGTCGGTAGAGCTGCCATTTAAAGTGCACGGCAAGCACGCGGAGAATGATTACCACAAGGGCCCCAATGATAGGGGCAAGGTCCATGGCCCCAAAACGCCAACAGAGACAGATCATGATACTTCCCGCAATAGAAGCCGTGGCATAAACATCCATTACAAGGACGACAGGAATCTTTTGCGCCATGAGATCCCGCAGGACACCACCGCCCACTGCCGTTAAAAGTCCTAGGACAACAGGAAAAATATAGGATTCTGGTTCTCCATCCGAAAGGCCTACCATGGTTCCTGTAACCGTAAAGGAAGCAAGGCCAATGGTATCAGCAGCAATATAAAGAAGATTGAGGAACTTTTTTCTCCGGCCCTCCAAACGGTACGAAGAGATAAAGTAACTGGTTACAATAGCAACCAATAGGGCCAGTCCTATGGGAACAGGATTGCGCAGTGCTGCCGGAGGAATATGACCGGACAAGACATCGCGAATCATACCGCCGCCTACTGCCGTCAGGATGGCAAGAACGGAAATGCCAAAAATATCCATCCGTTTGACAGCACCCACAATGGCACCGGAAACAGCAAAAGATAGGGTTCCGGCAAGGTCAAACAAATTCCATAAAAGCCACATAAGAAATCTCCTTTTTGAATAAAATCGAGTGAAACGAACTGGTTGGAAGAAAAATAAGGGCTCTCCGCACCTATCTTATCCAAAAAGCGTCCAAAAAACAACAGAGGCAGTGGTTATTTCTTCTCTAAGGGGCCTAAGACGCGAAGCATTTCTTCCGGCGAGGTCTCTCCAGCAAGAACTTTTGCGCGGCCATCTTCGAAAAGGGAAGCAACCTGCTGCTGACGACCAAGCTCAAGCAGGGCCTTCTCACCCAGTCCTCGGGCAGCAGCCTGACGGCACGCCTCGTCAAAAGGAAAAACTTCCTGAACCGCAAGACGCCCGCTGTATCCCGTTCCTCGGCAATGGGCACAGCTGGACGCATGGAAAAGATGAAGCGGCCCCTTGAGAGAAAAATACGTCCTTTCCCAACTATTTTCCCCAACGGCATAGGCCGTCCTGCACTGGAGGCAGAGCCGTCGCAAAAGACGCTGGGCCACAATTCCCTTCAGGGCCGAAGCCACAAGATAGGAATCAACCCCTAGGTCAAGAAGACGGCTTACAGCACCAACCGCGGTGTTGGTATGAAGCGTACTGAAGACAAGATGACCGGTGAGCGCGGCATGGACACTCATTTCTGCCGTTTCCCGATCACGGATCTCACCTACGACAATCAGGTCCGGGTCTTGTCGGAGGATGCTTCTCAAGCATCTGGCAAAAGTGAGGCCAATCTTGGGGTGCACGGCAACCTGGCTGATGCCGTCAATCTGATATTCGATGGGATCTTCCACGGTAACAAGGCTCCGACCGGATTCATTGAGGGCCTGCAAAATGGCATAAAGCGTTGAAGATTTCCCCGATCCCGTCGGTCCGGTTACCAGAATCAGTCCATAAGGTTCATGCAGAAGCTGATAAAGCCGTTCCAGGTTTTCTTTTGAAAACCCCAGATGGTCCAGGGAGTAAAGACCTTTTCCACTGTCTAAAAGGCGCATGACAAGCGTTTCTCCGTAAAGCGTAGGAAGGGAAGAAACACGGATATCAATGGAACGGTCCTGGTAAGTCATTTGGATACGGCCATCCTGGGGCAGGCGTTTTTCTCCAATATCCATGCGGGCCATAATTTTATAGCGGGAAATCAAAGCATCCTGCATGACCGGTGGAATCCGCATAAGGTCCTGCAGGACACCATCCATGCGTCCGCGGATGCGAAGTCCATTTTTTTGCGGTTCCAAATGGACATCGCTGACAGACAGATCCAGACAGACTTCAAGGATTTTCTTGGAAGCGGCAATGATATTTCCATCATCTCTGCCGGCATTGGAAAAAAGCGCCTCTTGAAAAAAAGGGGCTTGCTGTGTCTGGGATTGGCTCATCATCATTCCTCCATATAATAAAGCAGATAATGCGAAAAAAGGGACGTTCGTCACGAGAAAACAGCCTTTTACCATGAAGCGCCCCCCTTTTAATCAATCGGGGTAGGAAAAAAGAACAGGAATCAGTATAATAAAAGACGTTATTAAGCGTTCTTTTAATAGAGTATCATACTTTTCTAAAAAAAGCTGAATATTTCTGTCATATCTTTCAAAGGAGGAATAATGATTCATCCATCAGCCCTGAAAAAAGCCTTGAAAGAAAGAAAAAAAAGATTTCTCTTCCTTTTTCCCTTTCCGCTTCTTATTGGCGTTCTCATCTTCCGTCCAAAAGATTCCTTGCCCAATGAGCCCCTTTCCCCACCGCCTGCCATTATACCCGTACTCCCCCAGAAAAAAGAAAAAGCAGGTCTTGTGCCGCCCCGTAGGGATCCTTTTGAAGGGTTGTTTCATTCCCATTCCCCTGTGCCGCATCCCTTTCCTACGGCTAAAGATGATTCCCCTTTCCCTTTTGGGAAAAGGGAAAAGACTGAAAGCCCAATGCTGCGCCTTAGCGGAATCCTCACGGTCGACGGATGCCGCAAAGCACTCTTCATAGGCCCAGAAAAGACCTATCTGCTGGAAACCATGGATAAGATTCCACAAAGAGGGCAAGTGCGCGCCATCCATTCCGATTCGATCATCTGGAACAATATGGTCATCCCCGTTGGTGAGGTGATTCCATGAAACGTTTTTTCTTCCTGTGCCTTTTACTTTTTGTATGCGGCAGAGCCTTTGCCGGTCCCTTGGTCAGTCTATCCGTAAAAAAAGCGCCGACCGAAGAAGTCTTTCGTTCCCTGGCTTCCATGAGTGGAAAAAACATTGTCTTTCCTGAAGCCCTTACGGGGGAACTTTCCCTCACCCTTCATGACGTGCCTTACGAAGAAGCCCTCCGTCTTGCTGCCGCTTCCCAAGGGCTTTTCCTTGAAACAGTCGGGGACGTCACCATCGTAGCTCCGGCAGGGACCATGGAAAGAGGGTTCGGTGCACTCACAGCCTACCCTCTTTCCTACGTTCCAGCAAAGGAAGCGGCTGAAACCTTGAAGCCCCTCATCAAGGCGCCCCTATCCTTTGATCAGACAAGCAATACTCTTTTTGTGCTGGGAAGTCCTGGAGATCAAGCGCGGGCCCAAAAGGTCCTTGCCCGCATGGACCGGCTGCAAAAACAGGTAACCTTGGAAGCCCGAATTCTCTCCCTGCAGGAAGACGCCTCCCGCGAATTGGGCCTCCAGTGGAAATGGAGCGGACTGCCGCAGCAAAATAGCGAAGAAACAGATGGCGGTACCTTCCATCTGGGGCATGGCTATACGGGCTCCTTTCAAGGCATCCTTTCTGCTCTCTGTCAAAAAGGAAAGGCAAAGGTCCTTGCCACGCCCCGCATTGTCACCGTGCCAGGAAAAGAAGGAAAAATCTTCATTGGTGACCATATCCCTGTCGTTACGGAAAAAGTTTCCAACGGCACCACGACAACCTCGACAGAATATGTAGATG
This sequence comes from Acidaminococcus sp. AM33-14BH, assembly GCF_003603525.1. NCBI lineage: Bacteria > Bacillati > Bacillota > Negativicutes > Acidaminococcales > Acidaminococcaceae > Acidaminococcus > Acidaminococcus sp. AM33-14BH. The sequence continues at coordinate 75,962 of NZ_QTNG01000012.1, read as the reverse complement.
CGGGTATCCGCCTTTCTTACACCCCCATTGTCGGTCCTGATGGCGTTATCACGGCTTCGGTCCATACGGAAGTCAGCACCCCAACCCTAATTTCAGAGCTCCACAATTACCGGATTACAAGCCGAACGGCGGATACGAATGTTCGTCTTCGGGAAGGCGAAACCCTCGTCATCGGCGGCCTGATCAGTGATGAGGAACAAAAACGTCTGGAAACCATCCCGCTCCTATCAAAACTGCCCCTGTTAGGGAATCTCTTTACCTTTCGGTCTCGCAAAAAAACGCGCACTGAAGTAGTTATGCTCCTTACGCCTTATCTGACTGAACCAGGTAGAAGTCCCGCCTTCATCCCCTATAAAGAAGATCCTCATTTTCTTCCGCCACTGCCTTTTTCCCAAAAAAAGGAGGGCGATGAGAATATAAGCCTCTCATATTCTCATCGCCCTCCCTCATTTCAAATTTCAGGTTAGCTTTCCCCTGTAATCCGATTGGATCCGATGGGGCAAAAAATAGTTGTTTTCGTATCATCTTTTGCAGCAATTTCCGGATCCGGCGAAACATGGACCATGCAGTGCTTGACTTCCGGGAAATGCCGCTCAATTGTATCATGGACTTCATCAGCAATGCGGTGCGCTTGAAAAAGGGTCAGGTTCCCGTCGGCAACAATGTCGATATCGACATACATCTTAGCACCAAACATACGGGTACGGAGCGAATCGATCCCGGTTACGCCACACTGCTTCATAACGAAACTTTTCATTTCCTCGATGGTACGGCCATTGGCCGCATGGTCGACGAGCTTATCGGAAGCATCCCGAAAAATACCAATCGAGGCATGGATAATCATCAAACAGATGACAACAGAAGCCAAGGGATCCATGATGCCATAACCCATACGCGCCCCCAAAATTCCGATGAAGGACCCAATCGAAGAAAGAGCATCACTGCGATGATGCCAAGCATCTGCCGATAGGGCACCGGAGTTGATTTTTCTTGCAGCCCTGATGGTATACCAAAACATAGCTTCCTTGGTAACAATAGAAACAATGGCAGCTGCCATGGCAATCAGGGCCGGCGATTCACGGTCTAGATACGTCTTATGGAGGATGGACTGAAGCCCTTCATAGCCTATGCCAAGGCCTGTGAACATAAGGACAAAGGCCAGAAAGAGGGTCGCAACATATTCCTGCTTTTCATGTCCATAAGGATGGTCTGCATCTGAGGAACGGCTAGCCAAAAGGACACCAAAGATTACGATGATGGTACTGAAAACATCGGAAGCGGAATGAATGGCATCAGAAATCATGGCCGATGAATGGCCCATGATGCCGGCTACAAATTTACCCACACTAAGGACTAGATTGACAAGGATACTTACGTAGGAAACGTGCATCGCAATATCGCTGGAGGACTGTTGTTTCAAGGACCGTCTCACGCTGATCACCTTTCTATTCTCAGAAAATGTAAGAAAAAACACGGGATAAAAATAACACCTGCGGAACGCTGCTGTGTCCCGCAGATGCTTTATCTACCTGCTGCCTATTCGGCCCGGTCGGTAACCCGACTTGTGCTTTATGTTTCCCTGTATAATAAATCATGGAAAGGTCCTTGTCAAGTTTTTTCGTCTCTTTACCGAAAAGGGAAAATCAGTTACACTATAGGAAACCCTAACGAAAGGATATCCCCACCTATGACTTTTCAAGCAATAGACACACTGCGCCGGATCATCCCTTCCCAACCATCTTCCATTGACAGTACACTCCATATCTGGGAATCAGCTGTCCTTCTACCTCTCATTGAAGGCCCTAAGGGGTGGGAAATCTTATTTGAAGTCCGTTCCTCGGCGCTTACCTGGCAGCCAGGCGATATCTGTTTTCCCGGCGGACATCGAGAGGACATGGACCGGAACCTCAGCGATACAGCCCTTCGGGAAACATCGGAAGAACTGGGAATCCCCCAAAATGAAATTACACTCCTGGGCCCGCTCGATTACTTTTATGGCGTCATGGGTCCCCTGATCTATCCCTATGTGGGAATCCTCCCCAAAGATTGCCCTCTCACCATTGAGCAAGACGAGGTTGCAGAACTTTTCACGATTCCAGTAGAAACACTCCTTTCCCTCACCCCGAAAAAAGGCAAGGTGGCCATTGGATCCAAACGGCTGGAAGGATTCCCGCCGGAACTTGAAACCCCGGAAAAGGAAGATTGGGTCATGCAGCATTCCTACGATATCTATTTCTATCGTTATAAAGAACGGCTCATCTGGGGCATTACGGCTCGCATCCTCACCCAATTCCTGGAACGTCTGCGAAAATCAAGATAAAAGGGATAAGGCCGGCAGCAAAGGATATCAATTCCTTGCTGCCGGCCTTTGATCATGGGGTTCAGTGTCCCAACGTAGCCAAAATCCGTTCGATTAGTTCTCGCCGGTTTGTGTGGGCCGTCGAGGTGTAGGTCAGGATGCGATCATCATCAAGACCAAAAGTTTTCTTATAAAGTTCCTTTTGAGCCGCCACAGCTCCTTTATTGAGCTTATCCGACTTCGTCAAAATAATCATAAGAGGGATTCCCAGACTAAGGAGCCACTGGTAGCAGTCAATATCGCTTTCCATGGGTGCGTGACGGATATCCATAAGGATACAGACAAGCTTCAGGTCCCGGGAATTTTCCATATACTTGCAGATAAAAGCAGACCACTGGTTCTTTTGGCTCTGACTGGTCCGAGCAAAACCATACCCTGGCAGGTCCACTGCATAAAAGGTATGACGCAGCGGTTCTTTCTCCGTTGTTTTCTTGGCACGAAAAGAATAGAAATTAATCGTTTGGGTCTTACCAGGAGAACTGCTGACGCGAGCCAATCCCTTTCGCCTTGCCAGCGAATTGAGCAGGGAAGATTTACCTACATTGCTGCGACCAATAAATGCAACTTCATCCACCGTATCCTGCGGGTACTGGGTGGCCTTGACGGCTGACGCGACAAATTCGCCGCCGACAATATCCCACTGCGTCATTACCATAATTGTTATGCCTCCAAAGCAAGTTTCGTGACTTGATCCATGTGATCTACAGGGATGAACTTCATGGATTTCTTAACATGATCAGGCAACTCTTCCAGATCCTGTTCGTTCTGACGAGGCAAGAGAATCGTCTTGATCTGGTAACGAGCCGCTGCAAGGACCTTTTCCTTAAGTCCGCCAATGGGTAGGACCTGACCGGTTAGGGTGATTTCACCAGTCATGGCAAGGTCCGCCTTGACCTTTCGTTTGGTAAGAGCCGATTCCATGGCCGTTGCCATCGTAATGCCTGCAGACGGACCATCTTTCGGGATAGCGCCTTCCGGGACATGGATGTGGATGTCGATTTTTTCATTGAAATCCGGTTCAAGGCCCAGCTCCTTGGCCCGGGACCGAATATAGGTAAAAGCAGTCTGGGCTGATTCCTTCATGACATCGCCCAATTGGCCCGTGAGGACCAGCTTGCCCTTGCCTTCACAGACAACCACCTCAATCTTGAGGAGCTCGCCGCCTACACTTGTCCAAGCAAGACCTGTGCAGACGCCAATAGCCGCTTTGGCCTTCATATCACTTTCAAGATAGACAGCAGGTCCTAAAAATTCCTTGAGGTTTGCCACACCGACAGAAACCTTTTCAATCTTTTTCTCAACAATCCGGCGGGCTGCTTTACGACAGATAGTGGCAATCTTGCGTTCGAGGTTACGGACACCTGCTTCCCGCGTATAGTCTCGGATAATATGCTCCAAGGTCTTGGGGGACAAAGTGAGGTTCTTAGCAAGAAGCCCACTGAGTTTTCGTTCTTTTGGCAAAAGATGCTGCTGGGCAATCTTGATTTTTTCTTCGTCCGTATAACTGTCAAGCTGGATGACTTCCAACCGGTCCAAAAGGGCTGGCGGAATTGTCTCGACGGTATTTGCCGTTACAATCCAGAAAACATTCGACATATCATAAGCAAACTCAATGTAGTGGTCGCTGAAATGGCTGTTTTGTTCCGGATCAAGGACTTCAAGAAGGGCTGAGGCCGGATCTCCCCGGAAATCCGCTCCCATCTTATCCACTTCATCCAGGAGGAAGACCGGATTATCGGTCCCGCATTCAATCATACCATGGATCAAACGGCCCGGCAGGGCGCCTACATAGGTTCGGCGATGACCGCGGATTTCCGCTTCATCCCGGACGCCACCCAGGGAAATGCGGGTAAACTTTCGATTCACAGCACGGGCAATGCTTTGGGCAAGGCTCGTCTTCCCGACTCCGGGAGGACCCACAAGACAGATAATAGGGCCACGGTTGCTCTTGGTAAGGGCACGGACAGCAAGATAATCCAGGATCCGTTCCTTGACCTTCTTCAAGCCGTAGTGATCCTTATCAAGGATCTGGGCAGCTTTTTTAATGTCGTAATTATCCTGGGTCATCTTGCCCCAGGGCAGACTCAGACAAGTATCAAGATAACTGCGGATGACAGCACTTTCAGCCATCATGGGGGGCATCTTGAGAAGCCGATCAAGTTCCTTGTCAAGGGCTTTTTTGACCTCTTCCGGGAGATTCAGTTTTGCCATCTTTGCCTTGTACTCATCCACTTCGGACTGCTTTTCGTCCCCTTCGTTGAGTTCCTTGCTGATAGCTTTCATCTGTTCTCGCAAATAATATTCACGCTGATTCTGTTCGATCTGCTTACGGACCTGCTGGGAAATGTTCTTTTCAAGGGTAACGATTTCCAGTTCCTTGCACAGATAGATATACAAAAGGTGCAGCCGCTCCTTGACACTGATGGCTTCGAGGAGTTTTTCCTTTTCCGGCACATCAATGGTCAAATAACCGCCAATCATATCGGCGACACGGCCTGCATCAGGCTGATCCTTGAAGGTCAGCATGACTTCGCTTGTCACTTTCTTACTTGCCAGCACCCATTGTTCAAAAGTCTCTACAAGCATACGCTTCAGGGCTTCCACTTCATTGCCCCTATTATCCGTATCCTCTTTGACTTCTACATGGGCTTCCAAGTTCATCCCAACTTCATCGATGACAGAGATGACCTCTACACGATAAAGTCCTTCTACGAGGATGCGCATCGCGCCGTTTGGCATCTTGAGCATCTGTTTGATTTCTGCAACAACGCCGAACCCATACAAGTCTTGCGCCGTCGGATCAGCCTCTTCAGCTGCTTTCTGGGTCACCAAAAGAATCCGTTTCGTTGTTGCCATAGCCGTTTCTACAGCCTTGATAGAGCGATCCCGCCCTACGTCAAGATTGATGATCATCCCTGGAAAGACAATCAAGCCGCGAAGGGCAAGAAGAGGCAATCTCATTGTTTCTACTTCAGACATCTGTTTCACCATCCTTATAGCGAAAAAGGGAAAAGGGGACCCCCTTTTCCTTTTTTCCTAGGCATTTTTACGTGCTTTTTTAGTTGCATCAACCTTTTTAAGAACCAGTTCCGGTTCCTTATGGGCCGTAACGACATCCCTTGTCACGATGCATTTTTCAACGTCATCGCGGCTCGGGACCTCATACATCACATTCTTCATGATGCCTTCAATGATGGCACGAAGTCCCCGAGCTCCGGCCTTACGGGCCAAGGCTTCGTGGGCAATGGCCTTCAGGGCATCATCGTCAAAATCCAGCTCGACATGATCCATGGCGAGGAAGGATTCATATTGTTTAGTCAGGGCGTTCTTCGGTTCCGTCAGGATTTTGACCAAGGCCGCTTCATCAAGCTGGTCCAAGGTGACGACAACGGGAAGACGACCGACAAATTCAGGAATCAGGCCATACTTTACAAAATCCTCAGGCAGGACCTTCTTAAAAGGATTGGCCATTTCCTTTTCCTTCTGTGTCTCGATTTCTGCACCAAAGCCCATGCTTTTCTTCCCCGTGCGGGCATTGATGACGTTTTCGAGGCCAGCAAAGGCACCGCCACATATAAAGAGGATATTGGTCGTATCAATTTGAATCAATTCCTGATGTGGATGTTTCCGTCCCCCTTGGGGCGGCACATTAGCAACGGTCCCTTCAAGGATCTTAAGTAGGGCCTGCTGCACCCCTTCCCCCGATACATCACGGGTAATGGACGGATTTTCGGATTTACGGGAAATCTTATCGATTTCATCGATGTAAATGATGCCCCGTTCCGCAAGCGGAATATCATAGTCGGCATTTTGGATCAGACGCAACAGGATATTTTCCACGTCTTCCCCAACATAACCAGCTTCCGTCAGGCTCGTTGCATCCGCAATGGCAAACGGCACCTGCAGGATCTTAGCTAGGGTTTGTGCAAGGAGGGTTTTCCCGCTTCCTGTCGGTCCCAGCATCAAGATATTGGATTTTTGCAATTCCACATCAGAATGATGATCCTGTTCGTAATTGATGCGTTTATAGTGGTTATAGACAGCCACGGACAGAGCCACTTTAGCGTCGTCCTGTCCAATGACATATTCGTCGAGGATCTTTTTAATTTCCTTCGGCTTCGGGAGATCGGTAATCTTTTCTCCCGCAGGTTTCTTGAGTTCCTTGTCGAGCATCTCGTTGCACAGGGCAACGCACTCATCGCAAATGAAAACATTATGGCCAGCAATCAGTTTCTTGACCTGACTCTGCTTCTTACCGCAAAAAGAGCAGGTATAATCTTGATCGAACGGGCCTTTACTATCATCGAATGCCATCTGACACCCCTCCTTACAATTGGGGCAAGACGGTTCTATCCATCAATCAAGCATGAACCGGAGATGCTACGACCTGGTCAATAAGGCCATAGGACAAGGCCTCATCAGCGGTCAGGTAGTGATCGCGTTCCGTATCCAATTTGATGGTTTCTGGGTCCTTCCCCGTATGGGCTGCTAAAATCTGGTTCATCTCTTCCCGTACGCGCAGGATCTCCCGGGCATGGATTTCAATATCCGTGGCCTGGCCCTGGGCACCGCCCAATGGCTGATGGATCATGACACGGGAATGGGGCAGGGCAAACCGTTTGCCCTTGGCTCCGGCTGCCAGGAGGATGGAGGCCATAGAGGCTGCCATGCCGACGCAAATGGTCGAAACATCTGGACGGATGTACTGCATGGTGTCATAAATGGCCAGTCCAGCACTCACACTGCCGCCAGGGCTATTGATGTAGAGATGGATATCCTTATCCGGATCTTCCGATTCGAGAAAGAGGAGCTGGGCTACAATCAGATTGGCCATATGATCTTCAATCTCTCCGGTCACAAAAATGATGCGATCTTTCAGAAGTCGGGAGTAAATATCATAACTGCGTTCGCCCTTGCTGGTCTGTTCAACAACAATAGGGACATAACTCACGCGGTCCACCTCCCAGTTGATTATTCTTCAGTCTTTTCTTCTTTTGCTTCTGCTGCACCTTTGGCAGAGCTGAGTACAAGATCAGCGGCTTTGCGGCGCATGATATTGGAAAAGAGCAGGGGCAGGGATCCATTTTCCTTAATGATTTTCTGGACCTGATGAAGGGTAGCACCCTGTGTATCAGCAATCTTCTGCATTTCCGCCAGCGTTTCTTCTTTCGTTACCTTAAGGTCTTCCTTCTTGGCAATGGCGTCAAGAACGAGATCAGCCTTCAGGTTTTCGAGAGCAACCGGTTTTTGTTCATCCCGATAGGTCTTCACATCTTTGCCGAGATACTGAAGATACATCGGAAGGCTCATGTGGTGTGCTTCGAGATTCATGGTCAGTTCGTCCACCATCTGGTTGGCGCGCTGGGTCACCATAACTTCCGGAACTTCAAAGGAAGCATTCTCCACGGCCTTCTTGATGACATCCCGCTCATAGTTGGCCTGAGCCTGATCTTCTTCAGATTTCTTCAGACGGGCCAGGGTCTTTTCGCGGAATTCAGCAATCGTCTTACTGTCAGAGTTTTTCTCAATCAGTTCGTCGGTCACTTCAGGAATTTCACGAACCTTGATATTCTGGACATGGACCTTGAAGACAGCGGCCTTACCAGCCAGTTCCTTCGCACCATAATCTTCCGGGAACGTTACATTGACATCGGTGGATTCATCCTTTTTCAGGCCGACCATTTGATCTTCAAAGCCAGGGATAAAGCTGCCGGAACCGATTTCCAGGGGATAGCCCTTGCCTTCGCCGCCTTCAAACGGTTCCCCGTCGATGGTACCGGCAAAGTCAATCGTAGCAAGGTCTCCCTTTTCCAGTTTCCGGTCTTCCGGAGCATCAACCAATTTAGCAGCCCGCTTCTGCAGGTTGCTGATGGCATCGTCCACATCCTTGTCAGTGACTTCACGGACAACCTTCTTGACATCGAGGTTCTTGTATTCACCCAGTTCAACTTCCGGACGGAGCGTGACCAAAAGGGTCATTTCCATTTCCTTGCCTTCTTCCAAGGTGGAATCCTTCAGTTCGGGATCTGTAACAGGAATGAAGTTGTTGTCATCAAGAGCCTTTCTGTAATTGTCATTAGCAAGGATCTGGAACGCTTCTTCCTTGATGGCATCCTTACCGACATGGGCTTCCAGGACCCGGCGCGGAGCCTTTCCTTTTCTGAAGCCAGGAATTGTGACCTGTTTGTTGACACGGGCAACGGCTCTTTCGAAACCCTTTGCGACTTCTTCAACAGGAATAGTGAATTTCAAAGTTGCTTCGTTACCTTTTCTTTCTACAGAAACGCTCATTAAAAAAATCCTCCTCACAGGCAGTCAGCTTCGAATTTGGTAGGTTATCTGACATACCATCATTAATTACTTAAAAAATCGCTCATATAGCATACCACAAAAGGTATAATTACGCAAATAGTCCCTTTCATTTCGTTTGCCTCCACGCCTGCCCTCATGCGGATTCCTGCATTGTCTCCTTGCTTGGGGGGAATTCATCCCATCTCCCTAGCCGCCTCAAGAAGCCCTCCTTATAATACAGGGATTTTTCGTCACCGCCGGGCTTTTTGGTGTGCAAAAAGACAGTGAATTATCTGATTTTGAAAACAAGTCTTTTCCCCCTATGCATTGTGATACAAGATTCCTTTCCATTTTGCTTAATTATGTTCCGAATATAAAATTATTCCCACTATATTTCACAAAAATGACATGTTTTCAGCCTTTTTATGATACAATAAAAGCAAAGCAATCCACAATTGGAACGGATGTGGATTCAACCCCAAAGGAGGCAATTCATATGTCAGAATTTCTACTTGCCCTGGACGATGTCCTCTATTATCCGATTCTCATCATCGTCCTACTCGCCGCTGGCCTTTACTTCACCTTTACAACGGGCTTTGTTCAATTTCGCTGGCTGCGTCAAAGCATCCGGGTCATTATGGAAAAACCGGAAAAAGAAGGCTCCATATCATCCTTCCAGGCCCTCATGGTTTCGACCGCGTCCCGTGTCGGCACGGGCAATATCATCGGGATTTCAACGGCCCTGTGTCTGGGCGGCTTTGGGTCCGTCTTCTGGATGTGGGCCATTGCCATGATTGGTTCAGCCACAGCCTTCATTGAAAGCACCCTGGCCCAGGTTTACAAACGCAAGGATGCAAATGGCGACAGCTACGGCGGCCCGGCCTACTACATTGAAACAGCCCTCCACAACAAGGCGCTGGCCATTGCCTTTGCCATCGCCCTTATTGTGACCTATGCCGGCGGCTTCAACTTGCTTGCTTCTTACAACCTACAGTCCACCTTCTCTGTATATGGCTTCTATGACAAAGCCACCACGCCTTGGATCATCGGTGGCCTTCTTGCCGTAATGGTTGGCTACTGCGTCATGGGCGGCGGTAAACGTATCGTTCATGTAACGGGGACCCTCGTTCCAATCATGGGCGTCCTTTATGTCCTGCTTTCCCTTGCTATCATCCTTATGCATCTTGATATGATTCCGAGCGTCTTAGGCGCTGTCTTTGCCGATGCCTTCAACTTCCAGAAAATCCTGGGCGGCATCAGCGCTTCCTGTCTGATGTTTGGGATAAAGCGCGGCCTTTATTCCAACGAAGCCGGCGTTGGTTCTGCTCCGAACGCAGCTGCAGCCGCTGACGTTTCCCACCCGGCCCAGCAAGGTCTCGTCCAGATGCTCTCTGTCGTCATCGACACCATTCTCTGCACCTGCACCGCCCTTATCTGCATGTTCTCCGGGATCATCCCGACCAAAGAGATGGCAGGGGCTCCTTACGTACAAGCAGCTACCCAAGTTGACTTTGGTGCCTTTGGCCCGATCATGATCACCTTTGCCATGGTCCTGTTTGCCTTCACGACCCTTTTGGGCAACCTCTTTTATGTCGACAACTGCCTAGCTTACCTGAATGGCGGCAAGACTCCCTCCAAATCTACTATGACCATCTACCGCATCATCGCCGTCATCGTCATCTTCGTCGGCGCCGGGATGAGCATGGACAACGCATGGGCCCTCGCCGATATCACGATGGCCTTTATGTGTTTGACGAACATCCCCTCTATCATGGCCATGAACAAAACGGCCATTGCCGTCATGAAAGACTATGGCCGTCAGCTTGCAGAAGGCAAAAAACCAGTTTTCAAGGCAAAAAATATTGGTCTCGACGACTCCAATCTTGACTTCTGGAAATAAGCTCCTGCATCCGTTCCTTACGAAGCTGCGCTTGCGCAGCTTCTTTTTTATCATGGTCACAAAAAATAGATTTCGTTGTTATGGCAACGGACAAGCCTGCTGCCCCACCTTACAATAAGGGATGAAAAGAGGGTTGGACAGGCCTTTTATAGAAAGGTCTCCACTCCCATCAGTCATCAGAGGGAGATGTTACTTATGAAATATCATGTTAATGACAGCTGTATCGGCTGCGGACTCTGCACGTCCACCTGCCCTGAAGTCTTTTCCATGGGAGATGATAATAAAGCCGTAGCCGCTGAATCCGTTCCTGCCGGTGCTGAAAGCTCCGCAGAAGATGCCATGAACGGCTGCCCCGTTGCCGCCATTGAGAAAGTGGACTGATGGAAATATGGCTGCGGCGTGTCTATGACCGCACAGAGAAAGGCCCGGAAGAGCGGGTTCTCGTTGACCGGCTCTGGCCGCGGGGGGTAAAAAAAGAAGCCATTCCAACTTGGGCTAAGCAGATTGCCCCCTCTCGGGAGCTTCACGATTGGTACAAGGACCATGACGAGGATTTTCAGGGATTCAGGGAACGTTATGAAAAGGAACTGTCTTTGAATCCTGCCGTTCCGCCTTTCCTTGAATTCCTTGAAGAAGCCCTCAAGAAAGGACCTGTCGTCTTTCTCTACGCTAAGAAAAGCAGAGAAGAAAACAATGCCCTTGTCCTCCGGGACTATGTGCTCCGTGCCTTACGAAAGGAGAACTGACATGTGTGACGAAGATATGATCTATGACTGCCCCTGCACGGTGGATTGTCCCCGCCACGGGCACTGTGTCAGCTGCATCGATCACCATAGAAAATTGGGTTGGCCCCTTGTTGCCTGCATGCAGAAAATGCTCAAGGAACACAAAGCCCAAAAAGCCGCTCAAAAATAAGGAAGCCGCATTAAAGGCCGCCGAAAGCACAAATCATTGCTCATCGACGGTCTTTTTTTGCGGTTTAATTATAAATAATTTATAAATAAAATATTAATATTTTATGAAAATCCTGTTGCAAAAATTCTTAAAAACATGTATTTTTGTAAATTAGATTCATGAGTCAATTTTTCTTTCCAGTTACTCAAAATACAAGTAAGAAGGAGCCCGTTATGAAAGATCCAACAACATCCGCCTCTTCCTTTTGGCCCAGGGCGGCCATTCTTTATTTTTTCGTTCTTTTCCCACTTAGCTTCCTGCTTCCTGGCCCCTTTGCGTGGGAAAACGGACCTATTGAAATGGGTCAAAACATGATCCTTCTTACAGGTATCATTTGGTCCATCTATCACTACACACAGGAGACGCACCTTCACAGGCCCTCTTATTGGCTTTTTGCGGCAAGCTTTTTCCTGCTTCTTTTCGGAAGGGAAATCAGCTGGGGCCGCGTTTTTCTTCTAAAAGAAATGACTGAGACAGGACCTGTTTTCTGGAGCATGAAAGACCTCCCCTATCATCGTGTCATAGACGGCGCCATTGGACTCTTATCGGCTGCGGTCATCCATCTCTTCTATCAGAGCGTGAACGTTCAAAAAACCTTGCACTGTCTTAAAAAGAACCGGCTCATGTTCCTTCTCACAGTCCTTGCCGCTATACTTGCCCTCATGGGGGATAAAGGCCAGCTCTTTCATGATTTCAGGGACGAGACCATGGAAGAATTATCCGAACTCTTTGTCTATCTTCAGGTCTTCTTTTTTATTCATCGATATCGCATCGCCTGACCTTTCTATCGTTTCAGAATTTCCTGAATGGAGAGCGCCCTATAGGGGCGCTTTTTTGATTTCAAAAGGTGGATAAGTTGGAAACTATGAGGTAAAAATAATAAGTATTCGCGATTATTATTTTCACATTTTTTAGAATAGAGGCGGCCCAATCATGTCAAAATCCTTTCCGACTCCTTCCAAGACCTTTTTCATTCTCTTTTTTCTCCATTTGTTTCTTTCCTTGGTTCTTAGACTTACGGGGCAATTGGAACCGCGTATATTCAATGAAATCCTCATTTATGGTGCACTTGCCGATTCTATGATTGGATTCCAATGGAACTATGATCCAAGTTATCTCAAGACATCTTCAGTACTCTTCCTTTTATACCTTCTTTCCATATATACCCTTCAAGACTTCAGTAACAATGGGCTTTCTGCCTCTGAAGCAATCGAATGGGGTACAACCTTATTTGCCTTTTTTCTTCATGGGGACTCTTATCCAATTCCATAAAACAGCCCCTTCTCCGCGTGTGCTGTCGCGCCATCTATTATGGCGGATTATGGCTGACGGCAAGCGTTCCGTTATTAGGGATTGGATATGGAATCGTAAGTGGAGGGCATGCCCTGTCGGCTGACCTCATATTGGCAGTTTTCCAGACAAATCCAGGAGAAGCACTGTCCTACCTGAAGGAACAGCCATTGTTTCTCTGGGCACTTTCCTTACTTGGAATCTTTGCCATCAGTATACTCGTAATCAGCCTTTCGAGGAAAATGCTGAAAGCCGCACCGGTTCAAAAGCCATCCATCATTTTGATTCTAATGGCTTTACTCGCTCTGAATATGAAGTCTACCCTTCCCCGCATAAAAATCTTCTACCTAGCAAACACAATCACTTCAGCCCGGGCCTCCCTGAAAGCCTACGAACAGTATAAAATCATGAGGGAAATCCGTCTGAACCGCTTGTCTGCGCTTCCCCCACTTTCCATAGATTCACAAGCCAGAGGAACCTATGTCCTTGTCATTGGAGAATCAGCATCCCGTGATCATATGCACGTATACGGATATGACCGACAAACCACGCCTTGGATGGATAAAATGGCGGTTTGTAAGGGAACAACCATTTTTTCCTATCCCTATGCCAATTACTGCCAAACCATCCTTTCCCTCACCTATGCCTTGAGCGAAAATAATCAGTACAATCACATTCCCCTTGAAGAAGCTTATTCCATCATCGATCTTGCGAAAGCAGCTGGCTACGATACCTACTGGATCAGCAACCAGGCAGGATTTAGTGCTTCAGACACGCCCATTACCATCATTTCCTCCACCGCAGCACATCATACTTGGATCAATGGAAGAGGCGCATCCCCCAGTGATTCCACATACCTTGATGGAAAACTTATTACAGAACTTCCAGATAACGTAGACCGCCCCAGTTTCATTGTCATCCATCTAATGGGCAGTCATTCCCGGTATGCAGATCGTTATCCCAAATCATACAGTCTCTTTTCGGGGAGAGGAAAATTTGTTGACGGCTATGACAATTCGGTTCGCTATGTCGACAGCGTCCTTCAAGGCATCTTTGAAAAAGTCCATAATTACTCCAATTTTCAAGGATTTCTTTACCTGCCTGACCATGGAGAAGATCCAGAATCAGGAAATACCCATTCTCCTGATAAATTTACCTTTCAAATGGTTCGAATTCCCTTTCTGGTCTATCTTAGTCCTAAGGCAATTGTCAATCGCCCAGAAATCCAAAAAGAATTGCAAAAACACAAAGATCTGCCATGGACCAACGATCTAGCCTATAATTTGCTTATTTCCCTACTGGGAATCCAGAATGCCCCATACGAAGAAAGACAATTCGCTCTTGCTCCCCCAACCTATCAGCTCAACTGGGAGAAAGTAAAAACGCAGCACGGAACCAAAAGTCTTTCCGAAAAAATAGATCCTCACTTCCGTTTTAAGTAAAGGAAATCCCCTTATTGTACAAACACCCGTACAATAAGGGGATTTCCTTCTCATAGGCTTAAATCTCGCCAGGAATGGGTTCTTATCGACAGATTCCTTTATTGAGTAGGCACTATGCAGTCCAATGGTAATACGCTTTATACCACTGGGCAAATTTCTTGAGTCCTTCTTCAATTGTCGTCGTCGGTTTAAAGCCAAAATCCTTTTCAAGGGCCGATACATCTGCAAAGGTCTGGTACACGTCACCGGGCTGCATAGGAAGGTATTCCTTTTGGGCCTCTTTTCCCAGTGCCTTTTCCAGGATCTCAATAAAGGTCATCAGCTTTACAGGCGTGCTGTTGCCAATATTATAGATTCGGTAAGGGTCCCCGCCAAAACCATCTTGGGGTGGATGGGGAAGCAGGTTTTCGATACCCGTCACAATATCATCGACATAGGTAAAGTCACGGTACATATCGCCATGGTTATAGATGGTAATGGGCTCATCTTTCATGATTTTATTGGCAAACTTGAAATAGGCCATATCAGGCCGGCCGAAAGGACCATAGACCGTAAAAAAACGCAGTCCTGTCGTAGGAACCCCATAAAGATGACTGTAGGTATAAGCCATAAGTTCATTGGATTTTTTAGTAGCTGCATAAAGACTGATCGGATGGTCGACCGGGTCTGTGACGCTAAAGGGGGTTTTTTCTTGATTGCCATAAACGGAGGAACTCGAAGCATAGACGAGATGGTTCACCGAATGATGACGGCAAGCTTCCAAGATTGTAAAAAAGCCCACGATATTGGAATCAATGTAGTCCCGAGGGTGATCAATGCTGTAGCGGACGCCGGCCTGAGCCGCAAGGTTCACGACAATTTTGGGGGACAGCTTCGTAAAGACCCCTTCCACGGCGTCCTTGTCACTGATATCCCCTTCTGTAAAGGAAAAACCAGGATAATAGGAAAGGCGCTTCAGGCGCTCCTTTTTCAAGGCCACCTCATAATAGGCATTGAGATTATCCATGCCATGAACGGCATAGCCCTTAGAAAGAAGCCGCAAAGCAAGGTGATACCCTATAAAGCCAGCTGCACCCGTAATGAATATCGGCACAGCTTCTATTTTGCAATCCATAGGAAACGCTCCTTTACTGACAAAATTGCCAAGAAAGATGGCTATATTTTTATTATAGTACAACTACCTAAAAAAAGCACCGTTTCCACAAACTGTCACCTAGCCTCAGGTTTTAGTAAAAACAATTCTTGAAAAATTTGACACACGGGCAAATACCTCACCAAATACACAAAAAGTGTTCGCTGTCTGGCTTGCCTGATTGAACGCAAACTGTACAAAAACATGCCGCCAGTTTCTCAAAAGAAAATCCCATAGACCGCCATAAGACTGGTCAAATGGGAGTTACCGATTCTATTTCAAGCAGAGGGAATAAATATCTTCCCGTCGATTTTGGAGGGTAAAGGTCTCCTTTCGCACCTTCGACACAAGGTCAAGGTCGATGGGTGCGTAAATAACGCCTGTTTCCGTCCCGTCTGCTTCGGCAAGGACCTTTCCCCGCGGATCGACGATCAGGGAGTGACCATAGGCCGTAAAGCGAGGCTTCTTTCCCACTTGGTTCGGTGCAATGACGTAGCATTCATTTTCAATGGCCCGGGCCCGAACAAGGACTTCCCAATGGGCGCGGCCCGTTGCTTCCGTAAAGTTCGCAGGAAGCACCAGAATCTGTGCGCCCCGAAGGGCCATAAGACGGAAGAGCTCTCCAAACCGCAGGTCATAGCAGATGCCAAAGCCCAAAGTACCGACACCAGCCGTCTTCACCGTCACGATTTCATGGCCCGGTGCTACATGACTTGATTCGCGGCTTGTCACCCCTGAATCAAGGACCACATCAAAGGGATGGAGCTTGCTGTATTTTCCGAGGAATGCCCCATCAGGACCTAGAAGGAAGGTCGTATTATAAGGGCGGACCGGATCGTTTTCATTTCTTTCGTAAAGACTCCCACCCTCGATATAGACGCCATATTTTCGGGCAAGGGCGCTCAAATAGGTTGCCGTTTTCCCACCAGGAACCGCTTCTGAAAGGGCCGCATAATCGCGGCCCAAATAGGCCATGGTCTCGGGAAGGGCGATAAGCTTGGCGCCTTTTTTGGCCGCTTCTCCAATGAAATCAGCCGCGACAGAAAGATTCTGATCCTGATTGGATGTGGTATCCATTTGAATGGCAGCAACAAGAAACGTTGTCATATAAAAACCTCCTTGGGTCTTACTTTGCCCTTCGGGAAATCAAAAAGCGTCCTTTTAATATCGCGTAATAAGCCATTCCCTTTACATAATCCCGGAAGCTTTCTTTTCTGCGATACTTTGCCCATTCCTTGAAATCATGATAGTTTTCTGGTTTAAGGATGGGCAAAATAGCCGTCAAGGTCTCCCACGGAGAGGCCGCATTATAGGACCGCCACTGAGCATCATAATCGGACAGGACCATCTGCCATGGTTTGCGCCGCCCTGTCCAATGAATGATTGTCCCTTTTTGCTGGGGGTCATCTTCACCACCGCCAAATTCATTGTAAATAGACGGCAAAAAAGCATTTGTCCCATCAAAGACAATGTTGAGGATATCCTGGCTTTGACCCAAAAAACGTTCTTTTGGTTCCTTCTGTAGGGAAAAGGCCTTTTCCGTAATGTTTTGTTTCTGCCACTCTGGGATATTCACCATCATGACTCCGTCATTAAAGTAACGGCCATTATTAAGATGAAGATAGTCACCACGGCGCTTGGCATCGGGCATCCGTTCTGAAACAGCCCCCATAGCTTTTCCCGTAAGGTCCCAATGATAGAGCTCGTCAAGGGGCCGGATGACCATAGTATCGGCATCAAGATAGAGAAAATGGTCCGTTTCTGCAGCAAGGATGAGGGGCATCACAATCCTTCCATAAGTAATCCGGGAAAAACGCTCCACTTTGACATGAAAATCAGCAAAGGGCTCCATATGAAGGGTATAGAGCTTGATGACGCAGCCATAGCGGTCAGCCAGCTGCTCCATCTTTTGGGCATTTTCCTTGCTGTACCCATCAGTAAAGATGTGAAACATCACCGCACGATGGGCATTATTTTCAAGGACACTGACAAGGCTTGCGCCCATGATCTGAAAATAGCCGTCATTGACGTTATAGGCAACGTGCAAGGGCGCTTTGTCCGTCTTTTCCGCGTTTTTTGAAAAGGTCTCCACCCCTTTTAGGAAACGGGCGGGGACAAAGTAACCGTCTTCAAACGTTTTCATAGGGATTCAAGCATCTCCTTCACAGTCTCTTGGACCATAGATAAGGTCACACTTTCTTCGCAAAGGTTCTTTGGACATTTCTTGGGTCCGATGCAAACATGCTTTCCCGAACAGGGAACATGACCGCTGACAGCCCAAGTTCGTTCCCCACATCCCTGATAGATCTCAGGGGAGTTAAAGGTAAAAATTGTCAGGACGGGACACCCTGCCGCGGCGGCAATATGGGTTGTGCCCGTATCGAGGGTAATGGCGCAGTCGGCCCGTCTCATAAGCGCCACCAAAGCGGGAAAGGTCGTTTTTCCCAGGGTATCGATGATGCTTTCGGGATGCTTCATCCGGTTTTTGATGGCGTCCATCTTAGGACGATGCGCTTCAATGCCCGTTATGATGACGGACGCATCATAGCTCGTGATGAGCCAGTCAGCAAGGGCGGCGAATTTTTCAGCCCGCCAGTCCTTTGCCTTTGCGGTCGTCTCCACGCAAAAAAGCACCTTTGGTCCCTTGGCAGAACATCCAGCAAGCAGGGCATCAGCGGCGGCAAGATCCTTTGAGGCTGATGGGACAAGGGCAGGAGGAATGAATTCCTGTGATTCATCACCAAAATAATCCCGCATGAGACGCTGATAGCTTTCTCCCATGCGGTGATTTTTATAATCCCAAGACGCTCGATAAGAAAGGTCCTGGGTATAAAACCACTTTTCCCAACCCAGTTCCCAGCCTAAGGCACGCTCCATACTGAGCCGAAGGGGAATGCGAGCAATCCATTTCATGAGGGTAACCCGCTCCCTAGGATCGAGGGAAATCCCCAAATCATAGCCCTCTTGGGACAACTTTTTCCCCATTCGGATTACATCCAAGGCCCCTCCGCCGCTTTGATAGGTATAAGGAATAACACGATCGACACCACAGATCAAAGAGGCAGGCAGAGCGACGGAATCTTTCACCAAGTAGTGGATTTCACTATGAGGATACTGTTCCTTGAGAACGGGAATCACAGACGCTGCTGTAATGACATCACCCAGATGCATGATACCGTCAAGAAAAATCTTTTTTATTCTATTACGTGGCTTAGTGTCTATATTCATCATAATATAACTCTTGTAAGTGCCGTACTACACGCTTCAATTGGAGTATAATTTTTTGCGATGGACTATTTTGATTGTATAAGGCCTTTACATTTCCATCTTTAATTTTTTTTGGAAATTGACAACTATCGTCATAACGTTTTTCCATTTGATCAATTATAGAATTAGAAGACATAGTAGGATTGAGTTCAACGTAATTGAAATCTGTACTATATAATTTTATGTATCCCAGTTGTTGATAAATGGCCCAAGCATCATATTCTATTCTTACAGGAATTAATGCCTTCACCAGATTCTCAGCAGCCTTTCGATTGATAATATACCCGCATGCCATTGTACCTGCTAGCATATGAAGAACATGATGATTACCACCTAATGGGTACACAACTTTTCCTTTGCCATTATTTCTTCTTAGGAGCAAGACGCTAGGTTCTATCTGAGAATTCATAAACGATTCAATTCTCGGATAAGCATCTAAAAATTCATTAGATAGATGAATATCATCTTCAAAAATAGTCCAATAAGGTGCATTCGTTGATAAAAAATCTTTGCACACCTTTAAATGGGATAAAACGCACCCAACTTCTCCAATAGTAAGAAGACCGTTATCCCCGCGGCATTCCTTTAACTGGGTTTCATTGAGTTCATTTCCCATAATGGCTTCAAAAAAGTTTGGTTCAATTCCAAGGTCATGAAAATTGCGGGAAACACTCTCGCTTCTTTCTGCCGCTTTTGCTGCATTGATAATGGAATGATTAAAAATCATAACGTCTTCTCCTCCTTATTGCCTAAGGAAGTTTCCAATCGTAAGCAGCATCCTGTCATGAAAAGAAGGGTCTTTACAGCAGCAGACATACCCAGCGTGTAATCAAACATCCCCACTGTGCAAAATCCTATCCAAGCACAAAATCCTGCAAACGCATAGGGATTTTCCACATGACGAAAAAGATAAAAGGAGGAAAGGATCCAGGAAGCAAGTCCCATAAGGCCGACAAGACCGCTGTCCACGGCCGTTTGGACATAAATGTTATGAAAATGATGCAAGCCCTGCGTATCAGCCTTGGTGCGGTAATGGGCCAGATAGGCCTTCCCCCCTTGGAGGATGCCAAAACCAAAGACCGGTTTATCCTGAATCATGACAGCCGCTTTCTTCCATGCTTCGATTCGGTCTCCATTGGACCGATCAGTCGTCACATTCGAAATAGAAAAAAACCGTTGGGAAAGGGCGGGACTTGCGGCAATCACGGCAAAAGAGCAGCTTAATGCCAAAAGGACCGCGACAATCCTTGAATTTCGTTCCCGCAAACTCTCTGCGGTCACAAGAATCACAGATACGAAAATGCCCACCCAAGAGCTTCTTGTGCCGCTGCCAATGGCGCCTAGGACAATGAGAACGGCTGCCACTAGAAGCCCATTCCTGTGGAAAATCTTTTCCGCCTTTTGCAGCCAAAGGATAATGCTTGCAGGAAAAACGGTAGCAACAATACTAGCATGACGCAGCCACCCATCCCCCAAGCCATGGGCACGGTCAGCTCCCGTAATGAGCCGTTCACCAAAAGTACAGAGTCCATCAAAGGCAATAAAAGCAATGAAACAGAGAAGCGCCTTTTTGATGGCTTTTTCATCGACATCGAGAAAGAGCAGCATGGGAAGGACAACAATGCGGCCCACTATGGAATTGAGATATTTCCCAAAGGAAAAACTCACATCAGGGCTCAAAAGGGCCGACGGCAACAGGGTCAGGGCAAAAAAGGCATAGGCCCAAAAATAGTGCTTTACGTGCGGCGCCAAATGAAAGGTTTCCCCGCGGCGCCTGCGCTCGATAACATCAACGAGAAACAGTACAATGGCAAGACCATAGAAAATATTCCCCACCGCAATGGACATGCGCTGCGTGCACATGGCAAGGGTCAGCGCTGTAAGCGAGTACCCACTTAACTTCTTTTTCATCATCATACTCCTCTTGATTCAAATTCCTTTCGTTGGGAGCGATTTTCGCGTTAGGTTGTCGCCTTATTTTTTCCCCAGAAGCCGTGTCCAGATTTTTCCCAAACGAATCCGCATTTCCTGACGCCACAGGGATTTCCCCGTCATATCCCCGGGCTGTGGCATGGGTGCGTCGCAAAAAGCCGTCTTTTTGAGGACGTCGTAATAGGCACGGTTAAAATGCTCCGATATCTGAAATTCCCACGGTTTATAGCGCCCTGCCCAGTGGATGACGGCCGGGTTTTGCAGGGCCTCGATTGCTTCAAGCCGCAAAGCCCCTTTTTTGAGGACCTTTAGGGGCATGCCAAAAACAGGAGGAATGACATTCCAGCGAAGGGGCAAAATAGACCAATTCCCCATAAAGACTTTATTGAGCCCATCTTGGTCGTGATGGCGGTAGGCATGGCTCGTGACGCATTGCAGGACCTTCTCCCCATAGCCTTCTTTCCGAAAGGCAGCAAGATCCATGATCATAACGCCCGAATTAAAATAAGGAGCGCCCAAGGGCAGGCCTAAAGATTCCGCTTTTTGGCGGCGCATCCTTGATGAAGCCATGATACCAAAATCCTTGACGGCACCAATAGGATGACCGTCAAGAGGAAAGTCCCACAGCTTTGCCACATCATCCTTTACCACAAGATCCGTATCAAAATAAAGGGCCTTTGCAACCGCTAAGGGCAAAAGTTTTGCAATAAGAAGGCGAAGGTAAGCCGCCTTATGGATATGACCGCTTGTGTAGGCATCTACGGCAATGCCCTTTGTATCAATAAAAGTCACAAGACCTTTGAGGTCCTTGATGGTGCGCTCCACCATCTCTTTTTTTACACCGGTGATTCCATCATCAAAGAGATAAAAATGAAGGGGCCTGGAATCTGTATGGCAAAGCAGCATAGAAGCTGCTGCAACGGCTGCGTGCTGGGCATAGCGATCATCACAAGCAAGGACAATGGCAATTTCGTCCATAATCTACTCTCCTGTCGTCTGACACTTCACATACTCCTTATCATACAATGGAAATGGCAGGAGCACAAGGGAGGCGGCAGGAATTCCTGCCGCCTCCCTTGTGCATTCGACGGTTATCTTCCTAAAATAGACTTATACCGCCGTTTATTCGATTGACCTAATCGCATTGCCATTTTTGATTCTCCAAATGGCAATGGTCCGGGCCGCTTCGATTTCTGCCTTGAATTCCTTATCTTTGAGGTCCTTTTCTTCGCCGATTTGTCCATTCTCAATATAAAGGCGATGGTTGAAGGCTCGCCGGGAATCAAAAAGGGAGGGAAGCAGGGATTCATAGGTCTCTCCTTGGGGCAGGATGAGTTCTGCCAAGGTCGGCGCAATCTGGAGATGGCTGCCGGCGGCGTCTTTGGCAAAGAGGTCCGTAGTAATGCCAGCGCCATAGAAGAAGCAGGGAATGCCGCTTTTTTCCCATAAGGAAACATCGTTGCTGAAATTGAAGCGCTCCGCGTGATCGCCTGTAACGACAAAAAGGGTGGATGGGTCATAGGCTTCGGCGGCTTTGATGAATTTTCCCATCACGTCGTCGGCATACCAGATATGGCCCAGCTGGTCCAAAGTCTTCTTGTCCTTGGGAATGGCAGGTCCCCGCTTTTTAGCTACACGGTCCCGGGAAAATCCCTTGCTGTCCACATCAAAAGCAAAGGGCGGATGGTTGCTCGTTGTAAGGATGAAGTAAAAGGTATCTTCCTCATCTTTTTGCATGGCCTTCAGCACTTCCTCAAAGAAGGGGCCGTCGGCAATCCCCCAGGAAGAGCTTTCTCCAAGGCCGGAGAATTCGTCGGCACAGTGGAATTCATCAAAGCCTTCGCGGCGCGTAAATTTTTCAATATCCTGCCAGCTGCGCAGGCCGCCATACCAGAACTGGGTCCGGTAGCCCATCTTCTTCATGACGGCGCCGATGCCGAGGCCGTCGACGGGATCCCCGTTCTTTCCCATGATATAGTTGACGTAAAGGCCAACATCGGGAAGGCCTGTAACGAATCCATTGAGGCTCGTCATGGTCCCCGTACTGTTTGCGAGGAACTGGTACGTATGGGCCCCGTGCGCTTCAAGGAATTTCCCCGTTGAGGCAAGGTTCATATCCTCATAGGAAGGCAAAAGGGGCCAGAGGGCATAGTTTTCCCCTAAGATGACCACGACATGGCGGGGCCGCTTGACGCGGGCTACCGTCTTTTTGGTGCGCGTAAAGGCTTCATCGATGGTCGCCGCGTTCCCATTGCCGCCAAGAAGCCAAATGGCCGCCCGCACTTCCTCCACCGTAAGGGGGCGCAGAACTTTTTCCGTCGCCCGTTTATGGGTGGCATAGGCGCGGTACAGGGCCTGTCCATCATCGAGGATGGCTTCATTGAGGAGTTTCGATTTGGTGCGGGCTGCGCTTTCCCAGTGGATTCCATCATCGGAATGAAAGCCGCCGCCAAAGCGGCAGAAGATGGCAAAAATAGGGATGAAAAGCAGCGCACCAGCAAAAAGGGCCTTGACGCGGCGCTGAGGCGCAATGCCCTTTCGTTCCTGCAGCCGATGCCAAAGATGGATGACAAGGGCCGATAGAAGGAGGACACCCACAAGGCGCGGGAAAAGCTGATATTCTTTTACGGCTGTATCCCAAATGGCATGCATATCATCTTTCATGCCGTTAAAGAGCATGATGTTGTATGTTTCCTGGAAAATGGCATAGTAGGGAATGCGCGCCACAAAAAGAAAGGTCATGACAAAGAGGGAAAGGCCTGTAAGGAGGGTCCTCACGGCTTTTTCCGGATAGCGGGAAGAGAAGCTTCCCGGTACGGTTGCCAAAAGAAAAGGAAGCCCCACAAGAAGGACCGTCGTCTTAAGACTGATGCGAAAGCCAAGATAAAGGGCATAGAGGATTTCTGAAGCGGAAACCGCATTCAGCTGGCTGCGGAAAAGAACGAGAAAAGCCACTCGGAAAAGCATGAGGAGCCCTTCCAAATAGAGAAAATATCGCAGATCTTTTTGCAAAAGAGTAAGAAAACGGTGCATATCGTTCCTTTCAAAAATAAAGAAAAAATCCCGCAGTCACAAACTGCGGGATGAGCGTTTCATTGGAGCGGAAAACGAGATTCGAACTCGCGACCCCCACCTTGGCAAGGTGATGCTCTACCACTGAGCTACTTCCGCAACGAAGAGAATTATACCAGATGGCAGCGGTTCCGTCAAGGATGTTTTTACTGCGGCACGGCTTTAGTAGCACTTACTCCATCCACAGTTCTTACAGGTATTGCAGCCTCCTTCAAAGACAAGGGGTTCCCCGCATTGAGGGCAAAAAATATCTTCCGCCCGTACTTTTTTGGTGACGGCTTTTTTCACTTCTTTGGTGGGAATCTGAGGGGCAGTTTTGCCTGTCAGTTCCTGCTGTACTTCGTTATACATATCAAGGAGCGCATTACCAACCGCCAAGGGACAGCATGACCCACGGCTTGTATCCCCTCTTGTGATCCGCCGCACGGCATAACTGGGGCAGTTGCCCGTGGAATTGAGCTGATCAATGATGGTATAGATATCAATACCAGCACGGGCCGCAATGGAAATCATCCGGGACAAACCAATCATGAAATTGTTGCAGCCGCCGGTGGATCCTTTGCTCAAGTAGGTTTCCAGAAGGGCTCCTGTTTCTGGATCAAAAAAGGCCATGCAGTGCAAACTGCCGCAGCCAGTGATCAGTTTTCGTTTCTTGCCGATGACATGGTCATCAATGGCAACGATTTCTCCGCGGGCAAGGCCTTCCCCTGCAATGGGGGCCTCTTTTTTATGATCTTCCACATGCGTCGTGAGGATACCGGCACGCTTGCAGCCATCACGGAAAATGGTGACACCCTTGCAGCCGCTTTCATAGGCAAGCAGGTAAAGATGTTCCGTATCTTCAACAGTAAAGCTGTTGGGGACATTGACAGTTGAACTGATTGAAGCGTCAATATGCTGCTGGAAAGCGGCCTGCATGGCGATACGATCCTCATAGGGAAGGGTCATAGCCGTGACGAAATAAGAAGGCAGCTGGGAGTCATCCTTGAGATCATGCTGCTTCATATAGCGTTCCACAATGGGCGTATAGACCTTGTAATAGACATCGGCCGCATGAAGGGATTCTGTTTTACGCTCATAATAGTTTGCATAAATCGGCTCAATGCCGCCGGAAATACCCAGCATCGTTGAAAGGGTTCCCGTCGGCGCAATGGTCAGAAGCTGGGAATTGCGAAGGCCATATGATTTCACAAGCTGTACGGTTTCTTCCGTCGTATTGGCTTTGAAATAAGGGGTTTCCATCACTTCTTCTGCGCAAAACTGCTCATAAGAGCCGCGCTCTTTGGCAAGAAGGGCAGAAGAAGCAATGGCCGTATCTGCCATAGTAAAGCCCAAGGTATGACAAAAATCAACCGCTTCCTTACTGCCGTAGGTCAGGCCCATTTTAAGGAGCATATCACCAAGGCCCATAATGCCAAGGCCAATCTGGCGCCATTTGGCAACACTTTCCCGCTGTTCTTCCAAGGGATGGAGCGGGAGCCCCTCTTCAAGTACATCATTCAAGGCTCGGACAGCCACATGGATTGCTTGCTTGAATCCTTCCTGATCAAAAGAAGCCTCTTCCGTGAATGGGTCCTTGACAAATTCCGCAAGGTTCATGCTGCCAAGAAGACAGGAACCGCCTGCTGGAAGGGGTTCTTCCGCACAGGGATTGACACCGGCAAACTGGAAGGATTTAGTGTTGGACAATAGGTTCCAGCTTGTAATCCGGTCCCAGAAGAGCGCACCCGGTTCCGCGTAATCCCAGTTCGTCTCCGCAAGAAGATGGAAGACCTCCGCCGCATCTACCAAGGACTCGATGGTCTCGCCCGTTTCTTTGCGCGTATAATGAAGGCGGAACTTGCGGTTTTCTTTCACGGCCTCCATGAAGTCGCCACTGATCCGAACGGAAATATTGGCTTTTGTCACTTTATCCAGGTCTGTCTTCAATTTAATGAAGTCAACAACATCAGGATGGGAACAATCAATGGAAATCATGAGGGCTCCACGGCGCCCATTTTGCCCAATCAGCTCTGTTACAAGGGAATAAAGGGTCATGAAGGAAATGGAACCGCTCGTCTGCTTGGCCGCGTTGTTGATATGGGCTCCTTTAGGGCTCAATTTTGATATATCAATGCCACAGCCCCCACCGTAACTATAGGTCCGAGCCAGTTTCCCTGCCCTGTCAAAGATGCTCTCAATGCTGTCTTCCGGCGGTTCTACCACATAACAATTGGAAAGGGTAATCTTCTTTCCCTTGTTTTCAAGGCCTCGGTTAGCCAGGATGCGTCCTCCAAAGAGGAATTTTTGTTCCTTGATCAATTCCCGGACTTGCTCATCACCGCCGCTTACCCTGTCCAGCCAGGCATCAAAAGTTTCACTGTCATCGCGGTACTTGTTTTGCCAAATATCAAGACCCAGCTGATTATCTGCGCCAAGCCATTCCTGAACTTCCATAATCGTCTCCCCTTTTCAATATCTTGTTGTTCGGTTTTCAATTACTCACTATATATAGTGTTTTTTTATTTATACGGTATTTATCGTAGCAGGAAGTCCAGCTCCCGTCAAGAAAGCATTTTCCAAAACCTTGTCAAGATGGATTGGACCATTTTTTCTCATTTTGGTTAGCCGGTAAATACCTCCGTTCTTCCTTTCTTGTAAGATGATCAATGAAAGAAATCGCCTGCAGCACAAGAATAAAGCCCTGCAGGCATATAGTTTTTGGGAAAGGGAAAACCGTGCCATGAAGCATCATCCTTCACAGCACGGTTTCATTCAAATAAGAATCAGAACTCACCCAGCACGATTTCGCACAGATTTTGGGCGTGATCGGAAACACGTTTCATATTAAGCAAGAGTTCCAGCATGACAAACCCCGTTTCCGGCGTACAAACGCCACGATTAAGTCGGTCCACATGGGAGCGGCGCATGGCTTTTTCCTTTTTCCGGACTTCATGGGAACGGGCAAGTGCCGTCTTGGCAAGATTTACATCATTATCTTCCAGGGCCTGAAGGGCATCCGCCGTGGTCCGTATGACCATGTCCCCGATTTCCTTCATCTCTTCCGCAGCTTCCGGAGAAAATGAAATTCCGTCTTCATTCATGGACTTGACTCGCTTGGCAATGGTTTCGGCATGATCTCCAATACGCTCCAAATCCATGCAGCAGTGAAGCAGACCTGTATGGATATTGGTCAGTTCCACGCTGAGGTTCTTTTCCGACATCTTTGTCAAATAGACCGTAATGGCTTCTTCCAAGTTGTCAATGACCGGTTCATGTTCCTTAATATACTTGACCTTTTTGGAATCATACTGATTGATACAGCTGAAAGCCCGTTTGGTATTGCCCAAGGCAAGGCTTCCCATACGGCTCACTTCTTTTCTTGCAAGGCTTAAAGCAATGGCCGGTGTATCGAGCATGCTTTCATTGAGGAACTTGGGCTGGTAGGAGATCTCGCCATTTTTATTGGGCATGATCTTTTCAATGAGTTTCGTGAACTGTCCCGCAAAAGGCAGGAAAAGAATGGTATTTACAACGTTAAATACTGTATGGGCGTTTGCAATCTGTCGGGAGATATTTCCCGCTGGAGAAATCTTCAAGACCAAAGCCAAAAACTGGCTCAATAAAGCAATGGCGATGATACTCCCGATTAAATTGAAGAGCACATGGGAAAGGGCCACACGTTTTGCATTGATGTTGGCCTGCAGGGTTGCCAAAACGGCGGTAATACACGTCCCGATGTTATCCCCCAGCAAGACAGGGACAGCCCCTTCCAGCGGGATAAGACCTTGACCGGCCATGGCCATCAGGATACCGACCGTTGCTGAAGAGGACTGGATGACAACTGTCATACATAGACCAACCAAAAGGCCCAGGATGGGGTGTGTGGAGAAGCGGCCGATAAATTCCACAACGGCCGTATTATGACGCAGGGGAGCCACGGAATTGCTCATCATCGCCATCCCTAACATGAGGATACCAAACCCCATGAGTACTTGGCCAATATCTTTCATTTGTCGTTTCTTTGCCACTGTACGGATCAAAAAGCCGATGGCAAGGAGCAAAGTGATATAATCTGTCAGCTTGAACGCAATGAGCTGAGCCGTAATGGTTGTCCCAATATTGGCCCCCATGACAATCCCAAAGGCTTGCTGCAGGTTCATGAGACCTGCGTTGACAAGCCCCACGGTCATGACCGTTGTTGCGCTCGAAGACTGTAAAATGCTTGTGACGCCGGCACCTAAGGCAACACCATAAATCGTGCGCTTCGTCAGTGCCCCTAAAATCCGCTGGAGCTTACTGCCGGCAGCAGCCTGCAGGCCGTCGCCCATGAGCTGCATACCGTAAAGAAAGAGCGAAATCCCACCAAGGAACAAGAAAAATTGAAGCAAGGTAATCTCCCCCGTTAACATAGATCATACTGGATGCGGTCTACCATTTC
This sequence comes from Acidaminococcus sp. AM33-14BH, assembly GCF_003603525.1. NCBI lineage: Bacteria > Bacillati > Bacillota > Negativicutes > Acidaminococcales > Acidaminococcaceae > Acidaminococcus > Acidaminococcus sp. AM33-14BH. The sequence continues at coordinate 47,903 of NZ_QTNG01000012.1, read as the reverse complement.
ATTACAAATTATTTACTTGTCTATTACATGATTTTACCACAACTTTTTCCATCAAGCTATGGGAACTGACCTGATTCCTCCTATTTTTACGCGGATTTTACACGTCCTAATGGCAGCAAAAAAAAAGTACGTTTCATCAAATAGTCATATATTTTTCATGAAATAAAATTATCGTTCGAAATATATCGAACATTATTTGCTATCTCTAAATTATCATTTTTAAGCTTAAATTTGGTTCCAAAAATCTTTTTTATTTTTTTCTCTGTTTAAGTCTATTATTAAAAGACTTTTGTGTTTATATAAAAGATTTTACTTTGGATTGTATTTCTTTTGTATTTCTGTCATATCCTTGCTTTTTTCTATGATTACAAAAAGGATGAGCTCGTTATCAGAAATCAGATCAATGCCTTGATTCTTCCCATTAAAACTAGGAAAAAATAGATTCTTACTACCAATATTAATTCTTAATTAAAGTTTTTTTTGCTTAAAAGGCTTCTTTTTATCCACCTAACGTCCCATTTTTATGACGGGAATCCTTGATTCAGTTTCTGTTTTGCACATTGTATGCAAACTCCACTATACAAAAACAGTCTCATATGTTACATAACAACTATGCTGTCTTATTCTTGACTTTTTGTAACATAAAGGTTACACTATTCATAACGAACAAGGCACGGAAAGACTTTTTCTATTGTTCGGTGTTTTCGTTGGTCTGTTTTTTTATTACACTGTATGGATGGAGGAGAGAACGATGAAAGCAAAAAAAATGGTAGCGGCATTCCTCGCAATGGCAGCAGCAACCGCTCTGATCGCTGGCTGCGGCGGCGGTGACAAAAAGGAAAGCAGCGGCGGTGAAAAGAAATTCATCAACATCGCAACAGGCGGTACGTCTGGGACCTATTATCCTTTGGGCGGGGCCTTGGCTGATATCCTTAACAAAAATGTCAAAGGCGCCAATGCTTCGGCTCAATCCACAGGCGCTTCCGTCGCAAACGTCAATCTCTTAAAAGAAGGCAAGGTTGATATCGGCTTTATCCAAAACGATATTTCCTACTATGCCGTAAATGGCGTTGAAATGTTCAAGGATAAAGCAGTAAAGAATCTTAAAGGCCTTGCCACCCTTTATCCGGAAACAATCCAGATTGTAACGACAAAAAAGACGGGCATCAAGACATTTGCTGATATCAAGGGCAAACGCGTCGCTGTTGGGGCTGCTGGCTCCGGGACGGAAGCCAACGCCCGTCAGATCCTCGAAGCAGCCGGAATCACCTACGATGACATCAAGGTCCAGTACCTTTCCTTTGGGGAAGCCGCTTCTGCCTTGAAGGACGGCAATGTGGATGTTGCTTTTGTAACAGCCGGATTCCCTACGGCAGCAATCCAGGACCTTGCTACCCAGCATGAAGTCGTGCTCCTGCCCGTTGATTCTGCCATGGCTGATGCCTTGATCAAAAAATATCCGTACTACACCAAGATCAAGATTCCTGCCAAGACTTACAATAATGTAGACACTGACGTAGAAGCTGTTGCGGTCAAGTGCATGCTCGTTGTTACAGATAAGATGAGCGATGAACTGGGCTACGATATTGTGAAAGCTCTTTATTCCAATCTTGACCGGATGAAAGCAGCTCACAACGTTGCAAAACTCATCACCAAGGAAACGGCCAAGGAAGGCATGTCCATTCCTCTGAACAAAGGTGCTGAAAAGTTCTTTAATGAAAAATAAGTAAAAAGCGGCGATCTCATATGGCAAATTGCACAGACCGGACACCACCCTCCAGTGGGGTTCGGTCTTTTTTTAAAAAAACCCTGTTTTTCATTATTTTGATTCTCCTTCTTGCAGGAGTCTCCTTCTCATGGTACGCAACAAGGCTCATCCTCGTCCTGAAACCTTCTGACGGTGCAGCGCCTGTAGTCTTTTCCGTCAACGAAGGAGACGAATGGGTTTACCATTATAAGCATTCGGTCCAACAGACCCCCTGCTATGAATACTTCCGGATCAATGGGCCCCATAACATGACCATGACCCACACCATCTATGAATCTTATGGAGTTGGCCTTCCCTATAGTCTCACGGACGGCGCCTTCAAACCATTAAAAAAAGAGGGTAAATTTGAGATGATCATGAACCGGCCCTATGAAAAGATTGCCTTTCGGGCGGCCAGCGAGGCCCGCCCCAGCGTCACCTATGGAAACAGGACCATTGATCTTGTGAATCAATTTGGTCAAGGCACACGCGTTGATGTGCTCAGCATGAAACGATATACTTTCTGGTTCATGGAATCATGAACTGGAGAAAGGAAGTGGCTCTCACTATGACAGAAGAAAAGAAACAGACAGCGCCCCAAGAAATGTCTGCGGAAGAAGTCATGAAAAAATATGATAAGGAATCAGACAAGAGAAACCCCGTAGGTGCCTGGCACTATATCATTTCCGGCATTTGCATCCTCTTTGCCTGTTTCCAGCTGTATACTGCAATCTTTGGGGTGCTTGACGCCCATCTGCAGCGCACCATCCATTTGATGTTTGGCTTGACGCTGATTTTTCTCCTTTACCCAGGACGCAAATCCTGGTCCCGTTCTTCCATGAATCCCATTGATGTCATTTGTGCCCTTCTAGGGATTGGCACCACAGGCTATCTGCTCCTGAACTACCAGGAACTGGTCCTGCGTGCGGGTCTCAATACCCAGACAGATATCATCGTGGGCATCATTGGTGTCCTCATGGTCTTTGAAGCAACACGCCGCACAGTCGGCTGGCCGATGCTGACCGTTGCGCTCATCTTTGTAGCCTATGCCTTCCTCGGCCCTTATATGCCGGGGATTCTCGCCCACCGCGGCGTTGGCTTTGACGAACTTGTCAGTCACCTCTTCTTTACGACAGAAGGCATCTTCGGTGTACCCATGGGGGTATCGTCCACTTTTATCTACCTCTTCATCCTCTTTGGTGCTTATCTTGATGCCACGGGCCTTGGCAAGTTCTTCATCGATATGGCCAATGCCCTTGCAGGCTGGGCCATTGGCGGCCCGGCTAAAGTTGCCGTTCTGTCAAGCGGTCTGATGGGGACAGTTTCCGGTTCGTCTGTAGCAAACGTTGCTGGTACCGGATCTTTTACGATTCCCATGATGAAAAAACTGGGCTATCGTCCTTCCTTTGCCGGAGCAGTTGAAGCGGCGGCCTCCACAGGCGGTCAGCTTATGCCGCCGGTCATGGGTGCTGCGGCCTTCTTGATGGCAGAATTTGTTGGTGTCCCTTACATCGAAGTTGTTAAAGCGGCCGTCATTCCGGCCCTTCTCTACTACACAGGGATTTGGCTGAGCGTCCATTATGAAGCCAAGAAATACGGCCTTAAAGGAACGCTTCGCGACCAGCTTCCAAAATTTGGCCCCTTACTCCGGGAAAAAGGTCATCTGGCGGTTCCCCTGATTGTCATCGTTTACCTGCTTGTATCAGGCTATACTCCGATGCGTGCTGCCCTTTATGCCATTGGCCTGACGATTGTCTGTGCCTGCATGAGAAAGAATACGCGCATTACCTTTGCACAGTTTATAAATGGCCTGGTTGAAGGGTCCCAATCCGTACTGGGTGTCCTCATTGCCTGCGCTTCGGCAGGCATCATCATCGGCGTCGTCACAAAGACCGGCGTCGGCCTAAAACTTGCTACGGCTCTGCTTGACCTTGCTCAAGGCAAGATGATTCCGGCCATGTTCTTTACGATGATTACCTCCCTGATCCTCGGCATGGGCGTTCCGACGACGGCAAACTACGTCATCACCTCGACAATTGCAGCCCCAGCCCTCGTTCAGATGAAGGTTCCGGTTCTTGCGGCCCATATGTTTGCCTTCTACTTTGGGATCGTCGCAGACGTTACGCCGCCAGTTGCCTTAGCTGCTTATGCCGGATCCGGGATTGCTGGCTCCAACCCCATGAAAACAGGCGTTACGGCAGCAAAACTGGCCATTGCCGCCTTCGTCGTGCCCTACATTTTCGTATTGGCACCGCAGCTCCTCATGATCAATGCCACGGTACCCATGATCCTGATGGCCATGGTCACAGCTATTATCGGCATGTGGGGCCTGTCACTGGCCATGATTGGATTCTGCCAGCATCCCCTGACCGCACTGCAGCGTATCGCCTTCTTTATTGGCGGCCTGTGCCTCATCATTCCTGGCAGTATGACCGATATCGCCGGCATCGGCATCCTCGTCCTCTGCTATCTCTGGCAGAAAAAGAATCCGGGTGGCCCGCTGCCAAATGTAGGAGACTGATTTGCGTACTGTCGAAAAGGAATGCTATGGATCATAGTTTTCCTCGTTCGCTTCTCTTCTTACGGGAAACACCCCTTACCCATTGCCGCGGGTAAGGGGTGTTTTCTCTTTGGAAAGGTTGGAGGAGTCGGCGCACAAATCGCGCCGATACTCCAAAAAAGCGTGCCACCATTGCTCAATTTCTCATTTTTATGATGCAATGGTAGCATGACGATTCGTAGTTTGTTTCGTTTCTGATTGGGGGATACCTTACGCCTGGGCGCTTTCCCTCCTAACCTCGTGTCGTCACCTCCAGCGCCCAGCTTATCAGGCAAGAAGCTTTTATCAGCCTATGGACCTAGACGCAGCCATCTGCGTTGTCGCCCACGACCTCAATCGCCTCGACATACACAAACCGTATGCCGTCGTCGATGAGGCCGGGTGCTCCTAGCATCTGACTACGTCTAGGCCATATTTGAAAAAAGCAAATGGGACAAAAAAATTGTGAGGGAAAAGACCGTAAGGCCGGCGCCAAACTGTCTCCCTTCGGTCGTGGGCGCCGAATTAATTTCGCCCTCAAACAGGTTTCTCGGACTTCCGCTATCGCTCCAAAAGCGTCCTTCGAAACTTCGGGCGAATGGTCCTCACTACCGTTCGTAAGGAAACGTCGCTGCGCTCCTCATCCACCACCGAAAGGGCATGCTATCATGCGATTTACAATCCTACTAAGAAAAAATGTTTGCAACACCTTCTTACACGAAAACGGTTCCTTTACTTCTGCAGCCGCAATGGATTTATACTTGTGCGGCTGTAAGGGTTAATCCGACTCGCGCTCCGCCTTTGTCGCGCTCCCTGGATAAGCGCCCTGTCACGATCTCTCGCTTTGCTCTTTCCAAGGCGCAAAGGGAGCTCGCGAATCGATCGGCGATGCGCTTACCACCCTGGTGGGGCGGATCGATTTTGGAGAAATCGAGTTCTAAGGGAAAAGACCGGAAGGCAAAAGACCAGAAGCCAAAAGATTGGAAGGCTAAAGCCCTATGGAAATAGACCACCGGACGGTGTCACAGAAGCCGATAGAAGCGCATTTCTGCACCAGACATACCATCATCATAGAGAAACAGCAAAAGGGAATCCCCATCCAAACAAGGTTTGGATGGGGATTCCCTTTTTTTCTAAAAAAAGACCGCCGCAAATGCGACGGTCTTTTGAAGACTCAATTATTCAGCGTCCAGCTTTTCATAGCCAGCGCGGCGTTCTTGAGCATCTTTCTTCGTCTTAGCGAAGAGTTCTTCAGCCTGATCCGGGAAGGCTTTAGCCAGGGATGCATAACGAACTTCGCCCTTCAGGAAGTTTTCGAATTCATCGAAGTTCGGAGCCTTGCTGTCGAGGAAGAAGGACTTCTGTCCCTGTTCCTTCAGTTCAGGATTATAACGGTAGTTGCACCAGTAACCGCAATCAACGGCTGCCTTTGCTTCGAGCTGGGAGTGACCCATGCCACGTTTGATACCGTGGTTGATGCACGGAGCGTAAGCAATGATGAGGGAAGGACCATGGTAAGCTTCAGCTTCCTTGATTGCCTTCAGGGCCTGGTTCTTATCAGCACCCATGTTGATTTGAGCAACATAGACATAACCGTAGCTCATAGCCATCATGCCGAGATCCTTTTTCTTGGTTCTCTTACCGCTGGCAGCGAACTTAGCAACAGCAGCTTCCGGCGTGGACTTGGAGGACTGGCCGCCCGTGTTGGAGTAAACTTCGGTATCGAAGACAAGAACGTTGACATCATCGCCGGAAGCGAGGACGTGATCCAATCCGCCGTAACCGATATCGTAAGCCCAGCCGTCACCACCAAAGATCCACTGGGAACGTTTAACGAAGAACTGTTTGTCGTTGTAGATGGCTTCGAGTTTGTCGTTACCGCTCTTTTCAGCTTGGAGCAGAGCTTCGAGCTTTTCAGCGCGTTCACGGCTGCCTTCGCCAACTTCAGCGTTAGCAATCCAGTCTTCCATAGCAGCTTTCAGGTCAGCGCTGACGGAATCCTTAACGGCTTCCATTTCCTGAGCCAGGCGTTCACGAACGGCTTTGACACCGAGATACATACCCAGACCATATTCAGCATTGTCTTCGAACAGGGAGTTAGCCCAGGCAGGACCATGACCCTTATGGTTCTTGGTGTACGGCATGGAAGGAGCGGAAGCACCCCAAATGGAGGAGCAGCCCGTAGCGTTAGCAATCATCATGCGGTCACCATAGAGCTGGGTTACCAGTTTAGCATACGGAGTTTCGCCGCAGCCTGCGCAGGCACCGGAGAACTCAAGCAGCGGCTGTTCGAACTGGCTGCCCTTAACGGTGTATTTATTCATCGGGTTGGTCTTTGCAGAGACCTTCTTGATGCCATATTCCCAAGCATCTTTCAGATGTTCCTGGGTAGCAAACGGCATCATGACAAGGGCTTTTTCCTTAGCCGGGCAAGCGTCTACGCAGTTGCCGCAGCCTTGGCAGTCCATGGGGGAAACCATCATGCGGAAGTGCAGGTCCTTAGCGCCAACAGCCGGTTTAGTCGTAAATTCTGCAGGAGCAGCCTTTACTTCTTCGTCGTTCAGGAGAACAGGACGGATAGCAGCGTGCGGGCAGACATAAGAGCACTGGTTGCACTGAATGCAGTTTTCAATCTTCCATTCAGGAACATTGATTGCAATGCCGCGTTTTTCATAAGCAGCCGTACCAGCAGGGAACGTACCATCAACCTGGCCCATGAGTTTGCTGACAGGCAGGTCATGGCCTTCCTGTTTGTTCATGGGAACCATGACATCGTCAACCCAAGCGTTGCCCGTCTTCGGATAGAGTTCCGTATCAGCCGCATTTGCCCAAGCAGCAGGAACTTCAACCTTATGGATGGCATTGACGCCCTGGTCAACAGCAGCGTTGTTCATGTCAACAACCTTCTGGCCTTTCTTGCCATAGCTGGTGACGATGGATTCCTTCAGGTACTTCACAGCATCTTCAACAGGGATGATACCGGTCAGTTTGAAGAAAGCAGCCTGCATGATCATGTTGATACGACCGCCAAGGCCGATGCTTTCAGCAATCTTAACAGCATCAATGGTGTAGAAGTTGATCTTATGTTCAACAAGATAACGTTTCAGCTGTCCTGGAAGTTCCTTATCCAGTTCTGCATCGGTCCAAGGGCTGTTCAGGAGGAACGTGCCGCCATCTTTCAGGCCAGCCATGACGTTGTAGCGATGAACATAAGAAGAGTTATGAACAGCTACATAGTCAGCCGTGTTGATAAGGAACGGCATATGGATTGGAGTATGACCGAAACGCAGGTGGGACACGGTAATACCGCCGGACTTCTTGGAGTCATAAGCGAAGTAGCCCTGTGCGTACATATCGGTCTTATCGCCGATGATTTTGATAGCGCTCTTGTTGGCGCCAACCGTACCATCGCTGCCGAGGCCCCAGAACATGCAGCTCGTGGTGCCTTTCGGGGTGATGTCGAATACTTTTTCCTTCGTGAGGGAGGTGTTCGTTACATCATCAACGATACCAACGGTGAAGTGGTTTTTCGGTTCAGCCTTCTTGAGGTTGTCGAAGACAGCCAGGGCATCGCCAGGATAGAATTCCTTGCTGCCGAGGCCGTAACGGCCGCCAACAATCAGGGGTTTGTCAGCCATGTTGTAGTATACATCACGGACATCGAGGTACAGCGGTTCGCCGTTTGCGCCAGCTTCCTTCGTACGGTCAAGAACAGCAATTCTCTTGACAGTCTTCGGCATAGCAGCCAGGAAGTGTTTAGCAGAGAACGGACGATAGAGGTGAACGTTCAGGACACCGACTTTTTCGCCTTGTTCGCAAAGGATCTTGGCAACTTCTTCAGCAGTCTGAGCACCGCTGCCCATCATAACAACGACATTTTCTGCATCAGCAGCGCCGGTGTAGTTGAAGAGTTTATAATCACGGCCAGTCAGCTTGCTGATTTTTTCCATGTATTCTTCAACGATTTCAGGCAGGGCATCATAGTATTTGTTGACAGCTTCGCGAGTCTGGAAGTAGATATCCGGGTTCTGAGCCGTACCGCGGGTAACAGGGTTATCCGGATTCAGGGCATGTTTGCGGAATTTATCCAGTGCTTCGTAGTCAATCAGTTTAGCAAGGTCATCATAGTCCAAAAGTTCAATCTTCTGGATTTCGTGGGAAGTACGGAACCCATCGAAGAAGTTCAGGAAAGGAACATGACCTTTAATAGCAGCCAGATGGGCAACAGCGGTCAGGTCCATGACTTCCTGTACGCCGGATTCAGCAAGAAGTGCAAAACCGGTCTGGCGGCAAGCCATAACGTCAGCATGGTCGCCGAAGATGTTCAGGGAGCTGGTAGCCAGTGCACGAGCAGCGACGTTGAAAACTGCAGGAAGCAGTTCACCAGCGATCTTATACATGTTCGGAATCATCAGGAGCAGACCCTGGGATGCGGTATAGGTGGTGGTCAGTGCACCAGCGGCAAGGGAGCCGTGTACAGCACCGGAAGCACCAGCTTCGGACTGCATTTCCATGATCTTGACAGGACGACCAAAGATGTTCTTCTTTCCATGGGAAGCCCATTCATCGCTGACTTCAGCCATCGGAGAAGACGGAGTGATCGGGTAGATTGCGGCAACATCACTGAACGCATAGGAAGTATACGCAGCGGCGGTGTTACCATCCATGGTCTTAAATTTTTTTGCCATTGTTCAAAGCCCCTCTTTCTTAGAAAAGTGACTGATCTGGGATGAACGATATCATTCCATTCAGTCTCTCTAATCTCCTGTATTATATAACAAATTTAATATAATCACAAATAAATTTTTCTCCAATTTCCCTACAATTTACTTGATAATGGGAAATGTATAATTATCTGAAAAATAAGACGTATCATTGGATGGGATAATGCTACAGCCCGTTATCAGAAGCATTGAATCAAGTCCGTATTTTTTCTCTCATTTATTTGTTTTCGCCGTCTTGAGCCATAAGAAAACCCCTTTTCGTTTCCGTTGTATCCATGAAACAAAAGGGATGGGCCGTTTGCATTTTGCAAAAGCATCTGTTACAATGACTGCAGATGGACGCTTCTTGCGTCCACGGTAACACTGGGGGTGCGCATTCGCTGAGAGGCCCTTTGGCCGACCCTTTGTACCTGATGCGGTTAATACCGACGTAGGAAAGTGTGCCGGCCGGGCTGGAGATGAAAAAAGACCAACCAAGGGACCGCTTTTCTATGGAAAAAGCGGTCTCTTTCTTATTATCTTCAAGGAGGAAATTTTCATGAAAACTCAAAGACAGTCAGCCCTTGCCGGTATCATTACGGAAGAAATGAAGGAAGTCGCACGCCAAGAAGGGCTATCAGCTGAAACAATCCGAGAGCGTGTGGCCAAGGGAACCATTGTCATCTGTGCCAATATCAACCATAAAAACCTCAAGGTCCGCGGTGTTGGGGAAGGGCTTTCGACAAAGGTCAACGCCAATATTGGGACTTCAACGGCCTACCCCGATCCCGCGCCCGAGCTGAAAAAACTGGATGCGGCCATTGCAGCTGGTGCCGATGCGGTCATGGACCTTTCAACGGGCAACAACATCGACGCCTCCCGCCGTGCCATTATCGAGCATTCGACGGTCATGGTCGGCACCGTTCCCATTTATCAAGCCACGGTTACGGCAATCCGAAACCATGGCAAAGTGACGGATATGACGAAAGAAGACATCTTTGAAGTCATCGAGCAGCAGGCCCATGACGGGGCTGACTTCATGACCATGCACTGCGGTCTCACACGCCGTGCCGTGGATATCCTCATTGCCGAAGGACGCGAAATGGATATTGTAAGCCGCGGCGGCTCCTTCATTGCCGGGTGGATGCTCGCCAACAACAAGGAAAATCCTTTTTACGAGCATTTTGATGAAATCCTTGATATCTGTGCCCGCTACGATGTAACCATCAGCTTAGGCGACGGGCTGCGTCCAGGCTGTCTTGCCGATGCAACGGATCGGGCCCAGATCACAGAACTCATCACCCTTGGGGAGCTGACGGATCGTGCCTGGGAAAAAGGCGTCCAGGTCATGGTAGAAGGTCCGGGGCACGTTCCTTACAATCAGATTGCCGCCAACATGCAGCTGCAGAAACGGCTCTGCCACGGGGCGCCTTTCTATGTGCTGGGGCCCCTTGTGACTGATATTGCACCGGGCTACGACCACATTACTTCTGCAATTGGCGGGACCCTCGCAGCTGTCAGCGGAGCCGATTTTCTCTGCTACGTAACTCCGGCTGAACATTTGGGACTGCCTGATCTCAATGACGTTCGTGAAGGGGTTGTCGCCGCCCGCATAGCCGGTCATGCGGCCGATGTTGCCAAGGGCCTCCCCCAGGCAGTGGCCCAAGATCTTGCCATGGCAAAAGCCCGCAAAAAACTAGACTGGGAAGCTCAAATGGAACTTGCCATCGATCCTCAAAAAGCCCGTGCCATCCGCAATGCCAAGAACAAGAGTACGGATGAATACTGCTCCATGTGCGGAGATTACTGTGCTGTCAAGATCATTGGCGAATACCTTGACGATAAGAAAAAGAAAAAACACTGAAGTCCATTGGGAAAAGGCCAATAAGCACCCTACTCCCTTTCCCCAAGACATCAAAAAGGGCTTGCTGAACACTTCCTGTTCGGCAAGCCTTTTTTCATAGGAAAAGTCAGATCTGGCCAATAGCCTTTAAGATGATTTGGGCAATGATGGCAGAACCCAAATAGGTGCCGGCAAATATGACGCAGCTCAAGATAACGATGCGCCACCCTGTCGACTTAAAGGCATCCATATCCTTACCGATGGAAACACCGGCATAGGCAAGGATGAGCGTACAAAGAGAAACAAACCCGACTTTCTTCATATAAAAGTTGATGACATCACTTCCAGGAAACCCCGGATACGTCAATATACAGCCTAACGTCACAACATAGGCAACAGCAGGAATCTTTCCCGGCATATATTTGCCAAGAAGGATCCCCGCCATGGAAATCCCTACAAGGATCAACAGCCCGGGCAGGCCTTCAATCACACCGCCAGCGCCGGAAAGGGCATTGGAAATCGCCCCTTCGATACTCATGAGAAGCAGGATAGCAAAAGTTTCTGCTAAATTATATCCAATCATTATTCTTCCTCCTTCGTGAGTACGTGACCATATTTTACGATACAGCACTTTTTATAGAGGTATTCCGTAAGCGGCAGGGCGAGCCAAATCGACATATAAAGCCCATCGAGGCCAGAGAGCATATTGCTGGCAGCACCAAAAGCAGCCAGCTGGTCTGCCATCTGGGGATACATGACGGCAAGCGCACCGACAGCGGACGACATCATACTTGCACTGCCAACGCCAGATGCCATGGCAAGCGCGTAAGGATGAAAGATTCCAAGGGCAGCGCAGAAACTGGCCATGAGACCAAAGAAAATCGTTCCGAAAACAGTGCCGCTGATATAAACACCCATAACACCGCGACCTTCTGGGGTATCAAGGCCATAGCGCTCACCGACAAGGGCAATATTCGGTTCACGGGCTATGGAATGGGCCGCACCGATGGTTTCCCGCTTGAGTCCAAAGAACACGGCAAGCGGTACCCCGACAAGGACGGTGCCCAAGTTTCCAAATTCCTGTAAAATCAAGGCCGGACTGGCGCTGATGATCTTGGGCAAGGTTGGTCCCACAAGGGTCCCATAGCGGGCCATGAGGAGCATGAGCGTCAGCCCTATCAAGGAACTTGCATCTTCCATTTCCTTTTGCTTCATAATATTAAGGAAGCGCGGCGTCGTAAAGATTCCGATGATGAGGGCATAAAGCATGGGCAGCAGCACAATCTTTCCTGGGCCGACACTGAAGGATTTAACGCCAATCAGTTCCGCAATCACGATCATGAGCATGACACAGACATGCAGTTTGATGTTCTTCATGGTTCCTCCTCGCTGAAATAGCTGTCCAGTTTCTTGATGTAGGCATCCTTGGTGAGGATGGGTTCATAGTGATCCAAAAGAGCTTTGGCTTTTTGGGCATTGTCCGCCAGAAGATCAATGACCATACCGGCAAAAGCCTTGCCAGGCAGAAGCGCTGCCGCGTTAAAGTCGACAACCTTGAAATCGGCGCCGTGAAGGAGCCCGTCCGTTCCCCCAATAAAAGGATGGATAGCGGGCATAAGATGAGAAACGTCTCCCATATCTGTGGAAGCACTGAAATGGCCGGCATTGATGATCTTGACACTGGGGAACGCTTCCTTGGCATTTTCTACCAGAAGTTCATTAAGTGTGGCGTTGCAGACAAGGGGCAGATGACCAGGCATCGTGTCGATGTGGACTTCGGCACCAATAGCCATACCGCCAGCCCGCAGGGCGGCATCGACCTTTTTATGGGTCTTTTCGATGGCCTCCATCGTTTTGGCCCGCACATAGGTTTCAATCCGTACATCATCAGGAACATTATTTACAAGGTCCCCGCCTTTGGTAATGATTGGATGAACGCGAATGGCGTCTTCATCGCGGAATGTCTCCCTGAGGGAATTGATGCCCATAATGCCAAGCATGGCTGCGTTAAGTGCGTTGATACCCTGATCAGGCGCGTCAGCAGCATGAGCGGAGCGTCCTACATATTGGATGGTCTTACCAACAAATCCGTTGCTGCTCGTACCAACTGCAACCGTCGGTTCCGGCGTTTTCTTGCTGGAATGCATCTGCATGGCCATATCAATATCATCAAATTCGCCTTCGTAGATAAGCTGGCCCTTACCGTGAAGATAGTGGAGCTTACCTTCCCTGCGCAGTTTCTTTCGGTAAGCAAGCTGGACATATTCTTCGGCAGGAACGGCAAAGAAAACGACATTGCCGCAAAGCTCATCAAGCGCATGGGTACGGGCAAGCCCATAAGCGGCGGCGAGCATTGCGGACTGCTGCATATGGTGTCCGCAGGCATGGGCCGCGCCCGTGTCGGGATCAGCCAACGGATGATCCGGGGAACTGATAGCGTCCAGCTCTCCTAAGATGGCAATGGTAGGTCCTGGCTTCCCGCCTTTGAGAAGGCCTTTTACACCCGTAATAGCAAGATGGTTCCGGTAGGGAATCCCCAGTTTATCAAATTGAGCCTCTACCTTTTTTGCCGTCTTGAATTCCTTGAAACCAAACTCAGGTTCCTTGGCCACGCTTTTAGCATAGTCAAAGAGCTCATCGTAAGCGGCATCAATCGCAGCAAAAACCTTTTCTTTCAGTGCAAGCTTATCCGTAGCAATCACTCCTCTGTCCTCTATTTTTTACTTCTCGTTATGTTCCTAGTATACGACCATATACCAGTTTTATCAAATAAAGCTGGTATTTTTAATTAACTTCTTTATTTTGTTTCATATTTTTAATAGAGTACAAAAGTTTTCGCTCACTTTAACAGAAAAAGCACCCTTTTTGCAGAAAACTGCAAAAAGGGTGCTTTTTAACGTCGTCATCAGCCAATAAGAAGCACGGACAGATCGTTGACATTGGTCCCTGTTGGGCCTGTAACAAGAAGGCCATCCGATTTTTCAAGGGCATGGTAGGCATCATTGCGTTCAAGAACGTCGGGAATGGAAAGACCGGCTTCCAAAAGACGGGCTGCCGTCGAACCGTCAGCGTAGCCACCAGCAGCATCGGTCGGTCCATCCGTCCCGTCACTTCCAAAAGAGAAGACCGCCACGTTGGAAAGACCGGCAATCCCGCGAGCAGCAGAAAGCGCAATTTCTTGATTGCGCCCGCCCTTTCCCCGGCCACGAAGATGAACCACCGTTTCCCCGCCAGCCAGAAAAGCCATCTTTTTCCCGCAGCCAGCATATTCACGGCCCATAGCAGCAAGAAAGCTCCCGGCTTCCCGTGCTTCACAATCGAGACTGGACGTTAGGATATGGGTTCGGTAGCCCAGGGCTTCAGCCGCCCTTTTGCCGGCTTTCGCCAGCTCCGTCACACTGCCGGTGACAACCGTTTCAACATGATCAAGGCGCTTAGGGGTTTCCACGGCAAGACAGGCTTCTGCCTCCGGGGAAAGAATGACTTTGTAGCGCTCGATGACCCTTTGGGCATCCTCCCGCGTCGACGTATCAGGATAGGCCGGTCCAGAAGCAATCATATCCAAAGGATCGCCAATAATATCAGAAAGCACAATGGCATACACGTTAGCCGGTGCACAGATCTGAGCAAATTTTCCGCCTTTAACGGCGCTGAAACGCTTGCGGACCGTATTCATGGAAACGATGTCGGCGCCGCTCGATAAAAGATCGGAATTGATTTTCTGCAGTTCCGAAAGCGGAATAAGAGGCTTTTCAAAAAGGGCAGAGCCACCACCGCTGATAAGAAAAAGAACGGTATCATCCTTGCCAAGATCCTTGACCATATCAATGGCACGGGCTGTCGCGGCAACGGAATTGGCATCGAGGACAGGGTGCCCTGCTTCGTAGATTTCAAGGGGCGGCAACGCCCCTTTGGCGTGCTGGTATTTGGTAATGACAATGCCGCCGGAAATGCGGTCCCCCAAAAGGACAACCGTCGTCTTTGCCATCTGCCAGGCAGCTTTCCCAATGGAAACGACGACAATCCGGCCGCTGCCAAATTTTTTGTTCTTCAATGCTTTTTCAACGGCCGCATCGGGCAGGGATGCAGCCAGTGCTTTATCCATAATGATCTGGGCATCTTCACGTAACGTCATAGGTCCATCTCCTCATAAATTCAGGTTTCTCCCATTATAGCATGGGAGAAAAAAAGCCAAAAGAAAAAGGCACTCTTTTGGCTGAAAAATTGTTTATTTTTTTTCACGGGGAAGCGTCTCCACATAAATGCTCCGGCTCGGAAAAGCACAGGATACCCCGTCTTTTGCAAGAACATCCAGGACAAGAAGATTCACTTTTTCACGCACCTTGAGATAAGCGGCATAGTTTGTTTCATACGTATGGCAAATGATAAGGATATTGAGGCTGCTGTCGGCAAGGTCCGTAAAGGCAACGGAAATATCCTGATTGATGATCTGGGGATGGTTTTTCAGGGCTTCCGTCAGGTCCTCAATGAGGGTCTTCATCTGCTCGCTTGTCGTATCGTAGGTCACGCCGACTGTCATTTCAATGCGGCGGCGCTCCCGTACGGAATAATTGACAATGGGCGTTGAAATGATCAGGGAATTAGGAATGTTGACAAGTCCTTGGGCCAAAGTGCGAACATTCGTGCTGCGAAAGGAAATCGATTCAACAGCCCCTTCAATCTCATTGCAGACAATCCAGTCACCAATGCGGAACGGATGATCAAGCATAATGATACAGCAGGCAATGATATTGGAAAGAGAGTCTTTGGCCGCTAGGGAAACGGCAAGGCCGCCAATGGAAAGGCCGGCGACAAAGCCGCTGATATCAAAGCCCCAGAAGCTCACAACGGCAGCTATGCAGAAACAGATGACAAGGATACGCAGGCACATGGAAATAAAGTTTCCCAAGGTTGCGTCAAGACTCCATTTGCCTTTTTTCGTCAAAAAAGAAAAAACATAATTCGTAGAGCTGAAAAAATTGTACCAGACCCAATGGAATGCAATAATGACACAGCTCGCCATGACATGCTGTACAAAGGTTTGGATCCGGGGCACATCAAGGGGGGCTGCCTGGACCATAAGATAAATACCACCGGAAATGATGGCAAGGCGTCCCGGTTTATAAAGAGCTGTCGCGATATTCTGGTCTGCATCATCAGGCAGTTTATTGAGGATAAAACGAATGACCCGCGTGGATAGGATGCGAAACAGCATATAGATCATGACCGTTACAGCACCAATGACAAAAACGGGGAGCCATTCCTTGATAAAAGTTGGTTCCATGTAGGTCCTCCTTAGGTAGGATGCGATAAGAAGCGCTGAATCTTCTCCTATAGGATAACAAAAAGGTCCTTATCCTTCAACCACGCCCTGTTCCCTTAAGGCAGCAAGAACGGCCTCCACCGTTTCTTTGATGCCGCCCCGAACGGAAATATGGAGATCTGCCGCGGCAAGATACAGGGCATAGCGTTCATCATAAAGCTCTTTGAGGCGATTTTTTGATGCAGAAAGAAGCGGCCGTCCCATCTGGTCCACGGACGATGCGATGGCCTCAAGGGAACGGTCCAGAAAAATGAGGAAGCCCCCATGTTTAAGAAGAGCCACATTCTCGGCCTTTTTGATAACGCCACCGCCGCAGGAAAGAACAATCCCCTCTTTTTGACAAAGTTCCCGCAAGGTCTCTGTTTCCTCCTGGCGAAAGGCTGCCTCGCTTTCCCGAAATAGTTCCTTGATGTCCCGATGGATCCTTTCCCTTAGCCGAACATCACTGTCAAAGAAGGGCCATGCCAGGGTGCGTGCCACTTCTTTTCCAATGGTCGTCTTGCCCGCCCCAGGCATGCCAATGAAGATTATATTTTTCACAAAGGGTTCCTCCTTGATTCATGCACAATTTTCATCATTGGGAAAGAGCCTGTTCCACCTGATACAGTTCATTCTGTCCATCAGGACAAAGGCCCCCCTTTCCCGGCTTTGATTTGACAAATCACGCATCTCACCATAGAATACACTTATTCTTATTTTTTGACAACATAGAAGCATAGAAGCAAAGTAGGAGGGCAAAATATGTCAAGAATAGTAAAGGTACGCAATGTAAAAATCGGTGACGGCATTCCCAAAATCTGCATCCCCATTACGGATACAGATTTTGACGGCGTCAAGAAATCAGTCCGTCTCATTGAAAATTCTCCCCACGATATGGTTGAGTGGCGCGCTGATTTCTATAAAGATCTTGCCGATCCGGAAGTCCGTATCAAACCCATGATGTATCTGAGAAATTCCTTACCTGACGACCCAATCCTATTTACCATCCGGACGAGTGTCGAAATGGGTGTTCTTGAAATCGATACTGCGGACTACGTGACCCTGAACCTTGCCGTCATTGACAGCGGACTCATCGACCTTGTGGACGTGGAACTATCCCGCGGGGATAAGGCCGTGCGCACCGTCGTCGAAGCCGCCCATAAGGCTGGCGTCAAGGTGATTGTCAGCCGTCACAATAACATCAATACACCGGACCGCGATGTCATTGTAGGAAACCTTTGCCAGATGCAGGATCTTGGGGCAGACATCGTGAAATTTGCCGTCACGCCCCGCTCGGAACGGGATGTATTACGCCTTCTTGATGCAACGCTCGCCATGAAGGAAGATCATAACACGACGCCAGTCATTACCATGAGTATGGGGAAATTAGGCGTCATCAGCCGCATCTGCGGCGAAGTATTTGGGTCGGCCGTAACCTTTGGCACGGCTGGGAAAGCCTCTGCCCCAGGCCAGCTTCCAGCCAACCAGCTTTCCATTTACCTCAAGAGCCTCAACTGACAAAAACCAAAAAAGACTGTGAAGAAGCGGAACATCCCGCGTCTGCACAGTCTTTTTTCATTTCTGCAGATGGTCGATAGCCTTTTCAAGCCCTTTTAATGTAAGGGGAAACATGGGCACTTCCTTTGCAATGATGCCCACGGTCCGCATGCTGTAGTCATAATGCCAGAGCTTTTCATGGAGAGGATTGAGCCAGACCATATGAGGAAAGTGCCGCCTTACCATCTGGATCCATTCAAGGCCGGGCTTTTCGTTGCCATGCCAGTCATCGATGTTCCCATCCACGGCAAGGAGCTCATAGGGTCCCATATGGGCATCCCCAATCACAATGACTTTATATTCGCTCTTGATGTTATGAAGGACCGCTTCCGTCGCAATCCGATTGGGCCAGGCGCAGCTGGGGTCATGAAAGAAATTCTCATACCAGCAGTTATGGAAATAGTAGGTCTTAAGATCCTTGAAATGATGGCCTTCGTGAAGTGCTTGAAAAAGACGTGCACAAAGGGTCACATAAGCATCCATGGAGCCTCCGCTGTCCATGAGAAGCAGCAGTTTGGTCTGGTTCTTGCGGGGCTTTTTCATGATAATTTCCAGTTGACCGCCCTTTTTCGTCGTTGCGGCAACGGTCTCCTCCACATCCAGTTCCGTAGCTGGAGTCTCTTCCCGATTGGAGAGGCGTCGCAGCCTGCGCAGGGCAACCTGGAACTGGCGGATCCCAAGCACATGATCATCACGGAAATCACGGAAATGACGCTCCTCGGCCACCTTTAAGGCATGCTCTCCGCCGCGCTGGCCCCTGATACGGATGCCTTTAGGGGCATAGCCCGAATGGCCAAAGGCCGTAATGCCGCCCGTGCCGATCCATTTACTGCCGCCATGGTGCTCCTCTTTTTGTTCCTTTATCCGCTGGCTCATGATTTCCCGAATCTCCTCAAGGCTCTTGTTTTCCCATAGGAGGCGGGCCGCCTCAAAATCGGGATCCGATAGGGTGAGGGCGTGGGAAAGCCACCGTTCCATCTCTTCCGATAGGTCCGCATGATCTGCCAGACCCTTGAAATAAGCTGCAAAGGCTTGGTCGAAACGGTCGTAATCGGTTTCCCGTTTAACCAAGATGGCCCGTGCCATATGGTAGAACTCCATAAGGCTTTCCTTTTCAAGGCCCAAGCGAAGTCCATCCATGAGGGCCGTCCACTCGACAAGGCCCACAGGCAACCCATAGGCCCGAAGCAGATAGAGAAAATCCGTAAACATATCAGTACCCCACGCGTTTCAAGTCTTCCGTCTTTTTTAGAAGTACGCCGATAAAGGGGATTTCTTCAGATAGGGTCTCCGCATCAATGCCCCCAATGACAAGGGCCCTTACCCAGTCAAGAAGTTCCGAGGTACCGGGTTTCTTGGAAAGGCCGCTTAACTTGCGGAGGTCATAGAACGCCTTGATGGCCGCATTGACCAAGGTCTCCTCCAAGTTGGGGTCATGGGCATGAATGATCTGGCGCATCATGTCCGGATCGGGGAAGGCAATGTAGTGGAAGATGCAGCGGCGCAGGAAAGCATCCGGCAGTTCCTTTTCCGCATTGGACGTAATGATGACAATGGGCCTCTTTTTGGTGCGGACCGTCTCCCCCGTTTCGGGAATGTAAAATTCCATGCGGTCCAGTTCCCACAAGAGGTCATTGGGAAATTCCAAGTCCGCCTTATCGATTTCATCAATGAGAAGGACGCTCTGCTGATCTTCGCTAAAAGCCTCGCCCAGCTTGCCCAGATGGATGTATTTTTTGATGTCATCCACTCCCTCGGCACCAAACTGGCTGTCATAAAGACGCTGCACCGTATCATAGACATAGAGTCCGTCCTGAGCCTTCGTTGTAGATTTGATGTTCCAAATGAAAAGCTTCATGCCCAGGCTGTCCGCAATGGACTGGGCCAGCATGGTCTTTCCCGTTCCCGGTTCTCCTTTGATGAGGAGCGGTTTTTGGAGCGCCGCTGCAATGTTGACACTGCGAACGAGCTCTGGCGAGGCAATATACGTATCACTTCCTTGGAATTGTTTCATAAGGTCTCCTTTTCGGGGCCCCTCCTTACAGAGAAGGTCCTTTGTTTTTATATGGTTCCATGATACTTAACTTTTCCTTTTGAAGCAAGGTTTGATCCATAAAAATGCAGCAGAAGGGAGCAAGTCACCTTCTGCTGCATCAGATTGAGTAGGAGGGGAAAACGGAGATGGAGGAGGCGCTTTCCCCAAGAGGGTTTTCTATAAAGGTCTTTATTATTCTTCGTCCATGCCCGGTTTAAAGAAGTCACCGAAAAGTTCTTCGTTGGAAGGCATATCCTTGGCGATTGGCCGAGCAACCCATGTAGTGTTCATATAATGTTTCAGGGTAATGTTCTCTGAAACGATGTTGCCACCCCAAGTGCCGCAGCCCATGGAAGAAGTCGGAGGCATACCGTTCCAGGCAGAGCCAGCGTTGCCGCGGTTGTTCGGCTGACGGACCATGATGCGGGAAACAGGGGCAGCCATGCCCAGGCGATGAATGTGATCATCGCTGAAGGAGTAAATACCGCAGGAGTGACCTTTACCACCTACATTGAAGAGAGCCTGCATCATGGTGAGGGCATTTTCAAATTCGCCTTCATATTTGAAGAGAGCCAGGAGGGTCGTCAGTTTTTCACTGGAGAAGAAGTGTTCCTTGCCAATATCGTTGATGCCGCCGCCCGTTACTGCAATGAACTTGCGGTCTTCAGGGATTTCAAAGCCAGCAGCAAGGGCCAGTTTCTGGGGGCTGATGGCAACGGTGTTCGGCAGACGGTGCCCCGTTTCATCCCACATGACTTTCTTCAGTTTCTCAGCCTCTTCTTCATTGGCAAGGTAAGCGCCTTCAGCCACAAGAGCCTTAACGAAGTCATCATAAATGGATTCATGGATGACGAGGTTACCGTCGCAGGAGCAGCCAGAACCAAAGTCACTGGTCTTGGAAATACGAGTGTTTTCAGCGGCTTCTTTCTGGCGTTCCGGCGTATTGCACGTGTCATCAATGATGACAGTTGCATTGCCGGCACCGGAACCATAGGCAGGCGTCCCGGAAGAATAAGCAGATTTGACCATGGGACGGCCACCCGTTGCAATAACAAGGTCGCAGCGTTCCATGAGGACTTTCGTCAGGTTGATGGACGGGTCCTTGATACCTTGGATGATATCTGCCGGAGCCCCTTCGCGAACAAGGGTCGCGCGGATGATGTCGATGATTTTATTCGTTACGACCTTGGCTCTCGGATGGGGAGAACAGATCATGACGTCACGAGCTTTGATAGCATATACAATCTGACCAGCAGGGGTCAAGCAGGGGTTCGTCGTCGGGACGAGGGAAGCGATGACACCGGCCGGTTTAGCGTATTTCACAAGACCCTTTGCAGGGTTTTCTTCGATAATGCCAACACTAGGCTGACGCAGGCAGTCACGGAGAATCAATTTGATTTTGTTTCTCTTATTTCTCTTCGTTACTTTATCGCCAAGAGAGGTTTCGTCAACGGCTTCGTCACATATCGGAGCCCAGACCTTCATATCGCAGACAGCAGCTGCAACAGCCTGGCAGAGACGGTCAACACGCTGTTGATCGTACGTTGCAATGATATCAAGGGCCGTATGGGCACGGGCAACCATTTCATCGATTTGAGCAATCTGTTCCGGGGTAACTTCTTTTGCCATAAGTAAACGCTCCTTTTTTACTGGGGAAAAACCGTCATAAAGAGGCCTTTCCGAAATTTTCGGTACATCTTATCTGTCTTTAGTATGCCGTAGATAGGCAGTAAAGTCCAATACGCGTTTTCTCATCTATTTATAGAGAACTTCTATCAAACTCTTTATATTATTCTGAAAGTTTCTTTCTAAAAGCTCCCTGATAAAGATCTTTTCCGGTTTTTCCATATCCAAGGACCAACTCTCATGATACAATAAGATGAAAGAAGGTATGAACGAACGAGGTGATTCCATGACCCTACTGCAGCTTCTTTATTTCGAAACCTTGGCCCGGGTCCTTCATTATACCCGCGCTGCGGAAGAACTCCATATTTCCCAGCCCTCCCTTTCCTATTCCATTGCAGAACTGGAAAAGGAACTGGGGGTCAGTCTTTTTAAAAGGGAAAAACGTAAAATTGCCTTAACTCCCTATGGAGAACGCTTCCTTCCCTATGTCAAAAAAACAATGGCCCTATTGGAAGAGGGAAAGGCAACACTGCGTCAGATGAAAGATAAAGCTCCTATGAATATCCGTCTAGGCTATTTTCACTCCATTTCTGCCTCCTTGGTCCCCCCCATCGTGAAAGCTCTTTATGAAGAAAAAGAAAACCAGGATATTCGCTTCCAATTCATGGAAGATACTTCCTACAATATCTGTGAACAACTTAAAAACGGGAAACTGGACCTTGCATTCACAACGGGAAGAGATGAAGCCTTGGATGGCGTCACCATGACCAAGCAGCCACTGTACCTCACAGTCTATCTGGAACATCCTCTTGCCAAAAAAAATTCCGTGACCTTTGCTGATTTTGCCAAAGAACCGATGGTCCTTCTCAACAAGACAAGCAGTCTCCGGGCCCAGCTTGATCAGGCTTTTATCAAGCGATCCATGATTCCCAATATGGTTTTTGAAGTCCAGGAATGCAACACGGCCCTGCAGTATGTAGCCCTGAAGTTTGGCGTGTCCATTCTTCCTGAAGTCCCTGCCATGCAGACGGAACGGGTTGTCGCCATTCCCATCAATGAAAATGAACAGGAGTTCTTCCGTACAGTCTACCTCAGCTGGGACAAAACCCGGCCCCTGTCGCCTGTTGTCAAGAAAGTGCGGAACTGGATTGTGCAGCACTACGCCGCATCGGAGCCGCTGTAATCTACAAAAATAAAAAAGGGGGCTGTGAAATGATAGCCTCATACAAATAGGCCCGTCCGATTCAATTGAACCGGGTGGGCCTATTTGTGGTAGAATTTATGGTTCTTCACGGAAATTTGTGGGGTCATAGACAAATAAATATTGAAAAAGGACATCAAATTTTCCAAAATACAAGGTGGCTAAATCAAAGTAAAGGAGAAGTGAGATGTCCTCTATCCGATACATTATTCAAACTGGCCTGTTTTGTCAAGACCCCGATTACCTCGTTTGGATCCCTGAGGATCCTTTAGACGATTCCACGGCATGGATGATCACCAGTCAGAAACGTCATACCGATTTTCTCTGCCCTTACTGCGTAAAGCCGATGCATGTCTATAGCGCGTACCGAACCCACCTAAGGACGGTGTCCATGCAGCCGAATGCCCGGTGCACTGTCCTCTTCGAGGGACACCGCTTCCGGTGTCCTTGCTGTCAGAAAACGGTTACGGAACTCAATCCGTACAGATGTCCTGGAACGAGAATCACCAAACGGGCCTCTGTGTAGATTCCATCGCTGCTCGCCCAGGGACTTACGATTGCCGGAGTGCAGAAGATAACGGGCATCCATTGGAACACGATTCGCCAAGCTGAAGAAAAAGCGAATCGACGGTCTGGCAAACCACGCCAAATGCCCTATTAACACAGGCCGATTGGAAGGGTACAGCAACAAGATCAAGGGTGCCAAACGGAATGCATATGGGTACAAGAACGACAGATACTTTTTTACCTTGATTCGGCACCTGTCACCTACGTATGATTTGGCATCCCCCAAAATGCGTGAAGAACCGAAAATAGACACAAAAAAGGGGCTGTGAAGAAATGATAAACTCATTTCTTCACAGCCCTTTTTTATTTTTCTTAGAAAAGTCCCTCGTACTGTGGCCCTTTCAGGTATTTCTTACCGTATTCCTTAATCTTGTCGACACCGATGAATTTCAGGTAGTCGTTGAAGGCAATAAGATCACCAGGATAGCCCTCGGCCATCTCGTTTTCTTTGATATACTTTAGAACTTTCATGACAGCGGCGACTTCTGCAAAAAGGCAGCTCATGGGGAAAGTAATGATCTTATAGCCCAATTCCCCGCAGTCCTTTGCGGTCATGCCGTCATTGATACCTTTTCCTACATAAAGGCCCAGATGAATCGGTCCGTGGACCAATTTAGGGAGCTTCAGCAGTTCCTCATGGGTCTTAGGGAGAATCTTGACCATGTCGGCACCGGCATCCATGTAGGCATTGGCCCGTTCAACCGCTTCTTCAAAGGGTGCATCGGTCCGAGCTACGATGACAAGGTCATCGTCACGGCGAGCATCAACGGCAGCTTTAATCTTGCCCACCATTTCTTCCTTGCTGATGAGCTGAGGTTTCATAATGAAGGGGCAGTTAGGCGGCTGGGTTTGGTCTTCAATGAAGACACCCCCAATGCCGGTCTTTTCATATTCCCGTATCATACGGATGACATTGAGGGCGGAGCCATAGCCACCTTCCCCATCAGCGAGGATAGGAATATCAACGGCATTCTGCATCTTGCTGAGAGCAGCCACCGTTTCATTCATCCCCAAAAGACCCGTGTCAGGCGTCCCGATCATGGCACCATGCATGCCGTAGCCCGTCGTCCCAATGAGGTCAAAGCCTGATGCTTCTATACATTTTGCGGTCAGCGCGTCATAGGCGCAAGGAGCCATGAGGTAGTCCTTTTCCTTAAGAAGTCGACGCAGTTTCGTTGTCATACGTTCTTGCATACTAAGCCCTTCCTTTCTTGTTTGTCTCTATTATAGAGCAGGCTGGCGGGCATTCTCCAATATCCATTTTTTGTCATTACCATAGAATCATTCTATTAAGATTGTGAGGTTGGTCCTACAAGACACGTTTTATCAAAAAAGGGGCCTCCTTTCTCAGAAGCCCCCTCAATTCCCACTTATTTTCCTTTATGAGATTTTGCGTGATTCGGTGCGACAAAACGACCCTTCTCATCCTTGACAAGTTTCCCTTCCTTGACAAGAGCACTCGGGCTGTAAATATCGTTGATGTTCCAACAGCCCGGCGTCGGCACAACGATGTTTTCCATGGGAGCTTCCACGAGGAAAGGACGGCCTTCCTTGTTGGCAGCCATGGCCTTTTTCATAGCCGGCAGGAATTCATCAGCAGACTGGACACAGATGGATTCTACACCGTAGGCTTTAGCCACACCGGCCCAGCTCGGCGAATAGCTCTTGCCGTCCGGCGTCTGGAAGACGGTACCGAACTTAGTCCCATAGTTTCCATTTTCAAGACCGGCAATGGTCCCAAAAGCGGAGTTGTTCATAACCACCCAAGTGCAGGCAATACCTTGTTCCACAGCAGTAGCAAGGCAAGTCGGGTTAACGCCAAACCCGCCATCACCCGTAAGGGTAAGGCAGACCTTATCGGGGGCTGCGAGCTTGCCGCCCAGGACGGCAGAGGCACCAAAGCCCATGGTGGCAAGACCGGAAGAGTGATGGATCGTGCCGGGTACGTTGACATCAAACTGCTGAGCTACGCCGTTCTTATTCCAGCCCACATCGGTAAAGATATGAGCATCTTCCGGAACAACAGCTTTCACATCATGGAGGATACGCTGCGGCGTCATAGGGAAACGGCCATCCGTAGAAATGGCAACATTGCTTTCCTTGAAGGCTTTCTTCGCTTTGGCAATCTTGGCACGCAGTTCCGGATTCTTTTTCCCTTCAGGGCAGATTTTCTTGACTTCTTCCAGGATTTGTTTGAGGCCCAGTTTGAGATCTCCAATGGCCCCGATGGAAACAGGATAGTTACGGCCAATTTCCATGGGATCGATGTCAATCTGGAGGAATTCCGTATGGTCGGGATCGAAGGTGACACCCCGATACCAGCTGGAGCTGTCCGCTTCCGCAAAACGGGTACCTAGGCCAAGAATGACATCAGCGTTTACGGTGAGGGAATGGGTAAATTCAAGACCCCAGAAGCCCGTCTGACCAACCATGAGGGGATGATTATCTGGCAGGCAGCCCTGCCCCATCAGGGTGCGAGAAACAGGGATATCAAGGAATTCAGCAAGATCCGCCAGTTCGTCCGAAGCCTGGGCAAGGAGGATTCCTCCGCCGGCATGAAGGACCGGATTCTTTGCTTCGACCAGTTTTTTGGCAATGCCTTTGGCCGCTTCTGGATCTAGGGCCGGTTTCATAGTGATGTGGCTGTCCTTATAGGTGCGATCCCATAGGTAGTCTTCCACTTCGCGGGAGAACATATCCATGGGCATATCAATGAGGACCGGTCCAGGGCGACCCGATTCAGCCAGACGGAAAGCCTTATCCATGATTTCCCCGAGGGCTTCAGGATCATCAACGCGCCAAGCACGCTTGACGACGGGTTCCAAAATCTTATACTGCGTGGCATCACCATGCATATTGACTTCCTGATGAGGATGCTTTCCAAAATAATAGCTCGGTACATCGCCTGCAATGACGACCATAGGAATAGAGTCAAATGCGGCGTTTGCTACACCGGTCAAAACATTCGTCAGCCCCGGTCCAAGATGGCAGAGGACGACAGAAGCCTTATGGGTTACACGGGCATAGCCATCAGCTGCCGTAGAGGCAACCGCTTCATGGCGATTGGAAATATATTTCACCTTTTTCGAACGGCTCAGAGCATCGAGCATACCAATGACCGTATGGCCGCAGAGGCCAAAGACATATTTGACATTCCGACGTTCGAGATAATCAACCATCAAATCAGCAATCAGTTTCTTTGCCATTTTTTCATCCTCCTATGGTCTCAGGACCAATATTAACTCTCTTGAAATACTGCGTGAAGACTTCTTCACTGCGGATTACATAATCACGGAAGTAGCGAGCTGCCGGCGGGAGGAACTTTTCTTTGTTCCACTGCAGGTAGAGACGCCGCTTGGGAATATCATTTTCAATACAAAGGAGCTTTGTTCCAAAAGGTGCGTAATGGGTAAGTGGGAAGGGAACAACGGATACACCGCGTCCGCCGGCAACCAGCCCATAAATGATGAGGTCACTGGGCGTCCTTGAAACGACCCGAGGTTCAATGCCTAAGGAAGCAAATGTCTTTTGCAGCATGGGAGCAAGCTGCCCGTTCTGATTGAAGCCAATAAAATTTTCATCCTGGAGTTCCCGAAGATCCACCCTTTCACGTGACGCTAGATAATGGTTTTCTGGAACGATAACGACCAAGGGATGGTCTCCAATATAAGTGCCCGCCACTTCTGGTTCCTCAAATTTCGTAGCAATGCACAGGTCTATTTTCCCAGATACGATAAGTTCATGGATTTCGTACCAGCCAATCTGTGCATACTGAAAATGCACGTCATAGCGATTTGTTTCTGACTGATAGCGAACCATAAGGTCCGTTGAAAACTGAGCCACGGAAGGAAAACCAGCAAGTTCGATGGTTCCTGTATTGGGATCAAGGAATTCCTTTAGTTTAGCGATACCTTCATCGAGGGAATCCAGCGTTTTATTGACATAAGGGAGAAAGATTTCCCCATATTTGGACAGACGGATATTCCGGCCATCCTTTTCAAAAAGTTCCACACCAAGTTTCTCTTCCAAGGACCGCATAGCATGACTCAGATTAGATTGGCTCACATGGAGTTTTTTTGTTGCTTGGGTGTAGTTTTCCAATTCTGCAATCGTTTGAAAGTAAATCAGCCATTGTAGGTTCATGGGGGCCCTCCTCTATTTCCCTTTATCATTCCTTAAACACAGGCCTTTCGTCAAGACTTTTCAGGAAACTGGTTCCGTCTCGTGTCCCAAAAATTCAGGAGAATATCAGCCGAGATAAGAATCAGTCCCAAATAGAAATGGACGGTAAAGGACTCTCCGAGCAAATAGGCACCCAAAACAGCAGAAAAAACGGCTTGGAGCGGATAAAAAAGCGAACAGGTACTTGCCGGCAGTTCAGACAGAGCCTTGGTCCATGTAAACTGGGCCACACCGGATCCCATGATGCCAAGGTAAAGAAGAACAAGCACCACAAAAGGCGTCAGGCTGACAGGTTCCCGCAGGCTGCTGTAGATTCCCACAGGGAGAGAAAGGAGACTGCCAATGAGCATTCCATAAAACGTAATCAAGATGGGGGCATACTTTTGGGTAAGGCGCCGCATCTGGATTGAGGCAAACCCAAAGGAGAGAACCGATATAATCATGAAGAGGATTCCCATGATTTCTCCTGAACCAGAAGCACCCTGAGTAATAATGAACGTGCCGAGAAGAGCCAGAAAGAGACAAACTCGCTTAATGACTGTAAGTGATTCCTTAAGAATGAACCCTGCTAGGAGTGTAATCACAACGGGGTTGGTGGAATTGATGAGGGCTGCCGTGGAAGCCCCAGCCAATTTGATACCAAGCTGCACCATCTGGAACGTTACAAAATAAGCCAACATGCCAATAAGAAAAAACCATTTGCGATCCTTCTGATCAATCGGTGTTTTCAGCTCCTTCCTTGCCATCCAAAACAGACAGCTGGTTCCAATAAAGGAGCGGATCATGGCAAGCACGGAGGGCGGTACAGCCTCGGCAATCACCTTACCGCCGATATAGTTATTGCTCCAGATAAAGAAGGTGAATACAAGGTAGAAAAATGCTGACCATTTTTGAGGCATCCCACATCCACCTTCCTTTCTGTCGAACAGAGCTACTTACTTTTTCGCAGCGGCATCCAGTTCCTGCATGAGGACATCACCAATGCCATTAATCTGGCTGTTGATATCCTTGTAGAGCGCTTTAACAGAATCAAGGGCAAGAACCTGATCATAGAAAGACTTGTCATATTTGATGATGGTCATGCCTTTTTTCTCAAGGGTTTCCTTGTTCTGCTTGTCGATTTCACCCAGTTTTGGTGCCAGTTCCTTCAGGGCTTCGGACACCGCCTGGTTCAGGGCTTTCTGGTAAGCAGGATCAAGCGATTCATAAGCTTTTTTATTCATAGCAAGCTGATTCGTATAAAGGACATGGTTGGTCGGAGCTAGGAATTTCTGGACTTCATTGAAGTTCATGGTCACGATCGTATCGGCTGCGTTTTCTTCCGCATTAACCGTCCCGCTTTGCAGAGCAAAATACAGTTCAGAGAAAGCAAGCGGTGTCGGTTCTGCACCAATAGCAGTCCAAAAAGCCATATGGTTCTTATTGCTCATGGTGCGGATTTTAAGGCCTTTATAGGCATCGAGGTCCTTCAGGTTGGTATTGGCCGTCGCAAGACGGAAGGTGCCGTTCTGCAGCATGCCCATATAATGGAAACCTGCTTTATCGTAGGCTGCAGCCAGCTGTTTATAGAACTTTGATTCCGGATTATTGAGGACCTTATCAATCGTGGGGCCATCATATTTGGCAAAAGCCATGGGCAAGTCGAAGACAGCCATTTCAGGAATAAAAGAAACGACGGGTGCCGGCTGACTGACAAAAACTTGGATATCATTGGATTTCAGCTGTCTTAATAGGTCTTCATCCCCACCGAGGTCGCCGTTGGGATGATATTCAATCTGAAGCTTCCCCCCTGTAATTTCATCGACTTTTTTGGAAACGAGTTCTCCAAACTGTTGGCCTGCCGACCCTTTGCCGGCCGTATCCGCACCGATGAGGACGACTTCCTTCAGATTGGCATATTCACCTTTACCGGCAGATTTCTGTTCTTTTGAATCACCGCCGCAGCCAGCAAGGGAAAGAGCCAGGACACCTGTCAAAACAGCAGCCGCCAGTTTACGAAACGTTTTTTTCATGAAAAATACCTCCTTAAAATAAAATTCCTTTATAGGCCCTAGGAATAACTCCCAGAGGAAAACCTTATTTCACAATACTTGGCAGATAGGTCGAAAACCAAGGAATATAAGTGATGAGGACGAGGGCCACAAGGAAGGAAACGATAAAAGGCACGGCCTTTTTCGCAACATCCATGGGCTGTTCTTGGGCAATATTTCCTGCCACGAAAAGATCAAGACCAAAAGGCGGTGTTGCAAGCCCGATGGACAGACAGCAAACGAGGATAACGCCAAGATGAACCGGATCAACGCCCAGTTTCTCGCAGGCCGGCAGCAGAACAGGAGCCAGGATAATGATAGCAGGCCCTGTATCCATGACCATCCCAAGAAGCAGGAAGATAATGACAAGGACACTCAGGACAGCAATGCTGGAATGGAAATTTCCCAAGATGAAAGTTTCCACGGCACGAGTAGCGCGAGTCAAGCTAAGGACACGGCCAAAAGCCGTAGCAAAAGCAAGGACGAAGGCAAGGCCGCCATATGTTTTTACTGATTCTGCACAAAGAGGAATCAATTCCTTAACGGAAATGGTCTTATAGATAAAGAGAGAAACAAAAAGCGCGTAGAAAACAGAAACCGTAGCCGCTTCTGTCGGTGTTACAAAACCGCTGTAGATACCGCCCAGGACGACAACCGGGCAAAGAAGTGCCCAAAAGCTGTCCTTGAAAAGTTTCGGAAGCCCTTCTTTTTTGAGTTCTTCCATGCGAGCATTGATTTTTTCCTTGTCTTCGCCATGTTTCACGCAGTAGAAGACAGCATAAGCCATGAGCATTACGCCAATAAGCAGACCAGGGAACACGCCGCCTAAAAAGAGATCACCTGTTGATACGCCCGTTGCAAGGGAATAGAGCACAAAGGGGATGGAAGGAGGAATGATGACGCCAAGTCCGCCGGCAACGGCTATGAGACCTGCACTCCAGGTCCGATCGTAACCAAGATCCGTCAAGAAAGGTACGCACATAGCACCGACAGCAGCCGTGGTGGCCGGGCCGGAACCAGAGATGGCCCCATAGAACAGGCAGGTCAGGATAACAGCACAGGGAAGGCCGCCGGGAAGCCTTCCAGCGAAGAAGGCGAAGAAGTTAAAAAGCTTGCGGCTGATTCCACCTTTTGCCATGATGACCCCGCCTAAGATAAAGAGCGGTACAGCAAGAATCGGCGTAGAGTTCGCACCGGAAAACGTATTATTGATGAGCTGGACGAGAGATCCGCCCCGATGCATCAGGAGAATTGGGGAAATCGAGCCCAGAATCATACTTGTTCCAATAGGAATGGAAACGGCGATTGCGACAAGGAATACAACAAATACAAGCAATGCTGCCATTATTCATCTCCTCCTTTCGCCATTTCAGCTTCCTTAGCTGCATCCTGCATGGTTTGTTCAAGGGTGGTCAGTTCCCGTTCATGGAACCGTTTGACATGAAGGATCATGACCTGAAAGGCCCTGATAGTTGCAAGAACATAGCCAAAGAGCATAACCGCATAAACAATCCACATAGGCCATTCCATGGCCGGTGAAAATTCATGGCTGGTGTAAATGTTTTCCAACACTTCAAAGGAATAAAATCCCAACAGGCCCATACAGAACATATTGATTAAATCTACGATGATGCCAATGATCTTTTTCATGGCCTGGGGAAGAAGATCGACGAGAACACCGACGCGGAGCATATTCTCCATCCGAATGGTATAGGGGAGGGAAATGAATACGCTCCAGATCCACATGAACCGGCAAAATTCTTCAGCCCAGGTAAGGGATGTGAGCCAGGGAACTTTTCGGACAATGACCTGGATCATGGTGACACAAGCGATGATAATCAAGAGAATAATCATCAAGGTTTCTTCAAGATGTTCATCTAACCATTTGATTAGGCGCATACAGCATGCCTCCTTTGCTGTTTTCAGCTATTATTTCTTTTCCGCAAGGATGGCGAGGAGTTCTTCCCGCATCGCTTCAACAGGAGCTTTCTTCCCTGTCCACAGTTCAATCTGGGCAGCCCCTTGGTAAAGGCTCATGCCAAGGCCGTTCAGGATGCGGCAGCCTTTTGCTTCAGCATCCAGGAGAAACTGTGTCTTTGCAGGATTATAACAAGCGTCAAAATAAAGCTGTTCCGGTTTCATGTATTCCTTGGGGAGCGGCGTTTCCCCGATGGAACGCCCCATGCCAACGCCGCTGGCGTTAAGGACCACATCGCAGGCCGATAGTTTCGAAAAGTCTCCATAAGGGACGAACTCTGCGACAGGAGCAAAATTCTTGTTGATGTCATCGACGAGGGACTTGGCACAGCCTTCAAACTTGTCTGTGATGTAAATCTTGCGAGCCCCGTGGTAAGCAAGGATAGAACACATGGCGCGGCCCGCCCCGCCGCCGCCAAAGCAGAAGAAGACACACTGATCGACCTTCACACCGGCCTCTTCCGTCAGGGCTGTATAAAAACCAACGCCATCCGTGTTGTAGCCGATAAGCTTGCCCTCTGGCGTCTTGACAACGGTGTTGCTGGACCCCATTTTTTGACAGAGGGGATCAAGTTCGTCAAGATACTCCAACACTTTGACTTTATTTGGCTTTGTTACGGCAAATCCAGCAAAATTCATATATCGCAGGCCATTCACAATATCTCCCAAATGCTCATTATCCGTTTCCGTATAAAAGTAGACCATATTGAGCCCAGCTGCTTCATACCCTTTGTTTTGCATCCTTGCAGCAAAGGACTGCGTCAAAGGAAGTCCCAAAAGAGTAATCATTTTCGTATTGATATCGACCTTCATCATTCCTGACCTTCTTTCTTCACAGACCGGCTGCGGTGAGATACTCCCGTGCCGTTTCAAGACAATTTCGGATGTGTCCTTCTTCTCCATAGGTTTCTATATATTTTTTATTTGGAAGTTCAATGGAACAAGGCCCTTCAGGCAGTACTTTCAGGTAGTCCTTAACGGGAATCGCACCGCGGCCCACATATTCCCGTGCTTCCCGCATGATTTCAACTGGTTTGTATGCTTTTTCATTTTTGGGACAGTCACAAAGATGGATCACGCCAACTAAGGAGGGATCGAGCTTCTTGAGGTCTTCCACCGTCACGCCTGACCAGTAGCAGTAGAGCATATCCAAAAGAACTTTAGCGTTATCGGCGCCGACTTCCTTAAGGAACTGGAGCGTATCGGGCAGATTCACAAGGCCCGAAATCACAGGAAACTCCAAATTCATGGTGAGACCAAATTCCTTGGCATCTTCACAGATCTTTCCGTAGCAGTCGACGGCAAAGCCATGATCCATTGTCCACACACTGGAAAGGACGTCTGTAAATCCGAGTTTTGCAGCACACTCAAAAGCACCTCGGTAATCACGAGGAAGGTCTTCCTTTACTCGAACCAACTCGATATCGAGCGGCTGCAGGGATGTCTCCTCTAAGGCAACCTGAATACTTGCGAACAATCCTGGATCATTTTCCAAGTGGACCTGCGGTTCCCCCGCCTGCCCCATAGGGATTGTCCGCAGACTAACATAATCATAACCCGCCTTTGATGCCATCTTGACTTGGGCCAAAGGGTCCATTCCCGGCACTGTAAGATAGGCCAAGGAAATTTTTCTTGTCATAGTGAATCCTCCTACTTTTTCCGTTCAGGAAGTAATGAGTCCGCCTTTTCTTATGGTTCCATTGTAGGATGAATTTTCTGACATTTCCAATACATTGTTTTTAAAAATATATGAATAATATCGATATATTATTTGCCAAGTAATAGGTAGAAACCTGAGAACAGGCATAGTTACGCCTTTTCATCATCAAAACAAGGAAGACAAGCTCCCTTATTTTTACAATTTTATTCATCTATTTTCTTGTTTTTGTCTACGATTTCCTTCCCTATCACCACTCTATATTTTCTTTTCATGAATAAATTCGATGAATTTATCATTCTTCATGGATTCTCCCGACAGCATCCAAAAACATAAGAAAAGGAGCCGCACGACGCCAATTTCGTACGACTCCCCTTATGAGTCTTATTTTTTTCTCAAAAAATTAGTAAAAAAAAGATAAAAAGCATCCACTTTCTCATTTCATGGTTTCATTTTTACCTTGTCCCGTAGGAATCTCCCGGAATAGATCTCTGCTCTTACCTGCTCGCAGGAGATAGCTGTCCGTCGGATGGGCCACAAGCTGAGCCACACGGCGGCTCACTTCCAAGGCTTTATCAAAATCGATGCCTGTATCGATGCCGCTTTCCTCACAAAGGTTCAGGACGTCTTCTGTTGCCACGTTGCCTGCTGCACCAGGAACGAAAGGACAGCCGCCCACACCGGCAAAGCTCGAATCA
The DNA here is from genome assembly GCF_003603525.1 of Acidaminococcus sp. AM33-14BH. Lineage (NCBI taxonomy): Bacteria > Bacillati > Bacillota > Negativicutes > Acidaminococcales > Acidaminococcaceae > Acidaminococcus > Acidaminococcus sp. AM33-14BH. The sequence goes on along the minus strand of NZ_QTNG01000012.1, from coordinate 14,239 downwards.
AACTGGGTGAAGCCGCTTTGCATGCCCGCAAGGATATTGGCCATGCCAAGGCCCCGCGTGTTATGGAAATGCAGCCACCACATGTTTTTAGGATAATGCTTCTTCATGTAGGCACAGATTTCCTGAACTTGGGGCGGAAAAGCCATACCTGATGCATCAGAAAGGGAAATCTCATTGATACCAACCGCCATGTAGGCTTCTACGATGGAGGCGACAGCACCGATGGGGATTTCCTTATCCCAAGGAGATCCAAAAGCCATGGAGATGGATCCCGAAATCTCAAGACCCGCTTCCTTGGCGCAGGTAACGCAGTCACCAAAGCGAGCAACACTTTCTTCCGGCGTCCGGTTGAGATTTGCCAGGTTATGGGCCCTACTTGCCGAAACATTGAGCTTTACCTTCTTGCAGCCGCAGGCAATGGCCCGCTCCACTCCGCGCAGATTGGCAATGAGGGCACGATACTCCACACCAGGGACTTTCTCCAGCTTCTCATAGACTTCATCAGTATTGGCCATTTGGGGGACTGCCTTAGGACTCATAAAAGACCCGACTTCAATGACGCTGAAGCCTGCTTTTCCCATCCCATCGAGGAGTTCCAGCTTTTCCTCTGTCGTAAACATTCTTTTTTCGTTTTGGAGACCATCGCGAAGGCCCACTTCGCAGATGCGGATCTTTTTCGGTAACATGACACATTTCCTCCCATTTTCTCTGCTTCTTCCAGAAGCAGGACAGTAAAACCGATTGTTCTGTCTTCATTGTATAAGGGGCAGAAAATTTTGTCACTATTCAGTTTTCTATTGAATTCATAGGAAGATTCTATCAAGTCCGCTTGTTCCAAATCTCCACAATGAAAGCCGCTGTCTTTTTGAATGCGCTTCCCACAGGAATCTTGACATCGGCATAGCCTTCATAAAGAGGGCGCCGTTTTTGGTCAATGTCCCGAACTTTTTCTGCGTCTTCTTCAAGAAGGGGCCGTGTCGAGGTATCAACGGAGGCAATGATAGCTTCTACATCACGGTCAAGGAAAAAGATGGTCCCTGCTTTTTTTAGAAGGGCCATATTTTCCTTTCTCGTCACAACACCGCCGCCGCAAGAAATGACGCAGCGATTCTTTTGGCAAAGCTGACGAATCGCTTCTGTTTCCCTTATCCGAAAATAAGCTTCCCCTTTTTCAAACATATGGGGAATGGTTTCACCAGCAAGACGTTCCGTGACGATATCCGCATCGTAAAAGGGCAGGGCCAGTGCTTTTGCCACCATGGCTCCAATGGTACTTTTTCCGCAGCCTGGAAGCCCAATAAAAATGAGGTTATCCATGGAGTTCCTCCTCTAAGCGTGCGGCGATACACTCCACAATGGAACGGTCTACTTTTTGGTCCAGCCAAATTTCTTCTGAGGCGATGGCCTGGGCAACAAGCATATAAAGGCCGTTACAGCATGGCACACCCGCTCTTTTGGCAAGGTGCATGAACTTCGTCTCTGTCGGATTATAAACAATATCGACTGCGGCTTCTCGCGTCTTTGCAAAGACCTCAGGACGGACGGGAGAAAATCCCGTATGGGGGCTCATTCCCACAGGCGTCGTATTGATGATGGTATCATGAAAAGGAAGGTCCCGCTGGTGATCATAGTCCATCATGGTAACCTCCGGTGCCCGCGCAAGGAAATCAATCAATTCCCGCTTACCTTTTTCCATATTGCGCGCCATGATGATGATTTCCTTCGGAGCCTGATCAAGGACATACTGCAGAACGGCACGAGCCGCGCCCCCCGTTCCAAGGATAATGATTCTTTTTCCCGAAAGATGGATGCCTTCATGATCAAGAAGTCTGCCAAACCCCAGGTAATCCGTATTATGGGCTTCCTTCCGTCCCTTGGTAAAAACAAGGGTATTGGCAGCCCCAATTTTTTGGGCGGCCTGGCTCATGGCAGGCATATGATGAAGAGCCTTCACTTTATAGGGAATGGTAACATTGAGTCCGTCGAACTGCTGAGCAGCCGAGGCAAAAAAATGGTCAATTTTATCTTGAGGAACCTCTATGAGTTCATAGCTTCCTGTTATCCCCATTTCTTTAAAAAAGGCTTCGTGGATCTTAGAGGACCAACTATGACCTAAGACCTTTCCTACAAGTCCTACTTTCATAACAATCTCCTATCTTCTTTCCTACAGATGGGACATAGTTCCATCGGCTTCGTAATTTCCTAAGAGGGTATAATGGGCTCGTTCTCCTCGAATGCCTCGAAGGGCCCGCTGAACCGCTTCATCCGTTTCATGACCGGAAATATCCATGTGGAAAAAATATTCCCATGGCCGTCCCGGAATGGGACGGGACTCGATATTCGTCATATTGATGGATTCCTCATCAAAATGGGAAAGAACGCGGTACAGGGAACCGGGCTCATGGGGTAGGGTCACGACAAGAGTCATCTTGTCTGCCTTAGGGCTGATTTCCTTTTTCTTTCCGATAATGACAAAGCGGGTGTAGTTGCTTTGATTTGTCTGGATCCCGCGCATAAGGACTGAAAGACCATAGGTTTCCGCAGCTTGGATGCCAGCCACGGCAGCAAGGGTACGCTTCTTCCGCTCTGCCACCATACGGGCAGCCTCCGCCGTATTGCTACAGGGAACGGCCCGCAAAAAAGGATGGGAACGAAAGAAGGCATGACACTGGGACAGCCCCTGTGGATGGGAATAGACCTCCCGAATTTCTTCCAGCTGCGTATCGTCATAGACAAGAAGGCAGTGCTCCACCTTGACAATCTTTTCTCCTACAATATAGGCATGGTATTTTCGAATTAGGTCATAGACATCGGTAATGCCGCCTGTGGAAGAATTTTCGATGGGAAGGACCCCATAGTCGATGGTCCCGTCCATGACGGCGACAACAACATCTTCAAAGTAAGGAAAAGCCTTTTTTTCATAATCCATGCCTGCAAAAAAGCTGGTTGCCGCAAGGTCACTATAAGCCCCGGGCACCCCCTGATGTCCAATCCTACGTTTTGCCTGTCCCATTAAAGCTCACGCTCCCGGCAAAGCATGAGGTCACACAGGGCCCATGCCGTCATGGCTTCCACAACAGGAACGGCACGGGGCACGATGCAGGGATCATGGCGACCCTTGATTTCAAGTATGGTCTCCTCATGGGTCTTGATATTCACCGTATGCTGCGGTTGATAGATGGAAGCCGTCGGCTTTACGACAACACGGAACAAGAGGGGCATGCCCGTTGTAAGGCCTCCCAGGATACCGCCATTGCGGTTTGTCGTCGTAACGACCTTATCCCCTTTGATTGTCATCGGATCATTGGCCTCAGAGCCCCGCATTCCGGCAAGGGAAAATCCATCCCCAAATTCTACGCCTTTAACGGCAGGTATGGAAAAGAGCAACTGGCTCAGCGTGCTTTCTACAGAATCGAAATAGGGTTCCCCGAGCCCCACGGGAAGATGGAGAGCCATACATTCGATGACGCCGCCAACGGAATCCTTGTCCTCCTGGGCGGAACGGATGACGCTTTCCATGACCGCACGCACCTTATCATCCAAGGTGGCAAGGTAATGATCGCCAAGGTGCAGCAGCGTTTCGTCAGTTTCTCCCAACGGATGGAACGGCCGATCGCAGGCCGAACCAATGCGGGCCACATGAGCCCCGATGACGATTCCTTTTTGGCGCAGCAGCTGTTTAGCCACAGCGCCTGCAAAGACAAGGGGCGCTGTGAGGCGGCCCGAAAAAGCCCCACCGCCACGGTAATCATTGGCTCCATGAGCCTTCACATAGCCCGGATAATCGCCATGGCTGGGACGCATGACATCCTTTAACAGGGAATAATCCTTGGAATGGGCATCGTGATTCACAATGCGGGCACATAGAGCCGTTCCGGTCGTCTTCCCTTCAAAAAAACCACTTTCAATAGTAAATTGATCCGTTTCCTTCCGATGTGTGGAAAGCGGGGACTGACCCGGTACGCGCCGCGCCATTTCTTTTTCAATAGCGCCCAGATCGATTGTGATATTGGGCGGCAGGCCATCAAGAACGATTCCAATGGAAGGACCGTGGGATTCGCCATAAATAGTCATACGAAGCCGCATTCCGACTGTAGAACTCATTTGATTTTTCCTCCTAATGATTCATAGTCCTGCCAAAATTGAGGATACGATTTCTGTACACTTTCACTGCCTGTTAGGATAACAGGACCGTCCGAACGTGTTGCAGCAATGGCGAGACTCATCGCAACGCGATGGTCATTCCAGCTATCTGCCCCTGCACCGTGAAGCATCGGCACTCCCCTGATAATAAGTCCATCGGGGCGCTCCTCAATGTGGGCACCCATTTTAGTAAGTTCCGATGCCATGGCTTTAAGGCGGTCGCATTCCTTGAGGCGCAGCCGTTCAGCATGAATGATTTCCGTCGTACCTTTTGCAAGGGCAGCGGCCACAGAAAGAATAGGAACAAGATCGGGGCAGTCCGAGGCATCGATGCGAATGCCATGAAGGGATGAGGGGTGAATCGTTAGGCTTTCCGGGCCTTCTTCAAATTTAGCCCCCATACGCTGTAAAATCGGAAGAATTGCCTTATCTCCCTGAAGGGAACTTGTCTTGACGCCTCGAATCGATATTCCTTTTCCTAACGCACCGGCAACCAGAAAGAAAGCGGCTTGAGAAAAGTCTCCTTCTACGCTGCCGCTGTAGGGTCGATAGGCCTGACCGCCCAAAACGCGATACAAGCGCGGTTCATCTTGAAAAACGTGGACGCCAAATGTGCTCAGGGCGGACAGGGTAAGCGCCACATAACTTTGGGATTCAAAAGAGCCAGTGATTTCAATGGTAGAATCCCTCTGAAGGAGTGGCAAGGCAAAAAGAAGACCGCTGATGAACTGACTGCTCACATCACCGGGAACCACAAAATGGCCGCTTTTTAAGGGACCTTGAACCGAAAGAGGAAAATGACGCTCCGATCCATAGTGAAAATGAAGGTTTTCTTCCTTAAAAAGGGTTTCATATGGTGTCAAGGGACGTGTTCCCAGTTCGCCTTCCCCAATGAAGTTGTAGCAATTGCCGTCAAGGGCTGCCAAGGGGATGAGGAAACGCAAGGTTGAACCCGATTCCCCGCAGTCCATAAGAGGAGATTTTTGATGAGGCGGCTGACCTTTTACGAAATAGGTTTTTCGGCCTTTTTCCCCAGGACCTTCCATAATGGTCGCACCAAGCGCTTCCAGACAGCGTCTAGTCGCGGCAATATCCTTGGAAAAACTGACATCACGAATCCAGCTCTCACCTTGGGCAAGAGCGGCACAGATAAGGAAACGATGGCCCATGCTTTTGGAAGAAGGGGCCGTTACCGTTCCCGCTAAGAGCGACGGCATCAAGGTCAAGGTCGTCATGGTTTATCCTCCACATATGGCATCAATTCATCAAAAGAAACTTTCTTCAAAAGATGCTGACCGATTTCCGGCACAATCACAAGGGTAATCTCATGCCCCCTTTTTTTCTTATCCAAAGCAATGCCACGGACAATGTCCTCCGGGTTCATGGAAACGCCTGTAGGAAGGCCAAAACGAGCCAGCAAGGTCTTGATTTTCTCGGCCGTGCCCTTTTGAGCAAGTCCCAGACGCTCCGCATTTTGGGTAAGACGGACCATCCCAATGCCAACGCCTTCCCCATGGGTATACTTTTCATAGTGATAATACCGTTCCACAGCATGTCCGATGGTATGACCAAAATTAAGAACCATACGGGCCCCCGTATCGCGCTCGTCTTTTTCGACAACCGCAACCTTGATAAGGATGCAGCGATGAATGATGGATTCGGCTGCAGCAAGAATCGCCCGATCATCAGGAAGCGATTCCAACGCGGCAAAAAAGTCAGCACTGCCGAAGGCCCCACATTTGATGACCTCCGCAAAACCGTCATGGAGGTAACGGACTGGCAAGGTATCAAGCAGATCCGGGTCGATGAATACGCCTCGCGGCTGGTAGAAAGCGCCTACGAGATTTTTTCCTTCTGGCAGATCCACAGCGACCTTACCACCAACGCTGCTGTCAATCTGGGAAAGAAGCGTTGTTGGGATTTGGATAAAATCAATTCCCCGCAGAAAAGACGCAGCCACAAAGCCGGCAAGATCTCCCACGACGCCGCCGCCCAAAGCCACAACCAGATCCGACCGGGTCATTCCAAACTGGGCACAGGCCCTGACCATGGTTTCAAAGACCGCAAGAGTCTTATGGTGCTCCCCATGAGGGAAAATAAACCGGCGAACCATAAAGCCTTCCTTGGAAAGTTTTTCTTCGAGCGCTTTGCCATAAAGGGCATCCACCGTGTCATCCGTAATGACAGCAACCTTTTCGGCTTTGGAAAGGCTGCGGATCTTTGTCCCGACATCCTTCCACAGACCTCTGGCAATTTCAATGGTATAGGAATCCTGTCCGAGTGCAACATCAATTTTTTCCATAGAACATATCCCTTCTCTTCTTCTTTGCTTCATCCATCATGACAAGGAGGGTCTTCCTGTCTCCCTCCTTTAACGCCTTTTTCCATTTTTCCAGCTGGGTTTCAAGGCGCTCGATTTCTGCAATGACAGGTTCCTTATTCAGGAGAAAGAGGTCTGACCACAACGTCCCATTGATATCGGCGACCCTTGTTGCATCACGGAAACTGCCAGCAATGAAGTACTTGGTATTTTCCTTCATGGAATCACTGTTCATGAGGGACACCGCCATGATATGGGGCAAATCACTTGTGTAGGCAATGATGCCGTCATGCTCCCTGGCAGATAGTTCAACAACCCGGCCGCAGCCAATCTGAAGTGCGATTGCACGAAGCCAGGCTACATTTTCCGGGCGATTTTCTTTCCGCTTGATGACAATGAAATTTGCTCCTTCGAAAATCCGGGAGGTACTTTGACCGTATCCTTTGCCTTCCCGTCCGGCCATCGGATGCGCCGGTACAAAATCCATTTCCGGGCCCAAAAGCCTGTCGATTTCATCGGGAATGCTGCCTTTGATGCCCATTACATCCGTGAGCAGGACGTCCTTCTTGAAATACTTCACATGGTCCTTGACAAAAGAAACAAAAGCTCCGGGATACATGGCGCAGATGATGATATCCGCTCCCTGCAAAAGGGAAGGATCCTCATCAGCAATGTCTGTAATATACCCCTCATCCTTAGCCATAAGGGAAACAATATGATTACGGTCCATGCCGATGATTTTATGGGCGTTCCGATTCTTCAGAGCCTTGGCATAAGAGCCGCCAATTAGACCCAATCCAATGATGGCAAACGTCGTTTCTTCCAGTGACTTCATGTAAATGGTTCCTTTCTCCCACTCTGCTTCTTTTCTTCCAAAGGGATTACAGCTCGCGGCCCACGACAGGAGCAATCTTGCGAAGGTCTTCCATAAGGTCATGGAAGGCGGGCAAGGTAAGGCTCTGTGCCCCGTCACAAAGGGCGTGCTGGGGATCGTTGTGGGTCTCAATGATCAACCCGTCAGCCCCAGCTGCAAGGGCGGCCCGCGCCATGGAGGCAACCATCCAAGATTTTCCGGTTGCATGGCTGGGATCAACAATCACAGGCAGGTGGCTCAGCCGTTTGACGGCACAGATAGCAGATAAATCCAAGGTATTGCGGGTATATGTCTCAAAAGTACGGATGCCTCGTTCACAAAGAATGACATTTTCGTTTCCCTCACTCATGATGTACTCCGCACTCATGAGCCACTCTTCAATGGTCGCGGAAAGACCGCGCTTTAAAAGGATTGGAACATTCGTCTTTCCCAGTTCCTTGAGAAGTGTGAAGTTCTGCATATTGCGGGCACCGACTTGGATGAGGTCTACCTTTTCGACAAATTCCGCAATCTTGTCGGCAGACATGATTTCTGTAACGATAGGCAGCCGTTCTTTGCTGCCCGCTTCACGGATCATGTCAAGCCCCTTATCTCCCAGCCCCTGGAAGGAATAAGGGGAAGTGCGGGGCTTGAAGGCACCGCCGCGCAGCATGGAGGCACCGCTTTCCTTCACGGAATGGGAGATATTTTTCATCTGTTCCGGGCTTTCAACGGAACAGGGCCCCGCTATGACAGTAAATCTTTTCCCGCCTACTGGAACACCGCTTACATCGATGATGCTGTCATCGGGATGGAACATACGGTTGGCCCGTTTAAAAGGTTCCTGCACGCGCAGGGCCTTTTCCACATCGGGATTGACGAGAAACTCCTCAGGATCCAAAATACTCGTATCTCCCACAATTCCCAAGATGGTTTGGTTTACCCCCATGCTTTCATGGATTGTAAAGCCACGTTTCTTAAGCCCCGCTTCCACTCCTGCAATTGCTTCTTTTGGGGCACCCTTCTTCATAACGATAATCATTGCTACCATCCTCCTTAAAAATAAAAAAGCAGGCTCGTAAGGAGTCTGCTTTGAACGGTCAAAACCTATCATCAAACCCGCCTTGCTATCGTCAGTCACAAGGGGGATTCGGCACTCGCTTTACGGTAGAACAAACATTCTTTTGTGGGCACGCAAAATAACCAAAGCTAAAATAGCTCTGGTAACGATACACAAAAGCCTGTCCAAGTAAAGCATTCTGCATCATGACTAACCGTCCCTTCTCTACTAGAATGGCTAAAGTGTAACGCTAAATGAGAAAAAGGTCAATAAAAAAGCCAATTTATTTTCTTGAAATAGAAATAAATTAGCTTTTTGTATCATTTTTTATAGTTGAAGCTGGACATACTGAAGACCCAGCCCGTGACCTGTCACATCAGCAAAACGGACGAGAAGGGTCCCATATTGAGGCAATTCTTTTAAAGGAAGGCATAAGGCGCTTTCGGTAAATAAGGCTTCATCCTCATGGGTATCCGTACGTTTGGGGTCATCAATGGCAACCGTCACATTGAGCAGACGGCCAAAAAGTTCGGCCTTTTGAATGGCCATTTGGCCACCCCGTCCTTCCGTATCCATGGCCGTATAAATGACAAGAAACGAGTCATAAGCCTTGCCATGATATTTTTGCTGGGCGCCTTGGATCTTTTCTTTTGCTGTATACATCCGTTTGACATCCCCCACCCCAGCCACATCAATCTTTTCAAGGACAACTTGACGCGGTACGAAGGCCGTTCCAACAAAACCGTCTGGAGTGACCTCCGGATCATGGTTCCAGTTATCGGTTGCAGTCGTTCCCTTATATAAGACCTTGCCTCCATCAACAATTTTTTGGGAAACAAAGAGTTCCCCATCGGCAAGGGGCAGTGCTGCTTTTTGAGCCAAAGACACTCCGGGAGCACTCCCCCATAAGACAGCGATGACAAGGGCTGCTACCGTAGCCTTAAGACATTTCATTGTTCCATCCTTTCCAGAGGCCAAAAGGTCTCATGCATACCCATTTTTACGGCTCCCATAAGCTTATAAAAAGGGAGTTCCTGAATCCTTACATGCCTTCGTCCCGCAAAAAACGGAGGACCTCATCAAGCTGTGCCACAGGCCTCATTTCAAGCGTGAGCCAGCCTGCAAATGACAGATGCCGTAAGGACGCCATAAGGGCCCTGAAATCAATTGCGGACGCAGGCCCCGGAGCCGTTCGCTGCGGTCCTGAAAGGTCGATCTGGGGCACCTTATTGCCAAATTGCTCAATCATGCCAACGAGATCTGCCTTTTCATTCCAAAGATGCATTGTATCAAGGTACATTGAAAGCCAAGGGCTCCCTATTTTCTGAGTGAAGGCATAAGTCTCCGCGACGTCACAGAAGACATCCGTTTCCTCATGATCATTTGCTTCTAAGATCAAAGGGATATGCACTTTCGATGCCGTCTCCAGGAGTTCACGGATGCTCTCTTCAAATTGATGATAATAATGGGGCGCGCTTGGGGCATCGGACAAACGCCCCCGAACGGCACCGATGATGAGCGAGGGCGCGCCAAGTTCTTTCCCGTAGAAAAGCAGTTCCTGCAGGCTTGCCACGGCTTTCCGCCGCGTTTTTTCATTTCCGCTCCCGATACTGCATCCCCATCTTGTGTAAATCTCTCCTGTCGCAAGGCCAGAAACGGCGAGCCCCGTCTTTTCCATCAGGGACTGGATCAGCTCCAGGGGATAGCGCGCAGGCGAATCGAGTGTGAGCTGAACGCCTTGGACCTGCAGCTTAGCGGCCTTTTCGAAACAGACCTCTGCCGGTCCCTGTAGCGGCGCCGTGCTGCAGGGATGGGAACCATCCGATATGATCAATGAAAATTTCATGGACTTCTCCTTGCGAAAAATCGGTCAGAAAGCAGCAGGGCTTCCTGCCCAATTTCCTATACAGCGATTACAGCTTGCTTACAATGTCATCAAGGGCCTTGCGGCAGCCTTCACTAAGGTTTTGAAGCGGCTTGCCATCATCTTCAGCTGCAACAACCATGGGATCGATGGGAATCTGTCCCAAGAAAGGCAGCTGCTTTTCATCGGCTAGCTGCCGGCCGCCGCCGGACTTAAAGATATCAACCTTTTCCCCACAGTGGGGGCAGATAAAACCACTCATATTTTCAATGATGCCGCGAATCTTGATATGTGCCATATCACAGAAGTTAACGGACTTACGCACATCGGCCAAGGAAACCTTCTGCGGCGTCGTCACAATGATAGCTTCCGCATCAGGGATAGTTTGGACGACGGTCAACGGTTCATCACCCGTTCCAGGCGGGCAATCAATGATCAGATAGTCAAGGGCCGGCCAATCCGTATCGGAAAGGAATTGACGAATGGCGCCAATTTTGACAGGGCCGCGCCAAATGAGGGGATCATCTTCACTTTGCAGCAGTCCCTGAGCTGAAATGAAGCAAAGGTTCTTATTAACTTCAAAAGGCAGGAGACGATCTTTCTTTGCCATCAAATGGGCATTGGAAAAGCCAAGCATACCGGCAACGCTGGGCCCGTGAAGGTCCACATCAAGAAGACCCACTTTAAAACCCTTTTCAGCCAAAAGAAGGGCAAGGTCGACGGAAACCGTAGACTTACCGACTCCGCCCTTTCCGCTCATGACAATGAATTTATGTTTGACCTGACCAAGAAATTGATGGATGGCCACATCTTGAGGATTAACTTTTTTCTCACTCGCAGACGGGCAGCCTGCGTAGCTCGACTGGGAGCAACGATCACAATCTGACATAATAAGACTCCTTCCCTTCACCTCCTTAAGAGGCTACTGTACCTCATCATTATACAGAAATTCAATGGTCTTTGCAAACCCCAGCCCCCTATTCGGGCAACAACCTGAAGAGATGAAAAAACCTCATAAAGACCTTTTAACAAAAAAATCTGGGAAGAAAAGTTTCCTCCCAGATTGATCTTTCGCACTTTATTATTTCTTGTTTTTCGCCTGCTGTGCAGCCTGAGCCTGCTGGATTTCCTTTTGGATATCAGCGGGCATGATAACAAGACCGTTCATCATGGGGTTGCGGCCTTTCGTATCAAAAATCACAACGACACGGGCATTCGGGGATTTATTGGCCTTACCAACATAAACGAGCTCATCGGCATTGTCAAAACGACGGAGCTGATACAGCTTCAGATCAGAAATTTTGCCAATCTGGTCTTCTACATTCTTTTTCGTGGTTTTAAGCGCAGCGGCCGTGAAGTTCTTCTTCAGTTCCGGCGTAAAATAGGTTTCAACCGTTGCCAGGTCTGTGTTTGACGTGAGTACCTTCATTACAGCGTCAACGGCCTGTTCCTCCGTTTTAAGGGCGTCACTGGCAGGACTTGCAAGGCCGAGGCTGGACAGACCAAGACTCATAACCATAACAAGTAAAGCAATCAATTTTTTCATGTTTGTCATCCTTTCATTACAAGATTGTAGCTTCCTTCATTATACACGATTGCGATAATTTTTGCTAATTACAGTGAATCTTTTTCAATCCGTTTCATCGCTTCAATCGTTCCTTCACGACTGCCAAACGCGGTCAGACGAAGGTATCCTTCACCCATGCTGCCAAAACCAGAACCAGGGGTTCCAACGATAGCAAGCTTGTTCAGGAGATAATCAAAATAGTCCCAGCTTTTCATTCCCTTCGGGCACTGCATCCAAACATAAGGGGAATGAACACCGCCAAAATAGGTATAGCCCTTCTTATCAAAGGTGCGCATCATGATGCGGGCATTTTCCCGATAATAGTCCAGCATATCACCGCACTGCTTCTCGCCTAGGACGGACATGGCGGCTTCAGCGCCGCGCTGCACAAAATAGTTGACCCCATTGAATTTTGTCGTCTGACGGCGGAGCCACATCGTATTGAGGTGGAGTTCTTTCCCATCAGGTGTCCGGCGAACCAGTTCCTGAGGCACAACCGTATAGCCACACCGGGTTCCGGTGAAACCAGCCGTCTTGGAGAAAGAGCAAAACTCAATGGCACATTCACGGGCACCGGGAATGGCAAAGATGCTACGGGGAATGGAAGGATCCGTAATGAAAGCCTCATAAGCCGCATCATAAAGGATGATGGCGTCATTCTTCCGTGCATAAGCGACCCATTTCTCCAGCTGTTCCCGCGTATAAACAGCTCCCGTCGGATTGTTGGGTGAGCACAGATAGATGATATCTGCTTTCACACTGTCATCAGGCATGGGCAGGAAATGATTTTGCGGGGTTCCATTCATATAAAGGATCTTGCGACCGCGCATTACGTTCGTATCCGCATAAACCGGATAAACAGGATTAGGGACGAGAACAACATTTGTATCTTCAAAAAGATCCGTGATATTGCCACAGTCACTTTTGGCCCCATCACTGATAAAAATATCCTTCGTATCCAGCTTCACACCATGACGGGCATAATACTTTTGAATGGCTTCATGCAGGAACTCATAACCTTGTTCCGGTCCATAGCCGCGAAATGTTTCCTTATGCCCTAATTCCTCAACCGCCTTTTTCATCGCGTCAACTACGCACGGTGCCAACGGCAGGGTGACATCACCAATTCCCATCTTGATGATTTTCTTTTCCGGATGAGCCGCTGTAAAAGCAGCAACACGCTTTGCAATATCCGTAAAGAGATAGCTATCCTGAAGCTTTGCATAATTTCCATTTACAATTGCCATAGATAATAATTCCCCCTCAACATCCACTAAATTGGGTTATATGATGAAAAATAAGCTTTCCTCATTGTAGTGTAAAACTATGACCTTGTCAATGAAGTTGTACATCTTTTAAGGAAAAATCCTCATTAAATTTACAATATGTTCATTTTAAGATGTTATCAGGAATCTCCATCTCTCCTTCATACACAGTGACAGCCGGTCCCTTCATCATCATATGGCCATCGCTGCGGTAATTGAGCTGCAGGGGCCCGCCGACAGCTTCAACGGTAAGGAATTGGTCACGGCGTCCGGCTTTGCCCAAGGTAATGGCCGTATAGGCAACAGCGCAGGCTCCGGTTCCACAGGCAAGGGTCTCCCCACTGCCGCGTTCCCAAACACGGAACTTGACATGGTTATCATCCACGATTTCAACGAATTCCACATTGACCCGTTCCGGGAAATAAGAAGAGTGCTCAATGACGCGGCCCACTTTCTCAACGGGAGCGGTGGCAACGTCCTCAACAAAAGTCACAAAATGAGGATTTCCCATGGAAACACCGGTTCCGCGAAGCGATAGGGGCGCCCCATCAACGGTGACCGTTATGGTTTCATCAAGACATATGCTTTTCTCCCACGTCATGGGAATGGAAGAAGGATCCGTAATGGGAACGCCCATATCAACAGTGGCGGATACAACCTTGCCATCCGCTACGTCCATGGCGATGGTCTTAATGCCGCTCAGCGTCTCCAAAGTGATCGGATTTTTCTGGGTAAGCCCTTTATCATAAACAAATTTTGCAATGCAGCGCGAACCGTTGCCGCACATCATGCCCTCTGATGCATCAGCATTGAACATGCGCATGCGAAAATCAGCCTTGTCAGACGGGCAGATACAAATCAGTCCATCAGATCCAACGGAAAGATGCCGTGGACTAACGTATGCTGAGATCTTACCGGGCTCAGGAATCATCCCGTCCATACAATTGACATAAAGATAGTCGTTACCGCAGCCCTGCATCTTGGTAAATTTCAGTTTCATAGGAACCCCCTCAACATAATAAATCGTATAGGAACAGCTCAAAAGCAATTTCATTATAAAAGAATTAAAAAAAGGGGTCAACCGAAGATGGTTCCCACTTTAAAAGCAAAAAAAAGGTTCTATAATAAATGTTGGGGTGAGGAAATATTCTTTCCTCACCCCATTTT
>NZ_QTNG01000011.1:0-104006 GCF_003603525.1 Acidaminococcus sp. AM33-14BH | reverse complement strand
GCAGCGGTCAGGGTCGTCTTGCCATGGTCAACGTGACCAATGGTACCAATGTTAACATGGGGTTTAGTTCTTTCAAATTTCTCTTTAGCCATTGTACTAATCCTCCTAAAATTGGGGCTTATTCAGCCGTTCCCTTATTTTTGGCAACAATCGCTTCCGCGATGTTCTTAGGAACTTCTTCGTAATGGTCGACTTCCATGGAGTAGTTGCCACGGCCCTGGGTCTTGGAACGAAGGTCCGTTGCATACCCGAACATTTCAGACAGGGGAACGAAAGCGGAAATGATTTGGGCGCCGTTTCTTGCTTCCATGCCTTCGATGCGGCCACGGCGGGAGTTCAGGTCGCCGATAACGTCGCCCATGTATTCTTCAGGGACCGTCACTTCAACTTTCATGTACGGTTCGAGCAGAACAGGGTCAGCTTTGGCGGCACCGGACTTAAAGCCCATGGAACCAGCAATCTTAAATGCCATTTCAGAAGAGTCGACTTCGTGGTAGGAACCGTCGTAAACGGTAACACCGATATCAACCATCGGATAGCCAGCCACAACACCGTTTTCCATGGCTTCTTCAACACCAGCCTGAACAGGTGCAATGTATTCCTTAGGAATGGCACCGCCAACAATCTTGTTTTCAAATTTGAAGCCTTCGCCCGGTTTGAGCGGAGTCAGTTCAAGCCAGCAATGACCATACTGACCTTTACCACCGGACTGACGAACGAATTTACCTTCGCTCTTAACAGCCTTGCGGATGGTTTCACGATAGGCAACCTGGGGATTGCCTACAGTGCAGTCAACGTGGAATTCTCTCTTCAGACGGTCGACGATGATATCAAGGTGGAGTTCACCCATACCGGAGATGATGGTCTGGGAAGATTCGGGATCCGTGCGGACACGGAAGGTCGGGTCTTCTTCAGCAAGTTTGCCAAGGGCAATGCCCATCTTTTCCTGGTCGGCCTTGGTCTTCGGTTCGATGGCTACAGAAATAACCGGTTCAGGGAAGACCATGGATTCGAGAATGACCGGAGCCTTTTCATCGCAGAGCGTATCGCCCGTGCCCGTATCTTTCAGGCCAACGGCAGCTGCGATATCACCAGCATAGACTTCTTCGATTTCCGTTCTATGGTTGGAGTGCATGCGCAGGATACGGCCGATACGTTCTCTCTTGCCTTTGGAAGAGTTGTAGACGTAGGAGCCAGCCGTCAGTTTACCGGAGTAGACACGGAAGAAAGCCAGGCGGCCAACATAGGGGTCGGTTGCGATCTTGAAGGCAAGGGCAGCAAAGGGAGCATCATCGCTGGAAGGACGAGTTGTTTCTTCGCCCGTTTCAGGATCCACGCCCTTGATGTCAGCCACATCGGTCGGAGCCGGCATGTAAGCAATGATGGCATCCAGAAGGGGCTGCACGCCTTTGTTCTTATAGGAAGAACCGCAGGTGACAGGGAACATCTTGCAGGCACAGGTCATCTTACGGATGGTGGCATTGATTTCATCTTCCGTAAGGTCTTCGCCTTCAAGGTATTTTTCCATCAGGTCGTCGTCGCCTTCAGCAACGGCTTCCAAGAGGTTCTGGCGCCATTTCTGGGCTTCTTCAACGTATTCTTCAGGAATCGGCTCGAATTCTTCGTCTTTGCCAAGGTCATCGCCATAGACGATAGCCTGCATCTTGACGAGGTCGATGAGGCCGACGAACTGATCTTCAGCACCCATCGGAATCTGGATAGGCACAGCATTTGCGCCGAGACGATCTTTCATCATCTGGACAGCGTTGAAGAAGTCAGCGCCCGTCGTATCCATCTTGTTCATGTACGCGATACGCGGTACATTGTATTCTTCTGCCTGACGCCATACGGTTTCGGACTGGGGTTCAACACCGCCCTTGGCACTGAATACGGCAACGGAGCCGTCGAGTACACGCAGGGAACGTTCAACTTCAACCGTGAAGTCAACGTGGCCCGGGGTATCAATGATGTTGATGGAATGTCCTTTCCAGGTACAGGTCGTTGCAGCAGAAGTAATCGTGATCCCACGTTCCTGTTCCTGAACCATCCAGTCCATGGTAGCGGCGCCGTCGTGGACTTCGCCGATCTTATGGGTCTTACCGGTATAGAACAGGATACGTTCCGTGGTGGTCGTTTTACCGGCATCAATGTGTGCCATGATGCCGATATTTCTGATTTTATCTAAGGGAAACTCTCTGCCCACAGATTACTCCTCCTTGTAATGATTGGTTGTAAAGATTACCAACGATAATGTGCAAACGCTCTGTTGGCTTCGGCCATCTTGTGCGTATCTTCACGCTTTTTGACGGAAGCACCGGTGTTGTTGGCAGCGTCCATCAGTTCGCCGGCAACACGTTCGTACATCGTCTTTTCACCACGCAGGCGGGAATAGTTGACGAGCCAGCGAATCCCCAGAGTGGTCTTGCGGTCAGCGCGGACTTCAACAGGAACCTGGTAGTTGGCACCGCCGACGCGGCGAGCTTTAACTTCCAGCGTAGGCATGACGTTCTTCATGGCAGCGTCGAAAACTTCCATGGGGTCTTTGCCCGTTTTGGAATGGATCAGATCAAATGCATCATAGACAATGCGTTCAGCGACACCTTTTTTGCCGTCGAGCATAATCTTGTTGATGAATCTGGTTAATAATTTGGAACCATATACTGGATCCGGTAATACGTCTCTTTTCGTTACAGGACCTTTTCTCGGCATCTGTAATTCCTCCTTCGTTATGAATCATTCACGCATTGTGCTTATTTCTTAGCTGCTTTCGGGCGTTTAGCGCCGTATTTGGAACGAGCCTGTGCGCGATCAGCAACACCGGCAGTATCCAATGCGCCACGAATGATATGATAACGAACACCAGGAAGGTCCTTGACTCTTCCGCCTCTGATGAGGACTACGCTGTGCTCCTGCAGGTTATGGCCAATACCAGGAATGTAAGCAGTAACTTCGATACCATTGGTCAAGCGGACACGAGCAACCTTACGAAGAGCAGAGTTAGGTTTCTTCGGAGTGGTGGTGTACACTCTCGTGCAGACACCGCGTTTTTGCGGTGAATTTTTCAATGCTGGCGCCGTGGATTTTTGAGTAACAACTTGTCTACCTTTACGAATCAACTGATTGATTGTAGGCATTCCGGCACCTCCTTTCTCAAGAATAAGATTTAATGTATTAAAATCTCCCAAGCGGAAGATTTTACCGAGTTTCAAGAACAGCCGCCACGGCTGCTCCCACGTGGATCCCACAGGCCTTGCCCAATTCCTGCATGGTCGGGACCGTTTCCACAGGAACCTGATGAATCCCGCACAAGGCCCTGACGGGGCCTGTGATGTGATCGCTGGCATCCATCGCCACGATGACGCCGCGGGCAGTTTCCTTGACGAGGGCCTTCTGGGTCTGTTTTACTCCCACCACAGTCGGAGCGCCGTTTTTTACTTCTTCCAAAAACATTGCGCACCTCCGTCAAGACATAGTTTCTCCTGTGACACCATGCTATTCTAGCATTCCTCGCGTACCCTGTCAAGAAAATTTTGGGCGCTGTACGCCTTATTTTATGCCATTCTTTGTTTACACGGTTCCTAGTGTGTCATATATCCTCACCGCGGACTGGAAAGAAGGGCAAAGAAAGGGTTTTTCTGTGCATTTTTGAGGATTTTTAGGTAAGAATGAAAGAAAAATGTTACGCTTCCTTATTAATGTTTTGAATATATTTCATCTTATTTATTTAAAACTTTCATTAACTATTTTAAAAAAAGACGGGGAAAGAAAGGATTCGCTCATTTCTTCCTCCGCTTCTCTTTTTATGCTTTGCTGCCCGCAGCCCTTTGATAAGGCGTAGCTGGCTCCGATTTTTTAGAGATAGCAGCCTGCCAGGCCGCCTTCCCAAAAATGCCTTAGGCGATGGTATTGGCAATAAGGGCGACGAAGACGAGGTCTTCCTTTCCCGTGTTCAAGAGACCATGGGTGCCGCCATCAGCGCAGAAGGTCACGTCGCCTGCTTTGACGGTGAATTTTTTGTCTTCGTCCGTATACTCGCCGCTGCCTTGAATCAGATAATACGTTTCATTGTTGCCGACATGCTGATGAATAGGAACGGCACAGCCCGGCTTCAGCGTAACTTGGGCAAACATCTTGACCCCCTTGCCGAGGGTCTCTGGATCCATGATGGCATCACTGATGATGCTTCCCGTCTGGGGGTTTTCCTTTACTGTTCTTGTAAGCGTATGATAGATGGCCATGGGGCATTCCTCCTTTTGGGGATATTATAATCTTTTTTCTGGCGGGGCGCAAAGGGGAAAGCTGTCAAGCTGTTTTCTTCGAGGCCTGTTCTAAAGGGCTGTCACGAGCCTTCAGTTCTGGCTGTCGGGCGAAAAAATGGAAGGAAACTAAGATGCTGTGATGCTAAAAGACTGTAAGGCAAAAGATCGTAAGGCGCCCAATCAAAAAGAGTCCTTCCAAGGAAGGACTCCCGCGGTTTATAAGCAATCGTTTTTTACAAGCGTTCGGAATGATGATGGACCTTTTTCGACACAAGGCGTTTACTGGTCTTATAAACCTTGGCAAGACCTGAGATAAGGAGAATACCCATGGCGATGGCCGTTGCGTCAAGGGCCGCCGAGACAAAGGTATGCATACCCATGCTGTAGCCGTTTTGCATCGTATAGTTCATGGCCCGATAAAGGGGCAGCCCCGGCACAAGAGGAATGACGCCAGGAATGGAAAAAACAGGCACAGGTTCCTTGTACCAGCGGGCAAAGAGCTCACTGCAGATAGAAAGGGCTACGGTTCCAGCAAAATTGCTGAGCATGGAACTGACGCCAAAACCGCTGAGGAGAATGATGTAGACGCCAAAACCCACAGCGCCGACAAAGCCCGCTTTATAGAGGCAGTGTTTAGGACAGTTGAAGATCTTGCCAAAAGCCACGGTTCCGAAAAAGGAGCAGATGGTCTTGATGACGATGGTCAGGATGACGTTCATGGCAGTCCTCCTTAAAGATAGACGATGCCAAGGAAGGCCGCAATGCCGATGGCAATGCCGCCAACAAGGAAAATGGCCTCGCCGGCCCGGCTCGTTCCGCTCATGAGGTCACCGGCCATGAAGTCCCGGATTCCGTTGGTAAAAGCCATACCGGGCAAATAGGGCATGATTCCGCCGCCAATGGCAAATTCCATAGTGACACCAGGAATGAACAGATGACACATATAGGTGACAAAACAGATGATGACGCCTGCCATAGTCGTTTCCCAAAAACTGCTGGGGCGGAAGGGCCGCACGAGGCAGATGAAGGCCATAGAAAGGAAGGAGCCCAAGAAGGCTGCCACAAAATCCCAGAAATTGCCACCAATGACGCCGGCAAAAAAGCCGCCGGCAAAACCGGACCAAACCATGCTGTAGAGTGCGGTCGGTGACGGGCGGGCACTCAATTCATCAAGCATGGCCATGGTTTCGGCAAAGGAATGGTCCCACGTGGGCATATGATAGGAAATGTTGTTCACTTCGCTGATGAGGGTGAGATCCGTCCCCCGCCGCGTAACGCGGGAGACCATACTGGTCCCGTCCACGGTTTCGTCGCCCACCATGATCCATGACGGCGTGCTGACGGCAGCAATCTGCATATCCCTGAGGGCGCAGATGCGCGTCATCGTATCTTCCACACGATAGGTTTCGGCGCCGCTTGTCAGGAGCAGTTTCCCGCACGTGAGGGAAATCTTGAGGACCTCTTCCTTAGTCATACTGGCAATGGTGCTTTCCATGTTACCTCCAAAAATACCTATTCAGATTCAAACAAGGCGTCCACAGCGCTGCGAAAGCGCGTGGCCCCACCCATGGAAGGATGAGGAACCGCGTCGCAGGCTACGCCATACTTCTGGAGCGTGTCCGCACTTTTTCGGCCAATGGCAATGACGCGCATCCCCGGCACAAGGGCAAGGATCATACGAGCAAAGTCAATGCCTTCGTCAAGCTCTTTTGGCGTCGGCGTGCGGTTTGTCAGGATGCCCGATGGTTTATAGGGATGGAAGGGATAAATATTCCACAAAATCGTCTGGAAAGGGGCCAGTTCTTGGGCCGCAAGTTCCCCCCACATGACGGTCGCCGTCGGTTCATTGAAGCCTTTTTCCCGCTGCATGCGGTTTAACAGGGGCGACTCGGGATTGCTTGTCCTTTGGCAAGGGTAATCCTCGCCAAGAACCACATGGGGCCGCACGTTAGGGTGATGACCCAAAAGGATGCGCTCACTCGTCATGGCCATGCCTGAAAAGTGCCCGCCTTGATAACCCAGTCCTTCGGCAATAAAAAGAAAGCGTGCCTTTTGGCGGAGCGTCAAATAGCGCTTCAGATTGGCTGCCCGGATGAGGGGTGCCTGGGGCCCAATGTCACACTGGGGGTCGTAATCGGCCCATGGGTTGAAGGCCGTATCGCTGTGATAGCCCTGCAGGGCTTTTATGAAACTGTCAATGGATAATGCTGTCATTCAAGGGCCTCCATAAGAGCTTCCCATTTTTCCATGAAGCCATCAATGAGCTGTTGCTCCTTTTCGTATTCCGCGGCAAGGGCCGCACTTTTTTCAAGGTCCATCTGGTTTTCAGGATCGGCAATCTGCTGACTTAGGACCTTTTGCAGAGCCTCGTGTTCACGGATTTTCAGTTCTACTTCAGGCAGGAGTTTTTCCGCCTCAGCCGGCGTATAGATCCGCTGGTTTTTGGATTTTTCCTCATGGGGGCGGTGCTTTGATCCATCAGGTTTTACCGGTTCTTCCTTCGGCGCTCGATGAGAGGATTCCGGAAGCGGCGCTTCCCGCTGTTGGCGTTTGTCCCGTTCTTCCAGATAGAAGTCGTAATTG
Organism: Acidaminococcus sp. AM33-14BH; assembly: GCF_003603525.1. Lineage (NCBI taxonomy): Bacteria > Bacillati > Bacillota > Negativicutes > Acidaminococcales > Acidaminococcaceae > Acidaminococcus > Acidaminococcus sp. AM33-14BH. Next base: position 97,164 of record NZ_QTNG01000011.1, on the reverse strand, counting down.
CCGTTATAATTCGTGAGGTGCCCCTTTTCAACAGCCCAGATGCGGCCTGCCACTTCATTAACGAGATAGCGGTCGTGAGTGACGAGAAGAACCGTCCCGTCAAAGGTCTCAAGGGCGGCTTCGACGGCTTCTTTGGCCATGATATCAAGATGGTTCGTCGGTTCGTCAAGAACGAGGCAATTGGCCCCGTCAAGAACCAGTTTCAAGAGGACCAGACGAGCTTTCTGACCGCCGGAAAGGCTCCCGATGGTTTTATAGACGTCTTCCCCGCGAAAGAGCATACTGCCCAATAGACGGCGCGTCTGTTCGTCCGTCATGCCATACTCCGTAAGGAAGTTGTCAAGAATGGTCTGCTGGGAATCAAGGCGCTCATAGCTTTGGGAAAAGTAGCCAATCTTCACGCGGTTTCCAATCTTTGCTTCGCCGTGAAGGGGCGGGATTTCCTGAAGGATGGTTTTTAGGAGGGTTGACTTGCCGCTCCCATTGGGCCCGATGATGGCCACCTTTTCCCCGCGGCGCAGGACCAGGTCAATGTCGCTTAAAAGGGCGTTTCCTTCATAGCCAACGGAAAGGTGTTCCAACATGATGACCTTTTCCGCGGATTCAGCGGCATGGGGCAGACGCAGCGTAAAAGATTCTTCCTTTACGGGTGCGTCAATGCGTTCCATCCGGTCCAGCTGGGACTGACGTCCCCGAGCCATCTTGCTTTTGATGCCGGCCTTGTAGCGCCGGATATACTCTTCCGTGCGTCGGATGGTTTCCTGCTGCGCTTCATAAGCCCGGGTCTGGGAGAGAACCTGGAGCTCTTTTTGCTCCACATAGCGGGAATAGTTTCCTTTATAGCGGTGCAGGGTCCCCCCTTCCATTTCAAGGATGCCTTCCACAACGGCATCAAGGAAGGCCCGATCATGAGAGATGATGAGGACACCACCGCGGAACTCACGAAGATATTTTTCCAGCCATTCACTCATGACAATATCCAGGTGGTTCGTCGGTTCGTCGAGGATGAGCAGATCCGGCGAATTGACAAGAGCCGCCGCCAGCTGAAGGCGCGTTTTCTGTCCGCCCGAAAGGGCCAGGGCGTTGTGCTCCCAGGTGGATTCTGGATAGCCCAGTCCCATCAGGACCCGCTTGATGTTATTTTCGTAGTGATAACCGTCCAAGTGGGCATAGCGGGTTTCCACCCGACCATAACGGTCCAGGACATCCTTTAGGGCATCACCTGTCTTTTCGCCGCTTTCCCGCTCAAGTTCCTTCATCGTTTCCCGGAGGGAAAGAATATCCGGGCAGGAACGGAGCATGAACTCCCAGATGGTTTCGTCTTCGATATTGTCAAACCCCTGTTCCACATAGCCAACGCGAATTTCCCCTGCATATTGGACGGTTCCCTTATCGGCAAAGGAGGGATCCATGAGGCAGCGCAGGAGCGTCGTCTTGCCGCTGCCGTTGACACCGACAAGGCCTAGCTTTTCCCCTTGGCGAATGGTAAAGCTCACCTTGTCAAAGATATCATGAGCGCCAAAGCTTTTGGCGAGATGATCGACGGTTACCAGGATATCCATAAGGCTCAGCGATATCCATTGGGGTGGCCGCTATGCCAGCGCCATGCCGTCTCCACAATTTCCTTGACGCTGCTGTGTTCGGGCTTCCAATGGAGTTCCTTTGCAATTTTTTCGCTGGAGGCAATGAGCCGCGCAGGATCGCCAGCACGGCGTTTTTCTTCCTTTACCATGAAGTCACGGCCCGTTACTTCCTTGACGGCATTGATGATTTCCCGGACAGAAAGTCCCGTCTTGGTTCCCAGATTATAGACCCGACTTGCACCGCCCTTGACAAGATGGTTCAGGGCAAGGATATGAGCGGAGGCCAGGTCCTTCACATGGATGTAGTCCCTGAGGCACGTGCCGTCAGGGGTGTCGTAGTCCGTACCAAAGATGGAAATAGCATCGCGCTTACCCAGAGCGGCTTGGATGGTCAGGGGAATGAGATGGGTTTCCGGATTATGGTCTTCCCCGATATTTCCCAAAAGGGACGCGCCAGCAGCATTGAAGTAGCGCAGGGCTACATAATGAAGGCCGTAGGCCATGCTGTAGTCACGCAGCATGTTTTCAATCATGAGTTTTGTCCGGCCATAGACATTCGTTGGATGAAGGGGCATGTCTTCCGTAATAGGAACCTGGTCCGGTTCCCCGTAAACGGCCGCCGTCGACGAAAAGACGATATACTCGACGCCACTTTCCCGCATGGCGTCAAGAAGACCCAAAGTACCAGCCACATTGTTATAGTAATATTTTCCCGGATCGACCATGGACTCGCCGACCTGGGAACTTGCAGCAAAGTGCAGGACGGCATCGATTTCATATTGGCCCATGATATGCTTCAAGAAGGTGAAATCGTGAAGGTCCCCTTGGATAAGCTGTACCGTTTCGGGAACCGCTTCGGCATGACCGGTACTGAAATTATCATAAACAATCGGTGTATAACCAGATTTGATGAGATCATCAATGACATGGGAACCGATGTAACCGGCCCCGCCCGTAACAAGAACGTTCATACTGCTGCCTCCTTATGCTTTCTCGCCCTGGATAAGGTCCAGAAGTTCACGGGTCTTTTGTTCGAGAAGTTCCCGATCTCCTCTTGTTTCAACATTGAGACGCACCACAGGTTCCGTATTGGATTTACGAAGGTTGAAGCGCCATTCATCATAGACGACGCTAAGCCCGTCCATACGGTCCTGGATGCCGGATTTAAAGCGCGTCGACAGGGATTCCATGATGGCATCGGCATTCCCCACTTTGCGGTTGATTTCTCCGCTGCAGGGATATTCGCGGATGCGAGCGTCCACCATTTCAGCAAGACTAAGGCCTGATGTCGACATGAGAGAAATGACAAGAAGCCAAGGAATCATCCCGCTGTCGCAGTAGGAAAAATCGGCGAAATAGTGATGGGCACTCATTTCTCCGCCATAAAGAACATGTTCCCGACGCATACATTCCTTGATGAAGGCATGACCGCTCTTGCAGCGGACAGGATAGCCCCCTTCACGGGCAATGATGTCCTCTGTATTCCAGATCAAGCGCGGGTCAAAGAGGATCTTGGCACCGGGATGCTTCTTGAGGAAGTAAGAGGCAAAAAGACCGACAAGATAATACCCTTCGATGAAGCGTCCATTTTCATCAAAGAAGAAGCAGCGGTCAAAATCCCCGTCCCAGGCAATGCCAAGATCGGCCCCTTCCCGGCGGACAGCGTCGCTGGTGGCATCACGGTTTTCAACAAGGAGCGGATTAGGAACTCCATTGGGGAAATGTCCGTCCGGCGTGTCATTAAGATACGTAAAGTGACAGGGCAGGTGTTTTGCCAGTTCCTTTACAATGGGACCGGCTCCGCCATTTCCGGGGTTAGCCACGATGTTTAGGGGAGCAATCTCTTTAGTGTCGATATAGCTAAGGAGATGATCCACATAACTTGGGACAATGTCCACCTGCTCATAGCTTCCCTGCCGTGCGGCTTTGGGATATTTTGTTTCAAAATCAGGATCTGTGACCATGGCCGCAAGGTCCTTTAATCCCGTGTCTCCCGAAATGGGCCGGGACTCGCTGCGGACAAGCTTCATCCCGTTATATTCGGCAGGATTATGGCTTGCTGTAATCATCATGCCGCCATCAGCCTTAAGATGGGCAACCGCAAAATAAATCATTTCCGTACCGCACTGACCAAGATCGATGACATGTGTCCCCATGTCACGCATCCCACGTACAGCGGCGTCGCGCAGGCTGGGCCCGCTCAGACGGATGTCGTGACCTATGACAAGGGTCTTTGCCTTGAGGTAAAAGGCAAGACTGCGGCCCAAGGCGTAAGCAAGTTCCTCATTGACGTCGCTGGGAACGACGCCGCGGATATCATAGGCTTTGAAACCTTTTGTACTGATCATAGAATTCTTCCTTTCTTATATCTGATAGGGCATTTCTTCCGCAGGCATCAAATCTTTGGCCCGGGCATAAACCGCCCGCAGGGCCGAAGTATTGATGATGGGAACATTCCCGTTCTTGATGATGATATCGGTCCGGGCCAGTTCACGCAGGACAAATCCTAAGGTAACGCCAAAATTGAGACGATCCTTCTGTTCGAGCGTAAACTGATCGTAATCGTTGTTTTTCTTGATGAGGGCCGTAAAAAAATCAAGCTGTTCATCATGTTCCTTTTTGAGCGGCTTCATATAGCCCAGGACATGGGTCACAACATGAAAAAGGCGATCAGCCCGCGCCGTCGCGTCAGCAAGACGGACCGATTCCTTATCCGTCAATTCCTTGTAGCGGCGGGCCGCCCGTTTGGAAACCTTGCGTTCCCGCTTTCTGCCATGACGGTCCTTGAAATAACCACGGGGCATGACTTTGGGAAAATCCATGACGGCGCACAGGACCTGCTCTTCGTCAAGGACGCCGCATTCTGACGTATAAAGGGGCTGCTCCATGATTTGTTCGAGAATGAGGCGCGACTCCCCTTCGGCCAGGGCCGTCTGGCTGTAATCACTGGCCGCCCCGCCTTGAAGAGCAACAATAGTCAGCATCCCTGTCCCTTCAATATCAAGATGATCCGTATGGATTCGTTTTACGACGTCTGCCACCTTCCGCAGCTTGCGCACATCCTGGGGCAGCATGTGGAGGTTCTTGTGGCTCTTATAGGTATAATGACCGGGGAGGTTGATGAGCTTATCCAGCGTGTCAAACATCGCGGTATACTTGGACCACGTAGATAACTTCAAACGGCCCAATTCCTCGATGAGGGGAACGAGCCTTTCCATTTGTTTATAGAATTTATAGCGTTCTTCGTTATAACGCTCCGTTGCATTGCGCACGACGGTTTCAGGACTGTTCAGGTTCATGTAGAGCTTCATGCCCGCTGCTCCGATTCCGGCAGCAGCCCAAAGAGCAAGAGGTATCGGCATAGATATCGTCCATCCTTTCCTCAAGGGGGACACAGGGCGGATAACCGGGCTGGTCTCACGATGATACTCATAGAATTATATCTTTTAAATGGGTTTGTCGCAAGGGTAGAGGTCTGTAGTTTTACTCGGCGCGGAAATCGCGCCGATTCGATGCGGCTACGTGTCGTCATTGGCTTTAAAAAGATTGATCTGATGCCGATGATGACATGCCCCGTCGCAAGAAGGTACGTACCACAATCTCATTTTTAAGACGCCCAAAAAAATGCCTTCGGCGGATGGGCCACTTCTTGGAATTTTTTCGGTTTTTAAAGGAAACATGATTCGCCTGAAGCCCATATCGGCCCATCTGCGTAGTCAAAAAGACGGAACATGATACGGCTGATCCTCTATAGCCATCTTCCGCATTGACTCGAAAACGATACCCCGCCTTTGACAGCCGCACCAGTATAAATCCATTGCAGCTGCGAAGGTAAAGGAACCGTTTTCGTGTACGACGGGGCCGATAATATAATTTATTAGCACTCATGTTGTGTGGGAAATATCCATACGGTTATCCAATTCGGATTTCCCGATTTCGGTGGTGGATGAGAAACCGCAGCGACGTTTCCTTGCAAGCAGCTAGCAAGGCAAATATGCCCGAGTCCCAAGCCCGCATTGGGGCAAAGCACAAGGGCGCAGGGCCATGTTTCCGGGCGAATGGATTCGGTCCCTCCCCCTTTAAAGAAGGAACGGTTTAGGGTCGGCTGTACAGTCTTTTGATGGATTCAAATTCCAAAGACAAAAGATTCGGCTGCACCGATTTTAGTGGCAGAACAGCAGTGCGGCCCTGCATCACAGCATCACACCACCTGAACATCATAATCCCCCACTCCCAAGCCATACAAAAAGAGGCTGTGAGAAATGATGTACTCATTTCTCACAGCCTCTCGGCGTTCTTATTTTACATCTTTTAGTTTCATACGATTATTCGTGATTTCATTTGCTACATCTTTTGTCATATCCCGGATGAGTTTTTCCAAGTTCTTTTCCTTACTCGTACGCACGTCGGTCATACGGTAGACCGGTGCCTCTCCTTTGGTGACAAGGAAGGAAAGGGAGACAAGGGATTCCACCGGTTCCCGTTTGTCCTTGATGGCTTCCTGAGCCGCTTCTCCTTCGAGGGGCACAGTCCCTGCAAAATTGACAACGACCTGCATGGTCAGGGTCTTTCTCAGGTAACGGTCGGGCAGCATGACTGGATTGTTATAAAGCGTCACCCCTTCATCCTTCAAGGATTTCTGGAGCCCAAGATAGGTGAGGCGGACCGCATCCTCATCGCGTCTGAATTGGGGGTTATTCTTAACAAATTCCCCATCAGTCTTTTCGAGACTTTTTAGATAGACAACCTTGGTCTTATTGAAAGGAACGCCGCTTGCTTTGGCGCCGCTGCGCTCAGCACTTGCCGTAAAAGGAACGGCAAGGAGCGTCATAAGAAGCGTGACAAGGGTGAGTAATTTTTTCATGGAAATCCTCCTTGGCGATTCATCAAATTCCTTCTTATTATACAACGGAACCCCTACTCTGTGAACTCATTTACGACGAGTTCACAAAGGTTTTTCCCAAAAAATCCCAATAAACGTAAAAATGCTGGGAAGAAGGGGTCCTTCCCAGCAGTCAAGGCTTACGCCTTTACCACGTCAATTTTACCGTTTTTCAAGACGACTTTCAGATGATCGCCGCTTACAATGTCTCCTTGGACAATCTTCTGGCTGACGATGGTTTCCACACTATGAACGATGAGGCGCTTTAACGGACGAGCGCCAAAGGCAGGATCGAAGCCTTCCTTGGCAAGGGCATCGACAGCTTCATCAGTGGCCTCAAGGGTGAGTTCCATCTGACTTTGCAGGCGTTTGCCCAGCTGACCCAGAATGAGGCGGACAATGCTGCGGATCTGATCCTCGCCGAGCGGTTTGAAGACAACAATGTCATCCACACGGTTCAGGAATTCCGGACGGAAGAACTTCATCAGCATACTGCGCACTTCTTCATGGCTGATTTCACCTTTATGTTCCATGATTTCATGGGATCCAAGGTTGCTCGTCATGATGATGAGGGTATTCTTGAAGTCGATGACACGGCCCTGGCCATCGGTCAGGCGGCCATCATCAAGGACCTGGAGGAGCACGTTGAAGACGTCGGCATGAGCTTTTTCGATTTCATCAAAAAGGATAACCGAATAAGGATGACGGCGCACGGCTTCCGTGAGCTGACCCCCTTCTTCATAGCCTACATATCCCGGAGGCGCACCAATCAAGCGGCTTACGGTATGCTTTTCCATATATTCACTCATATCGATGCGGATGATGCTCTTTTCATCGTTGAAGAGCACTTCGGCAAGGCTCTTGGCAAGTTCCGTCTTGCCGACGCCCGTTGGGCCCAGGAAGATAAAGGAACCAATGGGCTTATTGGGATCCTTGATACCAGCACGAGCGCGGATAACGGCTTCGGAGACAGCCTTCACAGCTTCATCCTGACCGATGACCCGCTGATGGAGGATTTCATCCAGGTGAGCCAGTTTCTTCTTTTCGCCTTCCATAAGGCGGCTCACAGGGATCCCCGTCCAGGTGCTGACGACTTTGGCGATATCGTCTTCGTCGACTTCTTCCTTGAGAAGACGGTCTTCTGCATGCTCTTCTTTTTCCAGTTCCTGGAGCTGTTTCTGCAGTTCCGGCAGACGGCCATACTTGAGTTCGGCAAGCTTGTTGAGATCATAGTCGTGCTCGGCCGTTTCCATGTCCTTCTTCACCTGGTCAATGGCTTTTTTGACCTGGCGAACCTTGGCAATGCCGGCCTTTTCTTCCTGCCAGCGAGCTGTCATCTTATCGTTCTTTGCTTTCATCTCTTTCAGTTCCTCACGGATCTTTTCGAGACGGTCAGCCGACTGCTTATCTTCTTCTTTGGAAAGGGCCTGTTCCTCAATCTGGAGCTGAAGCATACGGCGGCGGCTTTCATCCAGTTCCGTCGGCATGGAATCAATTTCCGTACGCAGACGGGCTGCCGCTTCATCGACGAGGTCGATAGCCTTATCCGGCAGGAAGCGTTCACTGATATAGCGGTTTGAAAGCGCAGCCGCAGCTACAAGGGCAGAATCCTTGATGCGGACCCCATGATGGACTTCGTACCGTTCCTTCAAGCCACGCAGGATGGAAACCGTATCCTCGACACTTGGTTCCTTGACAAGGACAGGCTGGAACCGGCGTTCCAAGGCACTGTCTTTTTCAATATACTTTCGATACTCATTAAGGGTCGTGGCCCCAATACAGCGGAGTTCACCGCGGGCCAGCATCGGTTTCAGGATATTTCCGGCATCCATGGACCCTTCGGAGGCACCGGCTCCAACGACGGTATGGAGTTCATCGATGAACATGATGATCTGTCCAGCCGAATCGGCAACAATCTTGAGGACTTTCTTCAAGCGTTCTTCAAATTCACCGCGGTACTTGGCCCCAGCAACAAGGGACGCAAGATCCAGGGCATAGAGGGTCTTGTTCTTTAAGGATTCAGGCACGTCGCCTGCCACGATCCGGCGGGCAAGGCCTTCTACAATAGCCGTCTTGCCAACACCCGGTTCCCCAATGAGGACAGGGTTGTTCTTTTTCCGACGAGACAGGATCTCAACGGTACGGCGGATCTCATCGTCACGACCAATGACCGGATCAAGGGCTCCCTTGCGGGCCTTAGCCGTCAGATCCTGCCCATATTTTTCCAAGGTCTTGCGGTTTTCGTCACTGTCCTTGCCGCCTTCATAGCGGTCGACGAGACCACGGATGGCCGAACGGGTAATGCCGTACTTGCGGCAGAGGGAAACCACATCGCTATCGCCATCTTCACAGAGGGCAGCCAGCAGATGGGCTCCGGTAATCTTATTTTGGCCGGCTGCTTTTTCCGCGAGGGCAAAGACCCTTGCCATCCCCGTGGACATACTAAGCTGGTCCGTTCCCTTCACAGACGGGACGGCCTTCACCAAATGGTCAAGGTCACGACTGAAGTCGTTTTCCTCGATATGAAGGCTCTTTAAGACATAATGGAGGAAACTATCAGGTTCGCTCATCATGGCTGACAGGAGATGGACGGTTCCCACCTCTTGGTTATAGTTCATGACAGCTTGCTGCTGACTGGCTTCCAATAAACTTTTGACTTCTTCACTGAAACGTTCTGGCTGCATCATAAACACCTCCGCATGCTGCCTAAAATTTTTATTCTATGGATAAGGGCCCAAGGGCCACGAAAATGGGGAAATACCCCTGTTACCAATCCCCCAAAGGGGAAGGCGTGCAAAACGCCTTTATGTAATCTTCCTGATAGGAAGGAAAAACAAGGCTGCTGTCGAAAAAGGATGATAGGAACTTTGCTTTTTTTGCTGCCTAGTTAAGGAGGCTTTTATGAATTCATCCATTATCCTTTACCACCTTTTCGACGTCGCCGATGAAATCGACCTCAATGTCGTGGAAGCCATCTGGACCAGCCGGAACAAGATTGCATCCCGTCTGCGATTTGAAAAGAGTGCACCAAACTCCATCAGTTTTCAGAATCCCCCGGTCCTTGTTGAATTGGGAACCCATGATATGGAATTTGCCGGGGACCAATACACAGCGGTCATCAAGGCCCGCATCTTTGACATTGGCGTCGTCAGTCTTATCTTTCATTTGGAAGTCCCGGAAGACATTTCCTATGAAAAATACCAAAACCTGACCATTGCCGTCGACTCCTTGCCAGAAAACGTGGTCCGCGAATACATCGATGCCATCACGGATACGATCCGGCCGGCGTGCACGAAGATGCGCATTTCCGACTTTGATGAGGATTTTGTCGTCTACTATTTCAAGGACAAGCTCCCCGATTGGGACCTGGCGGCCCTTATCATGAAGGACAAGACGCCGCTTAGCGAAGAAACGAGGAAGGATGCCCTCGTAAACCGCTTCTCCTACAGCAAGGACGATGTCATCTACCTGACGTGGGATACGGCGATTATGCTGGATCGGACGGGAAGCACGGACCTGCCGGACCTCCTTGAATTTGCCAATGCCCAGTTCCTCGAACTGCGCTACTACGATGATGCCCTCCGGAAAGCCATCGACAGCACATACGACGAAATCGACAAAGCAACCGAACCCGGATCCCGCGGTAAGGCCAAGACCTTCCGCAAGGTCCGCAATGAGCTCATGGAAGTCATGGCCGACATGAGCGTCCTTACGAGCAATGTTGATAACGCCCTCCAAGTCACAGAGGATGTCTTCAACGCCCGCGTCTACGCCCGGTACATGTATCTTTTGCGGGCTGACGTATGGCGGGAAAATATCAACACCAAACTAAAGGTGCTCCAACGCTGCTACGAACTGCTCAATACGGAAGTCCTGATGGACCGCTTCTCAAAGAAACTGCATCTCATCATCGGACTTCTGGCCGTTCTTGCGGCAGCCGCTGCCATGTGGGCCCTGCCAGAGGCCATCATAAAGCTCATCATGATCTTGACTTGGGTTACATCGCCCCATCCCTTCTAAGAAAACAGGATCTTTCAAAGGAAAAGACCCAGGAAGTCATTTCGCACTTCCTGGGTTTATTGTACTCACCAAAAGTCAAAATGTCAAATACTTTTTTTGATTTTTTGACTTTTATTTTTTTGCCCGTGGAAGTTCCCGCTAAAAATAGCTTTCTTCCTCATGGGATTTGGTGTAGACCTTCGCAAGGCACTGCCAAAGCAGCGCGGCAATCCGTCCCTCTTCAAGATCTTCTTCCAGATAGGCAGCGTCATCCGTTTCAAAATGGGCTGCCGCTTCCCGAAGGCGCGCCGCCTCGTCCCCGCCCAAGGCCTTTTCTTCCCAAAAATCGGCAAAAAGGATCAGGCGGTCAGCAATAGGTGCTTTCTTTCCAGTGCCGTTAAAGAAACCACCTAGGTCATGAAGGATTTCCCTAAGGAAACGCGCAGCATCTGCAAAGGTCTTTGGCACTTTAACAGCATCGTCGCAGGACTCTTGGGGTGTCTTTCCTGCAAGAAGGAAAAGGCCTCGTTCGAGCTTACTCCGGTCTTCCGGATAGAGGGGGATTTCACCTGCAAGATGGCTGACAAGCTCAAAAAGGGCAGCAGGGTCCCCTTCTTTGAGTTCAAATTCCACCTCCCTAAGGGATTGGGAACGGTCGCCGCTTTCTATGATGCCTTCATCAAGGGAGAGCTCGACACGGCTTTTTCCTGCCGCAAGGTCCATGGCGTGGCGCGCAAAAGTGATCGTCACGGTTGGAACAAGTGATTCCCCATGAAGCAGGTCCTTCAGGCGCCTCGTCACTTCGGGAGGAAAACCTTCCGTCACAGGCGTTTCGTCCTTTAGGGGCACGGTATATTCACCGCGGACAGAAAAGCCTCCTGTGGATGTACCTTTTGTTTTGATGGTCGCTTCATAAGCGCTGCCATTGGTGACACGCACGCGGTAGGCCATGCGTTCCCGGTTCAAGGCACCATCTTTTGTATCATAATATATATTTTTGAGGCTAAGACGCTTTTCCGTTACCGGAAGAGCGGTTTTCGTGACGGTCCTAGCGGCAAAGAGCCTGTGGCATCCCGCCCGGGTCGTCAGGAGCTTCATTTCGATTTCCTTTCCCATTTCAGTTCCTTTCCTTAGGCGTGATCCGAATCTTTTGAAAGGGGTTCAGAAACAGGGGCTTTCCAGACAGCATCATAAATCTTCTCCAAGACGGAACCTGGTTCAATGGTCACCCACTCCTCTTTTTCCGCGCGCCACCGCTCCTTGATCTCATGATCCTTCGTTACAGAAAGCTTCATAATGGGCGCCATACGGCGATCCTTCGTAAAAAGGCCGAGGGTAAGCGCATACGAACCATCGGGCTGGGTCTTGCGGAAGCCTGCCACGCGGCCCTCACCGCGCTTCATGATGGTCGCTGTATCAAGATCCCAGCGGGTGCCGCCCTGTTCCGTGACAACAGCCTGCCACTCGGGATCAGGCAAATCTCCTTCCTGAGCAAGGGCGGGCATGCCTATAAGAAGCAAGCCAGCCATCAGGAAGGAAATAACAGTCTTTTTCATAGGAATCCTCCTTTCATTTTCTCTTTCAGTATAGCGAAGGCCTTCCGGCCTTGCAAGCACCATTGACAGCTTTTGTTATAATGAAAACGTAAGAATGATAAGAAAGAAGGTACATTCCCATGAATGAACACATTGAACCTTTTTCCTATGCTGAAGCCTTGATGAAGGCCCTCCCCAAAGGCGTTCTCCTTTCAACCGAAAAAAAAGGCGCCATGAACACGATGGTCATCGGCTGGGGCGCCCTGGGCACCAACTGGGGAAAGCCCGTCCTCACGGTCTATGTACGGGAAAGCCGCTTGACCCGGGACTATCTCGATGCGTCAGGAGAATTTACGGTGAATGTCCCCCTGGGCGCCGTTGATCCTGAAATCATCAAGGTCTGCGGATCAAAATCGGGGCGTGACCTTGATAAAATCAAGACCCTCAGCCTGACGGTACAGCAAGGTGAAACTGTCAAGGCACCGGCATTCAAGGAACTGCCCCTAACCTTTGAATGCAAGGTTCTCTTCCGCCAGGTCGAAGCCCTGGAAAACCTGGCTCAACAGGAAGGCAAATGGTATCCAGCAGATCAAAACGGCAACAAAGACCGTCATATCCAGTACATCGCGGAAATCACGAGTGCCTATATCGTGAAATAAGGTGCAGCGGGAACACATGATGTGTCCCCGCCTTTGTTTTTTTAGGGACTATCTGGTATAATAACACTGTTATGCGGTTGTAGCTCAGATGGATAGAGCATCTGCCTCCTAAGCAGAGGGTCGCGCGTTCGACTCGCGCCAATCGCACCAATTGTATAACGTAGGGAACGTCCAACAAGGGCGTTCTTTTTTATATGGGGCTTCCTGTGAACGTACCCCTATAGGGACGGGAAACTGCTTGTGGAATCGATTGTCCCTTGTTTTTGCATTCTCCATCAAAAAAACGGTGGGAAGACTCCACCCTAAGCCGAGCCCTATATCTGCCTTCGGCTGCGGCCTTTCCATACCGTTTCAGGGCCCGCAAAACGATGCTTTGCAGCAAGGCCCTGGAAAAATGGCAGCAAACGAAAAAGGCGTCAACTTGAAAATAAACGCAAGTTGACGCCTTTCTTCTATGTCAGGGACACGGCTCCCAGTTCATTTTTTCCTTAAAAACTTGCTTTGAGAATGGCTTTGACTTCATCCTTGGTCAGGACTTTATAACCGCCCTTCAAAATAAAGGTCGCATCAGCAATGCCGTCAATCATCGCTTCCGTGGCGCCCACTTCGCCAAGCTTCAAGGCGACACCAATTTCCTTCATCCACGCCTCCATAGCGGCAAGCCCCTCTTTGGCAATGGTTTCATCCGACTTGCCGTCGGGGCAGATCTGCCACACGTTCACAGCAAAACGTTTGAACTTACTGAGGCCATAGGGCAGGAGGAAACGGTAATAGGCAAGAGAAACGGCTGAAAGGGTCATGCCATGAGTAGCGTCCGTATAGGCACCGACAGCCTGTCCCAGCATATGGACCATCCAGTCCTGGGTCTTTCCCATACCAATGAGCGTATTAAGGGCCCACGTTGCCGTCCACATGAGGTTGCTGCGGGCTTCGTAATCCTTGGGGTTTTGAATGGCAATGCGGGAGGCGGCAATAACAGAACGCATGAGGCCTTCGGCAAGGTAATCAGAGGTATTATCATCATAGCCAGAAAAATACTGTTCGCAGATATGGTTGAACATATCATAGATCCCAGCTACCATCTGCCTCTTTGGGAGGGTAAACGTAAATTCAGGGTTCAGGATGGAAAAACGGGGGAAAACGCGTGCATCAGCAAAAACGTGCCCTACTTTACGCTTTTCTTCATGGTTTGTAATGACGGAACCAGCGTTCATCTCAGACCCGGTTCCCACCATGGTCAGTATACAGGCAACAGGGACGATCCGGTCTTCCTTTTTCGGTTCTTCAAAACGGACATAGAACTTTTCCCAGGGATCATCATCAGCATAGGCGGAAACGGCAACTCCTTTGGCAAAATCGCAGCAAGATCCGCCGCCAACGGCAAGGATCAAGTCCGCCTTGCTGTCTTTGGCCGCTTTGGCGCCTTCCCGAAGCTTTTCAGCCGTTGGATTCGGCATGACGCCGGGAACTTCCGTAACCACCTTATGGTTCTTTTTTAGGTAGGAGAGAACGGCATCATAGATGCCATTTTTCTTGATGGAACCGCCGCCATAGACCAAAAGGACATTCGGTCCATAAAGGGGCAGTTCACGGTCCAGGTTTTCCAAGGACTGTGAGCCAAAATAGAGCGTTGTTGGATTATGATACATGAATTCTCCAAGCATGGGGATTCCTCCTTTGTTCTAGCATTGATTTTATTGTATCGGATGGGCTGGGCCCTTTCCAATGCTTCTTTTTTATTCTCTTTCATGCCTTTGGCGCATGCATGCAGCCTAGAAGAAGCGTTTCAGCCATTTTACTTTTCTTTCCGTAAACGGGGCATAGCGCAAGGAAATGTCAAAGCGTGTCGTGTTCTTGACGATGCTTTTTTTATGGGAAAAAGCATCAAAGCTTGCCTTTCCATGATAACTTCCCATGCCGCTATTTCCCACCCCGCCAAAGGGTAGGTTTGGGTTTGTCACGTGAAGAAGGGTATCGTTGATGCAGCCGCCGCCAAAAGAAAGATTGGCAATGACCGCTTCTGCAACCGCCTTGTTTTCTGTGAACACATAACAAGCCAAGGGGTTAGGCAGCGTTTTGATGTGCGCTACGGCGTTTTGCATGTCTTTTACAGCAATTATGGGAAGCAAGGGCCCAAAGATTTCATCTTCCATGATGGGATGATCAAAATCCGCCTCAGGCATCAAGGTAGGTGCAATCCTGCGTTTTTCCGCGTTCACAGCACCGCCAATAAGGCTAGATTCTGTTTTCATGAGGCCAATAAGCCGGTCGTAATGCCGCTGATTGATGATGGACGGATAAGCATCACTTTTTTCAGCATGGGGATAGCGCTTTCCAATCTCTTTTGTCATGGCAGCAAGAAGCGCGTCCTTTACACTTTCCTGTACGACAACGTAGTCCACGGCAATGCAGGTTTGACCGGCATTCATGAATTTTCCCCAGACGATGCGCCGTGCCGCAAGATCGATGTTCGCCGAGGCATCGACAAGGCAGGGACTCTTGCCACCCAATTCCAAGATGACGGGCGTCAAATGCTCGCTGGCAGCCTTCATGACGATCCTGCCTGCTGCTGGACTGCCGGTGAAAAAAATCATGTCGTACCTTTCCTGCCAAAGGGTCTCAAAGGGCAAGTCTGCCTCCGGACAATAGATATATTCCGGTGGGAAAAGGTCCGCAAGAAGATCTTTGATGGCACGGCTCGTATGGACACTTTCCGGGGAACACTTCACAATGGCACAGTTTCCTGCCGCAATCGCTCCCACAAGGGGCATCAGCGTAAGATTCAGGGGATAGTTCCAAGGCGCGATGATGAGCACCACGCCATACGGTTCGGTATAAATATGATTCGTCGCGGGAAAGAAAGTCAGGAGCGAGCCATCTGCCTTTTTAGGATGGCTCCAAGCCTCGACATTGATCAGGGCTTCCTTGATTTCGCTACGGACCATGCCAACTTCTGTCATATACCCTTCGCCCCGTGATTTACCAAGATCCTTATGCAGAGCTTCCAAAAGAAGATCTTCCCGTTCATCAAGGACATCCATCAATTTTTTCAGCATAATCTTGCGAAAGGCTATACTTTTTGTTGAATTCGAGTCAAAATAAGACTTTTGCTGAATCACGATGTCATGAAATTCCATGTGCTTTACTCCTCTGAAGCAATGCCGTCAGATTGTGACGGTGCTATGATTTGCTGGGGCAACATAGCAAAAAGTAGGAGATGGTGCCTATCCGGCTTTTTCAGCGAAGGTCGCAGCTTGCTTCAACCTGGGCAACAAGGATTTTTAGGTTCCTAAGGGCGGCCTTGAACGTGAGGTAATAATGATTTTCAACGCCGCAGCTTCTAACACCAATGACTCCTGCTTGTTTGAGGACTTTCAGGTGATGGGAAACCGCCGGTCTTGAAAGGTCAATTCGTTCCGTAATCCCGTTTACGGTCAGCCCTTCCCCAGGAAAATCCGTAAGGATAAGGATGATTTCCTGCCGTTTGGTATCATTGAGAACAGAAAAGATGGGGATACATTTCCGAAACTGTTCCATAATGGCAAGGTCTTTCTCTTTCATGAGCGAGGGCTCCTTTCCGCCTATCCGTTTATTCGTTTAATCACATAAACATAATAGGCTGAAGCCAATTTCTTGTCAACGAAAAAAGAGCCATGCCAAAGGCACGGCTCTATACTCTTTATTAGAATTTGTAGGAAACGCCGACATTGACGCCATGAGTCTTTACGTCCGTATCGCCGCTGAAATCCTTGTACTTACTGTCATTATAGGAAACATTGGCTTCCCAGTTATCCGTAATGGCATAGCCAACACCGACTTCATATTGGGTAATCGTATTGCCAATGCCAAACTTAGCCCACGGCGTGGTCTTGCCAAGGGGCAGACGGCCTGTTGCACCAACCTGGAAGCCATTGGTATTATCCGTATAGCCACGATGATGGGCACGATTGCGGACGTAGCCACCAAAACCGTAAAGATAGGGGTTGAACTGGTAGACCAGATTAACCTGATGACTCTGGACTGAAGCGTTATCATCGCCTTCATGAGAAGCATAGGTATAGTCCAGGCCAAGTCCATCGCTGATGCCTACAGTCGCTCCAACACGATAGCGGGTATCGCCGTCAAAGTCGATTGTATGCCCGTCCCGTTCTCCTTTAAGGGAACTGCCGAGGGTCACATTGGCATCGATCTGTGCACGGCCCGGTGCAATTTCAGCAAGCGGGGAAGCAGCCGCGAGGCTGGCAGGGATCAGGCCTAATACAAGGGCCAGCATGATGTTCTTCTTCATAGGGAAATCCCTCCTTATCCAATGAGTTGACGATTTTATTGACACTTTATTATAACAAAAAAATGGTCTTTTGTGAAGGAAGGGGGGCTGCGGTGTTACAGAAGACCCATCTAAACAAAAAAAGCCTGACCCAAAAAGGATCAGGCGCAATGCAGTCAGCCTAGGGAAAGAGGCTTTTCACCCGTCAGTTTGACGTGGATCAGGGCCACGACCAACCCGAGGAAGGTCGGCACGACCCAGGCCATGCCATCTGCAGAAAAAGGCAGCATGGCGTGGAACGAAAGAATCGTTTTTACAAAACCGGTTTCCTTAATCGCCGGGGAAAGGACGCTTAGGGCATCCCCCAAGGCAGCAAGGATTGTAAAGGCAGCCGGCCATTTATAAAAACGCGTATCATGGTGAAAGAAATACGCCGCATAGGTCGACAGAATGAGGGCAATGGCAAGGGGATAGATGAACATGAGGACGGGAATGGCTAAGCTAATGATCTGGGTAAGGCCCACGTTTGCCACAACAAAGGAAAATCCCGCCATGATATAGCAGTAGGTCCGATAACCCGGTCCTTTGGGAAACAGGGTATGGAAAGCTTCAGAACAACTCGTAATGAGCCCAATCGCCGTCTTGAAACAGGCAAGGGTCACGATGATGGCCTGGAGCAGCTGTCCCAAGGGGCCAAAGTAATAGGCCGCAATTTCCGCAAGGGCAATGCCGCCATTATCAGAAAGGGTCAAAGCCCCCATACTTGAAACACCAAGCCAGGTGATTGCCGTATAGATGACTGTCATGAGGACCGTTACGATCACGCCAACCTTAAAGATATCGCCTGTCATGGCCGTGCGGTCCGTCATGCCCAGACTCTGCAGGGTATTGATGACAACAATGGCAAAAGCAAGGACGGCAAGAACATCCATGGTGTTATAGCCTTCCTTGAACCCCGTAAGATAAGGCTGGGATACATAGGCTCCATGCGGCATCATGGCACTGTAGGAGCCCATGGGATGGATAAGGGCCACAGCCACAAGAAGTGCAAGAAAAAGAAGGAACGCGGGATTCAGGAACTTGCCAATGTAAACAATAAGCTTAGATGGTTTCAGTCCCATAAGAAGCGCAAGGGCCATGAAGACTCCCGTAAAAAGTGCCATAATCAGGGTTTCTGAACCGGGAGGCACAAAAGGAGCCACCCCGATCTGGAAGGATACAGAAGCCGTTCGAGGAAGCGCAAAACATGGACCAATGGTGAGATAGAGCAACACGGTAAAGATCTTGGAAAAGGTGGGATGGATGCGGTTTGCCAGGTCTTCGACGCTTGTGGCGCCAGAAATTCCCAGAGCAATGAGACCAATGAAGGGCATAAAGACACCTGTCGAAATAAAGCCCCAGTTTGCAAGCCAAAAATGGCTCCCGGCAAGCTGTCCCAGATGGACCGGGAAAATCAGGTTCCCTGCACCAAACATCATGCCAAAGAGCATGGATCCCAAAAAGAAATATTGAGCACGGGTCAGTTGTTTCATGAAGTTCTCCTTATGGATCGCAATTGAAAAATCAAGGATAAGCAAAATTGTTAGAGAAAGCGGGGCTGGTTATTTTGCCGTCAGGCCCCCATCGACGGAAAGGATGGCGCCTGTCATAAAGCCATTTAGCGGAGAAAGGACGGCGCAGATCATGTGGGCCACTTCTTCGGGTTCGCCAATGCGTCCCACAGGATAAATGGAGGCCATGCTCTCGACCGTATAGCCCCCTTCTTCCAGCTGTTTTTTTACAAGGGGCGTATTGACATCACCGGGGCAGAGGCAGTTAACGCGGACCCAAGGCGAAAGATCAAGCGCCGCGGAACGGGTAAAGGCGACGACAGCCCCTTTACTTGCAGCATAAACGGCGCAGCCATAATTGCCTTCAAGGGCAGCATCGGATGCAATGTTGAGGATGGAAGGACTGTCGTCACTGAGCAGGGAAAGAACCGCCTTTGTAAGGAAGATTGTACTCTTTACATTTTCATCCATCATCTTACTGTAGGATGCCTCCGTAATATCCTGAAGGGCTTCTTCCTGGTACATGCCGGCACAGTTAACAAGGAAATCCACTTTAGCATTCCCTTCCCCTGCAGCCTCCACTACTTTTTGACAGCCCTCAAGGGTACTTACATCCGCTTCAACGTAGGTGGCCTTACCCTTGCCATCAGAAAGGGCCGTAAGGGCGGCCTTGCCCTTTTCCGCGTCCCGACCCACAATAAAGACATGGGCTCCGTCACGGACAAGCATTTTGGCTGCCGCAAGACCAATCCCGGACGTACCGCCTGTGATGATGCCCCGTTTTTCTTCCATTCCGTATGCGTACACGGCGATTCTCCTTTCCATATCAAAAAAGGCGTTTCACCTAAGTGAAACGCCTTCCGCTTCTTGTTGTTTCCTTCAGATACGATTTATATCTTACAGCTTAACAACGTTTGCAGCTTGTTCACCGCGGTTGCCTTCGACAACGTCGAATTCAACAGCCTGGCCTTCTTCCAGGGTCTTGAAGCCTTCGCCCTGAATTGCGGAGAAATGAACGAATACGTCGCCGCCGTCTTCACGTTCAATAAAGCCATAACCCTTTTCAGCATTAAACCATTTAACTTTGCCAGTCATCTACTTGGCCTCCTAAAAAATATTGCGAAAAACCACACCAAACGTATGTCAAAACTCATTGTCGTAACATTCATTAAGTCCGCTTTTTCTGAGGTTCATTCTATCATACTCCCCACGCTTTTACAAGAAGATTGTCCAGTGATTTTTTCAAAACAGTTCCCGTACTTCCTATGGTTTCCATGGGCATAAGAGCAATAGGGCATAAAAAAAGCTCCTGTTTTCAGAACTTTCGAAACAATTTTCGTCTTGTTTATCTGAGACGCAAACGTCCCTCCTTTCATGATGGAGGTGTCCCTCTGTCTTTAAGAATGTTTTCACTGCGCTGATAGCCTCATAGAAGATTGCCGCTGACGAAAAAGGAACCTGTCCAGTCCCTTTCTTACGGGCAAAAAGGCCGCTCAGATGAGACAAAAAGAAAGACCTCGAAAAAATGCGTAATCCATTTTCTCGAGATCTTGTCAGCAGGAGTGCCGCTTAGGGGTTCTTTGCCTTGCAAGCAGAAAGGGGTAGGGAGCCAGCCGCAAAAGTTTTGACAAGGGCTTCCTTTTCCTTTTTCGTCAGTTTCTTGATAGCGCATTCCCGTTTCAAGGCTTCACTTTTTCCGGGGAGCTCTTCATAGTAAACCATGGAAAGGGCATGGAAAGCATGCGTAAACTTGGCTCCTTTTCCTGATACATGGGCCTTCAGCCGTGCTGATAGGTCCGTGGTCCACCCCGTATATAGGGAGCCATTGGCACAGCGAACCATGTACACGTAAGCTGCCATTATTTCAGGATTTCCACCTTATTCATGACCACGTCTTCAAGCGGACGGTCCTGGAAATCCGTCGGTGTGGACCCGATCTTATGGACAATGTCCATGCCTTCCACGATCTTGCCGAAAATGGCGTGATGGCCATCGAGCCACGGCGTTGGCACAAGGGTAATGAAGAACTGGCTGCCGCCTGTATTGGGCCCAGCATTGGCCATGGAAAGAATGCCTTCCCCGTCATGTTTGAGTCCTGGTCCAAATTCATCGTCGATCTGGTAGCCTGGGCCGCCCATGCCTGTACCGGTTGGATCTCCGCCCTGGATCATGAAATCATCAATGACCCGGTGGAAAATAACACCGTCATAGAACCCTTTTTCTGCAAGATCAATGAAATTCTGGGCCGTCTTGGGCGCTTTGTCCTCAAAAAGTTCAGCTGTAAAATCGCCCAAGGTTGTTGAAAATCTAACTTTCTTGTTCATCATGCACCTCTTTGATTATATTCTGGGCCGACTCAAAGAGCGGCCAAACTGCTGTCAATAATCCCGCACGACAAGGCGGGAAAGATTCAGGGCTTCCCGTCCCGGCTGGGGCTGGGTTCTTTCGGCGAAGAGGAAAAGCTGTCCCTTATCGTCGACATAGAAGTTATCTTCTTCAAAGGCCGCGTCGCCGCCAAAGGCTTCGACAAGGGCACGTGCCTTAGCTAGGTTCTCCTTTCCAATAAAATCACTAAGGGTCAGACGGCGGCCGCTTGCAAGATCAAAAGTCATGGCGTACTGGATGTCTGTCACAGCGCTGGTCATGATGCGTGGGTCGGCGCCTCCCCACAGGGGGGACACGAACGCATAGCGCTCCACTTCCTTCCAGCTAGGACCATCATTGATGGATTTCACACTGTAAGCCCGGTAGCGGATAGGCGGTCCGGAAAAATAAAAGCTCAGGATGTTCCGCCGGTTATAGGTTACATGGCAGGAAAGATCACTGCCCACAGGTCCCGTCACAAAGCGGTACACATCGAGATAACGGCCGATTTCCCGATTGATGGCAAGTGCGACATCAGATGCCACCCCTCCGATAATCTGAGGATAGGTGCTGCGATGGACCTTGCTGATTTCTTCAAGGGTTGCCTGCTGACCTGCCTTAAGCGCCGTCTCCGGAATGGTATACCAACCGGTCACGCCATCGCGCGTCGTAACTTTGGCCCATTCCTTTTTTCCTAAGACACGTTTTCCGTAAATCATGCCTTCACTGCCTTGCGGGACTTCCCGGACGATGGCTGTCGGGCTTTCTTCAGGCAAACTGCGGAGATAGCCGCCGGAAAACAGGACCCGTTCCATCTTATGTTCCCGCGTTACAAATTCGATTCGGGCACCATGATCGTTTTCACCGGTTGTCGTGGTCTTGGTTTCCCGCTGGGTATTTTCAGCAGGCACGACATCGGGAGTCTTTTGATCTTTCTTTTCCCCACTGCAGCCAGCGGTCAGCAGGGCGGCAAGGATCAAGGAAAGAAAAGCCGAGCCTTTCATCAGCCCTTTTTCCTCAAGTAATCTGCCGCGCCAAAGACAGCGACAAGACCGTCGCCCGTGGCTTTACTGATCTGCAGGGGCTGTCCAATGCAGTCACCGGCAGCATAGACACCGGGAATATTCGTTTCCAGACGTTTATTCACCTTGATGGTGTTTCCTTCCATGGCAAGTTCTGGCAAAAGGCGGGTTACAGGGTCACTTTCCCGAAGGATGAAAAGGCCGTCCATCCGCTGGGCATCATCAGCCTGCAGTACAAGCTCCTGCCCGTCCTTTGCAACACTCTTGGGGCGGTCCTTCCGTACGGTCACATTGCCCGGAACAGGGCCTTCCACATCAAACGTCACATAGGCTGTCACCTGACTTGCAAGACCTGCCAAAAATTCCACTTCGTGCCACTGGGCAGGAACGGTACAGATGACGCCAATGGGACGGTTCCGATAAAAGTTCCCGTCGCAGGTCGCGCAGTAACTGATTCCTGTCCCCACAAGGTCTGCTTCTCCCATAAGCTGGGCTGAACGGGGAATGCCCAAGGCGAGGATAACAGTCTTTGCCTCGGTTACGCCGCTTGGCGTGGCAAGATAAAAATGGCCGTCCAGGTTCATGATGCTAAGGATTTTTTCAGATACGATTTCCGTTCCGGCTTTTTTGGCATGGTCCAAGAAGGCTTGCATGAGCGCCTTGCCTGAAATGTCGGGAAAGCCAAGGTAATTTGTGATGTGGGAAGCCTTTTGCAACGCAAGGCCAAAACTGCCCGGATCAAACAGAACAGTCGATAAATTGCGGTTTTTCGCCGTGACCGCGGCACTGAGGCCAGCCGGTCCGCCGCCAACGATAGCAAGATCATAAATCATAGGGATTCTCCTTGGGTTGTGCGAGTTGGATCTGCAGGAGCTGAAACTGCCTGCATCGCTTTTCATTATATCATATGGAGGGGACAGAAAAATAGGCCGCCCAGAGGGCAGCCTAAAAAAACGCTTATGAACGGGTCCTGGGCGGTACGGCAAACTGCAGGGGATTTTCCGTCTGCCCGTTTTCCCGGACTTCAAAATGCAGATGCGGGCCTGTACTGTAGCCGCTGCTGCCCACGTAGCCAATGACCTGTCCGCGGGACACCTGCTGCCCCACTGTAACGGCAAGGGCACTCATGTGGCCATAGGCTGTCGACATCCCGGACCCATGGTCAATACTGATAAAACGCCCGTAGCCGCCATTGAGTCCGGCCGCTGTCACGGTGCCTGCCGCGGCAGCCTTTACAGGTGCGCCAAAGTCCGCTGCAATATCAAGACCGGAATGGTACTCGGAGCCACCGCCAAAGGGATCGGCCCGCAGCCCATAAAAGGAACTGATTTCTCCGCCGTCAAGGGGCCAGCCATAGGTCCCGTCACCCGTACTTGAAAGGGCAAGAAGCATATTGGTGAGGTTTTCTTTTTTGTAGGCAAGGCGTTTCCAGTTGATTTCGTCCTGTACTTCAAGGACCTGGAGCTGATCGTCCGTTGAGGGGCCGCCTTTGCCTCCCTGGTCCAGTTCCTGGGACTTTTGGTCCACCGATTCTTCGCCAATCTTCACGCCGTCTGCTTTCAGTTTTTCTCGGACAGCCGCTTCCAATTTAGCCACTTGGGAAAGTTCCCGCTGAAGTTTTTCATTGTTATCCATAAGCTTGGCCAGGCGTTCCGTATAGACCCCGTAATCGGCCCGGTAATGCTGGAGTTCTTCCTGTTCGGCCCAGGCCCGGGAAAGCAGGCCTGCACAGACGGCAAGGGCGACTGCACAAAAGGCAGTGCTTAAGGCGGCAAGCGTCACCAGCTTGGGTCCCACTGAAAGCTGGTGACGCTTTCCCTGCCGGTCCTGCCAAGTAAACGCCCCATGGATGTCGCCCCATCCCGGGAGGTGATCAATCAGCTGCTTTCCTTTTTCTTTTATTGCATGTTTATCCATCATGGCTCTTTGCCCTACGCTTCTTTCATTGAAATTTCGTAATGTTTTATATCATAAACCTTTCCAAAAGACAAGGGTTGCCCCAAAATTATCACAAAAAAAGCTCCCGGTCGGCGTTTTTCGCACTGCGTACAGATGAAAAACGCTGACCAAGGGTCCTTAGGGAAAGGATCTGGGAGGCATTTTATTGGTTCTTCACTAAAATTTGTGGGGTCATAGACAAATAAATATTGAAAAAGGACATCAAATTCTCCAAAATGTAAGGTGACCAAACCAAAATAAAGGAGAATTGAGATGTCCTCTATTTAGTACATTATTCAAGCAGACCTGTTTTGTCAAGACCCAGATTACCTTGTTTTCTTCCCTGAAGATCCTTTGGATGATTCCACGGCATGGGTGGTCACCAGCCAGAAGCGTCATATCGATCTTCTCTGCCCTTGCTGCGTAAAGCCAATGCATGTCTATGGCACGTACCGAACTCGCCTAAGAACGGTGCCTATGCAGCCGAATGCCAGGCGCACTGTCCTCTTCGAGGGGCACCGCTTCCGGTGCCCTTGCTGTCAGGAAACAGTTACGGAACTCAATCCGTTTTGATATGAACTTCGAAATGAGAAGGTCATGGTATTCCTTAGTGGAATATCATGAAAATACAAAAAAGGCCGGAGATCCATAGAGACAATGGATCCCCGGCCTTTTGCCGTAAACGAATAAGGAACAGCCATGTTTTGTTTTCTGTGGAACCTTCCTGCGGCCTATTTCAAAAGCCCCAATTTATGACCCAGCCACGCCATGCGTCGGCCGAGGAAAGGGATTTCCAGCAGTTCTTCTTCTGTCAAAGTCTTTAGCAAGAGGAGCATCAGGATATAGACGGGCACTGCAACCAAGATGCTGAGGAAAAGCGCCAGCCCGCCGCGGCTGACAAGGGAAAGGACGAGCATTACAGCGCCTCCCATGACCGCTGCACAAAGGGCAGTCTTAAGAAGCTGCCGCCCTTCAAAGGTAAAGGCTGTATACTTCTTAATGAAAAAGAGGTTAAGAAGGGCTGCAATCCCAATATCGGCAACGGTTGCCCAACTCGATCCCTTGATTCCGAGGGTTGGCATCGCCGTCAGGTTCCAGTTGAGGAAGACCTTGACGATGGCTGCGATGATCATATTGATGACAGGGATGCGGGTCTTGCCAAGGCCCTGAAGGATGCCCGTCGACACCTGATGGAGGCCCAAAAGGAAGATGGCCCAGCTCATGATTTCAATGGCCGGTCCTGCTGCCGGTGCGTTATAGATGAGGGCAGCCACCCGTCCGCCCAAAACGTGAAGGCCGACGCTGCAGGGAATGGTGATGACCGAGGCCACCGTAAAAGCCGTTGCCACCTTGCTGCGAATGCCCGCTTCATCAGAAAGGGTCCGGGACTCACTGATAGCCGGCACAAGGCTGATGGAAAGAGCAGCCGTAAGGATTGTTGACATGTTGATAAGCGGCACGGCCATGCCAGAAAGGTAGCCAAAAAGGGTCGTTGCCTCGCCCGGGGCGTCCCAACCGCCGATCTTCAGCCGGGTTGGCACAATCATCATGTCAAGGTTAGACACTATGGGAAGCATGAGGCTTGACATGGAAACCGGCAGGGCTAGGGCAATAAGACGCTTCATAATATAGCCCGCTGACTCCTGCGTCTTGGGCGTCCTGTCCACCCCTTTGGGGAAAAACTTCTTCTTGAGCTTTAGATAAAAGCCCATCAAAACAAGGAGCCCGCAGAAAGCGCCTGCTCCCGCCCCCATGCTGGCGCCGGCAGCGGCGTAAGTAAGACCGTAAGGCAAGAGCAGGGCAGAAAAGACAATCATGGTTCCAACCCGTACAACCTGTTCCGTGATTTCCGAGCAGGCGGTCGGCGTCATGATCTGCCAGCCCTGGAAATAACCGCGGAAACTGGCGAGAAACGTAACGAAAAAAACGGCCGGAGCCAGGGCGATGATGGAATAATAGGCACGTGCATCAGGAAGGACCGTTTCCACAAGCCAGTGGGCCAGCACCACAAGGAGCAGGGAAAAAAGGAGCCCCGTGCAAAACAGCATCTTCAGGGAAACATGAAAGACGCGCTGCGCGCCTCCATAGTCTTCCATAGCCACCTTTTCTGCCGTAATGATGGAAATGGCCACTGGGATTCCTGCCGAAGAGACCGTAATGGCCATCAAATAGATAGGAAATCCCATCTGATAGAGTCCAATGCCCTCCCCACCCATGATTCGGGAAAGGATAACCCAATTGAGGGCTCCTATGACCTTGACAACAATACTGGAAATGGTAAGGATCAACGTCCCTTTGAGGAACTTGTTATTGCCCTGGGACTTTGTCACTTCTTCACTCATGCCGCGACCATCCTTCTTTGTCATGATAAGCCAAAGGCTTGTATCCATTGCATAGCGTATAGCACATCATTCTATCATATTTAAGAGAAAAAGTGCAATCGCACAGGGACTTTCCCGCGTTTTTGAACACGGACCAAGCTCTTTTTCCCTTTGATTCCTATAGACAAAGACCCTTTTTTGATGTACCATTGATATACCTTCAACTGTATATTTTTTATTTCCATTTATTTTAGGAAGAAAATATAGAAAAATAGGGGAAATCCATCATTCCACGCTAGGAAATATGGTATAATTAGCTGTTAAGACCTATTGTTTTAGAGGTGTATCATGAGTACTTATCAAGTAGGGTTGGACATTGGTTCCACTACTGCTAAAATGGTCGTTCTGGATGGCAGCAAACAAGTTGTTTTCTCCCGTTACAAGAGGCACCAAGCCAATATCATGGGAGTCCTCAAGGAAGAGCTGTCCGAACTTACCGCAGCCATCGGAGAGGCGGCCGTCAAAATCAAAGTGACGGGCTCCGTTGGCATGGGGATTGCGGAAAAATTCAAGCTTGCTTTCGAGCAGGAAGTCATCGCCGCGACCAAATTTGTCAAGGAAAAATACCCTGAAGTAGCCACCCTCATCGATATTGGTGGGGAAGACGCCAAGATTGTCTACATCAAACCCGATGGCACGTGTGACCTGCGCATGAACGGGAACTGTGCCGGCGGGACAGGGGCTTTTCTTGACCAAATGGCCGTACTCCTTGACGTGCCCATTGACAAACTGAACGAGCTTGCCGAAAAAGCGGAACACGTCCACTATATTGCTTCCCGCTGCGGCGTTTTTGCCAAGACGGATATCCAAAACCTCCTCAGTAAAGGTGTAAGCCGTGAGGACATTGCGGCGTCAATCTATCATGCCGTCGCTGTACAGGTCATTACGACCCTTTCCCATGGCTGCACAATCAAGCCGAAGATCCTTCTGTGCGGCGGACCGCTCACCTTCATGCCGAGCCTCCGCAAAGCTTTGATGGATGCGCTTCACGTCCCCTATGTAGAGTTCATTGTTCCCGATAAGGCAAACCTTATCCCGGCTTACGGGACTGCCCTCAGTGCAGAGGACGCCCCGTCAACGAGCTTGCAGAAACTCTGCGACCGGATTGCTTCTGCTCCTAAGGACGCTGTCCGGGTCACCGATACGGTGCCACCCATCTTCCATGATGAAAAAGAATATGCCGACTGGAAAAAGGAAAAGGAAGCGGACCAGATTATTCTGTCGCCCCTGACCAAAGATACGGACAAAGTCTTTGTCGGCATCGATTCCGGTTCGACCACGACGAAACTTGTCGTGACCGACGAAAACGACCGCATCCTTTATACCCACTACGGCCCCAATAACGGCAACCCCGTAGGAGCGGTGCGTGAGGCTTTTGCCGATTTTTATACGAAATGCCTGGCCGTTGGGGCCAATCCCCGCATCATGGGAAGCTGCTCTACAGGCTATGGCGAAGACCTTATCAAGGCAGCCTTCAGCCTCAACACGGGCATCATCGAAACCATTGCCCACTATTTGGCAGCCAAGAAAATCAACGACAAGGTTTCCTTCATCCTCGATATTGGCGGTCAGGACATGAAAGCCATCTTTGTCGATCACGGCGTACTGAACCGCATGGAGCTGAATGAATCCTGTTCCTCCGGCTGCGGGACCTTTCTCCAGACTTTTGCCAAGGGCCTCAACTACAGCGTCAGTGAATTTGCGGACCTCGCCTGCAAGGCCCAGCATCCCTGCGATTTGGGAACGCGCTGCACGGTCTTTATGAACTCCAAAGTCAAGCAAAGCCTCCGCGAAGGGGTCACCAGCGCAGACATTGCGGCCGGTCTTGCCTATTCAGTTGTGAAGAACTGCCTGTATAAGGTCCTTAAACTCAAGAGCCCACAGGAACTGGGCAATGAGATTGTGCTCCAAGGGGGCACCATGAAAAACGATGCCGTAGTCCGGGCCTTTGAAATCCTCACAGGGACCAAGGTCCATCGCAGCAACATCCCTGAAATCATGGGAGCCTATGGCTGTGCCCTTTATGCTAAAACCAAGGGCCATGGTCAGGCAACCGTAGATGATATGATCCATGTTGCTTCCTTCAAGGATGCCCAGCTGACCTGTCACGGCTGCGAAAACAACTGCCTCATCAAGAAGTATCAATTCGATAATGGATCCATCTATTATTCGGGCAACAAATGCGAAAAATACTTTACCAATAATGGCGATGATGTGACCCCTGGTGAGAATATCTACACCTATAAGTACGATCTGCTCTTTAACCGGCCCATCAACGAGGAGGCGGAACGCACCATTGGGCTGCCGCGGACCCTTAATATGTATGAGGACTATCCTTTCTGGCATGCCCTATTTACGTCCTGCGGCCTAAAGGTCCAGCTTTCTGACCCGTCCACCCTGCACCTTTATGAGACAGGGCTTCATGACGTGATGAGCGACAACATCTGTTTTCCCGCCAAACTTGTCCATGGCCATATCCTGAACCTCATCCAAAAGCGGGTCAATCGGATCTTCATGCCCTACGTCATCTATGAACAGCAGGATGATAAGCGGCAAATCAACAGCTATAACTGCCCAGTTGTCTCGGGGTACTCCGACGTCATCAAAAGTGTCACGGAAACACAGATTCCCATCGACGCTCCGCCCATCAACTTCCAAGACGAAAAACTGCTCAAAAAGCAGCTCCGAAAATACCTCTCCTATATTGGCTTTGACCGTTTCACGGCCGATAAGGCCATTGCCAGCGCCCTCAAGGCCCAAGATGAGTACCGCCGAAAGATCCAGGAAAAGAACGAGGAGATTCTCGAAAAAAGCCGCCGACAAGGAAAACTCACCATTCTCCTTGCAGGCCGGCCTTACCATGCCGATCCCCTGGTCCAACATAAACTCAGCGACACCATTGCCGCCATGGGCATCAACGTCATCAATGAAGACCTGGTACGAGGCAACGAATCCATCGATATCAACGACACGTACCTCATCAAGCAGTGGGCCTATATCAACCGCATCCTAAAATCCGCTGACTGGGTAGCCCGTCAGGACAACACCATCCACTTCATGGAAATGACGAGCTTTGGCTGTGGACCTGACGCCTTCCTCCAAGATGAGATTCGCGGTCTTTTGCAGCGCCATGGAAAAGCCCTGACGCTCCTCAAGATTGATGATGTATCGAACATCGGCTCCCTGAAACTCCGCGTCCGGTCCGTTGTGGAAAGCATTCGTTACAATGAAGACAGCAAACGCCGGGCCGAGCCTTTTATCGACACGCCGCGCTTTGAAAAGAGCATGAAGGACTACACCATCCTGACGCCATACTTTACCCCCACCTTGTCACCGCTCATTCCGTCTGTCATGAAGGTTTTGGGCTATCACGTAGAGACCCTGCCCCAGAGCACGGGGCTATCCGCCGACATGGGCCTGCGCTTTGCCAACAACGAGGTCTGCTATCCGGCAACCCTTGTTGTGGGGGATTTCGTGGAAGCTTTGAAATCAGGGAAATATGATCTTCAAAAGACGGCCGTTGCCATTACCCAGACGGGCGGTCAGTGCCGAGCTTCAAACTATTTCGGTCTGATCAAGCATGCCCTCGTTTCTGCAGGGTTCAAGGATGTTCCTGTCATTTCCCTTGCAACGAGCAGCAGTATCCAAAACGATCAGCCTGGATTCCATATCAACTGGCTGAAGATTGCTAAGATCACGGTTACAACCATCCTCTTCTCGGACTGCCTGTCAAAATTCTATAATGCTGCAGTCGTCCGTGAAAAAAAGAAGGGATTGGCAGAAAAACTGCGCAGCAAGTACCTCGACCTCGCCAAGGTGCAAATCGAAAAGAACCATTCCAAGGGGCTTTTGAAACTGCTCAAGGAAGCGGCCCAGGAATTTACGGATGCCGTCAAACCCAATGTAAAACTGCCTCAAGTCGGGATTGTTGGAGAAATCTACCTCAAGTTCAACGCCTTTGCCCACAAGAATATCACAGGCTGGCTCATGGACCATCATATTGAGGTGATGCCGCCCCTTATGACGCCCTTTTTCATGCAGGCCTTCGTCAATCGGCTGACCAATGATAAGTTTGACCTCAAGCATGACCGGATTCCCCATCTCCTGGTGGATTTTATCTATCTCCAAATTGTCAAGATCATCGATAAAGTCAACAAGATTGGCCGTGCTTTCCCCTATTTCACTCCTTTTGAAGACATCTACGAGATGGCCAATGACGGCAAGGGCATTATCAACATGGCTGCCCAGTTTGGAGAAGGCTGGCTGCTGCCGGCTGAAGTTATTGGATTTGCCAAAAGAGGCATTCCCAATGTCATCAGTCTCCAACCCTTTGGCTGCATTGCCAACCACATCATCGCCAAGGGCATTGAAAAAAAGGTCAAGACCCTTTATCCGGAAATGAACCTCCTGAGTCTGGATTTTGATAGCGGCGTCAGCGATGTCAATGTCACGAACCGTCTCCTGCTTTTTGTTGAAAATATCAAGACCAGCAAGGCACCCACCCCAAGAAAAGAGGCACAAAAAGAAGAAGCCTTCCAAGGTGAGATTATGCTGTAAATAAAAAATCGTGGAACCGGAACTCCGGTCCCACGATTTTTTTGCATAAAAGAACGCTGGGAAAAAATTCCCAGCGTTCTTGATCAGCCTTCAATGGCAATCATTTTTTTGTTTTCAGACTGCGGCAACTCCTTCTTGGGAATCGACAGCTTCAGGATCCCGTCAGCATATTTTGCCTTGATGTCGCTTTCCTTCACACCGTCACCGACGAAGAAAGTACGGCTCGAACGGCCGAAGCTCCGTTCGCGGCGGATATAATGGCCTGCCTTGTCCTTTTCGTCCTTATCAAGGCTCTTTTCGGCAGAAATGGTCAGATAGCCATTTTCGAGTTCTGCATGGATTTCATCCTTCTTGAAGCCCGGCAGATCCATATCGAGTTCATAATGGTCACCCACATCACGGACATCGGTCTTCATGAGGTTCTTACCATGTTTTCCATAAAGGGCGCTGCGGTCCATAAAGGAATCAAAGCCATCCATAAAATCATCAAACACATTGTCATTAAAAATGCTCGGCAGTAACATAAGTCATTCCTCCAATCAAATATTACGGCCTTCACACAGGTCTTTTCATTTCTTGGAACGGTGGAAAGGAACCCTGCTCCTTCTGGGGGGGCTTCCTTTCCTTCGTTCTGGGATTATCATAGCACGCTTTTTTAGCACTGTCAATAGTTGAGTGCTAATTATTTTAATCTTTTTGACTTTTTTCGAAAAAAAAGAACCCGGAACCAATCCGTTCCGGGAAAAATATCGTACGATGCAGGGCGCCAGCGAATCCGAGGTCCCTTGTTTCCCCGGTATCCGCATGCTGCCGAGCTCATTTGAATGGCTGTGCACTATTATGGCACAATATCACATTTATGTCAACATAATTTCTATTTTTTTGTAATGCTTAGTCAAAAATTCCAGCTTCATCATACATTGAAGGAATGACAAGATTTCCTTTTCCGTCCATATATCCCCATTTCCCGCTCTTCTTATCCATAACTGGAGAGCGATCCTGGGCATAGGTCCCTACGTCACTGTACGCCTCCTGGGGCGCGACAAGATTTGCACCGCTGCGGTCAATAAGGGCAGCCTTCCCGCCTTCAAGAACGGCTGCAGCATCAGAGACAAAAGGGGTCACCTTCGTAAAGCGGTTTTCAATGACGATCTTGTTGGTTTCGTCGATAAATCCCCAGTGCTTATCATAGGCAAAGGGAGCACGGTCTTTTTCAAAGGGTCCCAATTCATCATAGGAAGCTGGGATGACCACTTTTCCGCTGCGGTCAATCATCCCAAAGCGGCCTTCACGGTCAACAATCAAAGCGCGGCCTTCACGGAAAGGTGATAGGGCCCGGTAATTTGCGGGAATGACTTCCTGCCCCTGCTTATTGATGGCACCCATATAAAGGTTCGACGGATGGATGACTTCCCCTGGAATGATAGAAATGCCGCCGCCCCATCCATGATGATGGTATCCTGCATCGCTCCAGCCCCAGCCAAAATCAAAGGGACCCCAGCCCCAGCCCGGGAAGCCGACACCCCAGTGTCCGCCCCAGCCCCAGCCAATGGAAACATAGTCAAAGACAGAGCGGTGACGGCGCCTCACCCCAACACGGGCCAATCCACCTTCATCAAAAGAGCCAACATAGTCATAGGCCTTCAATTTGGCGTAGCGGGCACCCGTTGTGTCCATAAGCCAGCTGCCATCGATAATGCCCACGCCCTGGCTCATGTCACTGACAGTCTTTGCCTTTCCAACAAGAAGGGCGGTTCCGTCTTTTTTAACATACATCCAGCGGTCCTGAAGCTTGACGGCTGCATACCCTTCTTTAAAAGGCTGGGCCTTCCTATACTGGGGCTTAAGGATATAAGCTCCCTGTTTATCGATATAGCCCCATTTTCCATCCGTTTTCACAGCCGCAAGGCCTTCGGAAAAAGGACCCACCTCATCATAATGGGAAGCAAGGGCCTTGCCCTGACGGTCATAAAATGTCCATCCTTCCCGGTCCCGGGCCGCAAGCATTCCATCGCTGAAGGGTCCCACCTTCTTAAAGGTTGGAGCGATGATGACCTTGCCCTGTCGGTCATACATTCCGTATTTTCCATCCTTTTCAACAAGGATGACAGCATCTGTTTCTCCTTGTTCCACTTCGATTTTTTTATATTCCAAGGGCAGAACCACTCGTCCCTGCAGGTCAATGACGCCTGCCCTGCCCTTTTGGGTCACAATGGCCAAATGGTCCGCTGCAAGCACAGCATGAGCGCATGCCATGAGTCCCACAAGGAGCAGGAACCCTCGTTTGATTTTATTTTTCATAATATATAACACCTCCGATGCAAAAAACGGCTTCCTTCTGCGCCTATTGTATCACGAAGGATAGGCCCCGTGCCAGACAAGAAAAAAAGAGACGGTAAAAAAATGAGCGGTTCATTTCTTCGCAGTCTCTTTTCCTATGGTTTTGCTATTTACAAAGACAACGCAACTGCTGTACAGCAGCAATCTTCCCCCAGCTAGGATTCATTTAGGAAGCAGTTGTTAGTTTTCCACTTATGGTCTTTTTCCATTTGCTTTTTACAAATTCGGATCAGATGGGTCCAGATACGAGGAGCTCCCGGCCTCAGCGACGACGGCGGACCTGAGACGTCAGCAATCTGATAGCGCAGCGACGCGGGAGCTGTTGCGCAAAGGTTCTCCGAAGCGGTGCCTCCAAAAACAAAGCGGCGACGCGTGAGTTTCCTTGCGGCCAGAGGCCGGTACGTCGAGGAGATTGAGGTCGCGGGCGACAAAGTAGATGGGGCCATATGGGCCGAAGATTGAAAAAATCTTCCGCTTTGATAAGCTGGGTGCGGGAGGTGACGACACGTGGTTAGGAGGGGGAGCGCCCAGGCGTAAGGTATCCCCCAATCAGGAACGTATCGTCGTACGAATCGTCATCCTCGATTGCGTCCCTAAAATAAGAAGTAAGCAATGAAGGCACCGTAATCTGAAGAATCGGCGCGATTTGTACGACGAACAAGAAACTCTTAGTCTAAGGCAGCAAAGCCTGTTTTGAGATCTTCCAAGATATCATCAATATGTTCCGCCCCAATGGAAAGACGGATTGTTGACGGCGTAATCCCTGAACTAAGGAGTTCTTCTTCCGTCATCTGTGAATGGGTTGTTGAGGCCGGATGGATTACAAGGCTCTTCACATCTGCTACATTTGCCAGAAGGGAGAAGACCTTCAGATGATCGATGAAGGTACGGGCCGCTTCTGGACCGCCCTTGATTTCAAAAGTAAAGATGCTGATCCCGCCATGGGGGAAATATCTCCGATAGAGTTCATGATCGGGATGATTGTCAAGGGAAGGATGATTCACCTTGGCTACATGGGGATCATGGGCAAGGAAGTCGACAACCTTAAGGGCATTTTCCACTTGCCGCTCTACACGCAGGGAAAGGGTCTCCGTTCCCTGAAGGAGCATAAAAGCCGCAAAAGGAGACAGGGTAGCTCCCAAGTCGCGGAGAATGACAGCCCGAACATAAGTAACAAAAGCAGCCGCTCCCACATCACGCGTAAAGCTCAGACCATGATAGCTGGGATTTGCCTCCACAAGCCAAGGGAATTTACCCGATGCAGCCCAATCAAATTTGCCGCTGTCCACAATAACCCCGCCCAGGGTCGTACCATGACCGCCAATGAATTTTGTCGCCGAGTGGACAACGATGTCGGCACCAAACTCAAAAGGGCGGACGAGATAAGGCGTAGCAAAGGTATTATCCACCACAAGGGGGATTCCATGTTTATGGGCAATCTCCGCCACGGCGCCGATGTCAATGAGGTTGGCATTCGGATTGCCTACGGTCTCAATGTAAAGGAGCTGCGTATTTTCCCGGATGGCCCCTTCAAAAACGGATGAACCCTTTGTCGGATCGACAAAGGTCGTTTCAATACCAAAGTCAGGCAAGGTATGGGCGAAAAGGTTATAAGTCCCGCCATAGATGGTTGTTGCGGCCACAATGTGGTCATCCTTATGGCAAAGGGCCTGGATAGTATAGCTGATGGCCGCTGCCCCCGTTGCGGTCACAAGTGCTCCCACGCCGCCTTCCAGTGCAGCAAGGCGTTTTTCAAGGACATCGCTTGTTGGATCCCCCAGCCGGCTGTAAATGAAACCAGCATCCTTCAAGGCAAAACGGTCCGATGCTTGGGCAGAATCCTTAAAGACGTAGGATGTACTCATGTAAATCGGTACGGCACGGGCCCCGGTCGATGGGTCCGGCTGTTCCTGCCCTACATGGAGCTGCAGTGTTTCAAAATGATACGCTTTTCCTTCACTCATCACAATACCCCCTATAATCAATTCATAGTCTTAAAATATGAATTGATTATAGGGGGTACAAAATGACCTGTCAACTAGTTAGGCAAGTTCTCCACCAAGGAAGATTTGACTATACCAAATGTTACAGTTTGCTTGGACGTTCGTATGATGAGTCGTATGATGATTCATCTGCTCAAGCCTTTTTGGAAAGCATCCATACCATGACCATGATGCACAGGGCACCCGCCATTTCCACAAAACCCACGCGGTTTCCCATAAACAGGATGGATACCGCATAAGCGGACAGCGGTTCAAAAGCCGCAAGGGCACCGGTTTCCGAGGCGGGGATATATTTCGTGCTTTCAAGGTACACCGTATAGGCAATGAGGGTTCCCAGGACAATGATGACACCAAAAGCGGCAAAAGTACCTCCCGTCCACAGGGTTCCTTCAAGGGTTGGATGGTTGAGGGCCATAAGGAGCAGGGCGTTACCCAGGCTCCCCCAGCCAATGATCAGAAAGGTCGAATAGCGGTGCAGGAGATCGGCGGCAAAAGCCGTATAAAACGCCATGCCAAAGGCGCTCAGGATACCCCAGAAAAGGGCTTCCCGAGAGATGGCAAGCGCTGCTC
This sequence comes from Acidaminococcus sp. AM33-14BH, assembly GCF_003603525.1. Classification (NCBI taxonomy): domain Bacteria; kingdom Bacillati; phylum Bacillota; class Negativicutes; order Acidaminococcales; family Acidaminococcaceae; genus Acidaminococcus; species Acidaminococcus sp. AM33-14BH. The sequence goes on along the minus strand of NZ_QTNG01000011.1, from coordinate 61,514 downwards.
CCTCCCCTTTTGTCGCAATGAGGAAGGTTCCGACAATGGCAAGGAAAGCGGCCACTGCTTCCCGCCGACGAGGACGCCGTCGTTCCAAAATAAGGTAATAACCCAGCAGGATAACGGGCATGAGATACTGCAGGACCGTTCCCGTTGCTGCATTGCTGTAATGGATGGCAATCGTAAAAGGAAGCTGCATGGTATAAAGACCCAAGACCGTAAAGCGAAGGAGCCTCAAAAAATCCTTTTTGACAGGTTCCAGGAGCTTTTCCCCACGCAGGCCGCTGATCAAAAGAAAGACCGCGGCCGTGACAACCATGCGGATTGCAAGGACCGTATCCCAGGAAAAATGTTGATAAGTCATGAGGTATTCCAAACTGTTGCTGCTGCTTCCCCATAGCGTTGCCCCAACAAGAACAAGCATCACCCCATATTGATGTGTTTTTTTCATAATCGTGGTCCTTTCCAAAAAGGTCAGCTTTCTTCAAAGGGATCGGCCCAGACCGCATCGCTGAGGCTAAAGAGCGCTTGATAGCGAGGACATGATTCATCATGATCGTTGATGACGCCGACAGCTTCAAGATAGGAATAAATGGTGACAGGTCCGACAAAGGAAAAGCCCCGCTTCTTAAGGTCCCGGCTGATAGCCCTGGATAGGCCATTGGCGGTCGGGAGGGTCCCTGTCCCATGCCCTTTGTAAAAGAGGGTCTTTCCCTTTGTATACCCCCAAAGATAGCGGTCAAAACTGCCATATTCCTTGGCAACGGCAAGATAGGCCCGGGCATTTTTGATGACGGCACGAATCTTGCGTTCCGAATGGATAACACCGTCCGTGGCCATGATACGGGTCACGTCGCGTTCCCCAAAAGTGGCAATGGTCAGAGGGTCAAACCCCCTAAATGCCTCTTTCAAGGCCTCCCGTTTTTTGAGGATAAGATCCCAACTCAGTCCGCACTGCAGGGCCTCAAGCATCAAGAATTCAAAAAGGGCCCGATCATCATGGAGCGGAACGCCCCATTCCTGATCATGATAGGCCTTCATCAACGGATTGATCGTACACCAAGCGTGACAGCTCATGTTGCCCTCCCAAAAGATTCTCTTCGCATTGTACCATGAGTTGGCTGGAAAGAAAACCGCTTCCCGAGAAGTGTCCTTTTAGACTATTTGTTCAAGTTTTTTCCGAAATAATAATTGTTTTTTACTAGGCTTTCAGTATATAATAATAGCAAATGAAAAACGACTCTATTCTTTGATAGCTTTCGTTATTGATGGGAAAAATCATGGCTGTCATCCGGGATGATGGAGCTCCTGGAAGCTATCGTTCCATTTTAGCGTGTCAGGTCCAAGATTTGCCTGGCAGAAGAGTAGACGCACTTATGGGGAGGGAGAAATCATATGCCCAAAGAAAACAGTACGCATCAAGTCGATCCCATGGATAAATGGGTCTCTATTGAACAGGCAGCAAATTACCTAGGGGTCAGTGTGGTTACGGTTCGTTCCTGGCTGCGTGAAAAGCGCGGCATTCCAGCAGTCAAAATTGGAAAGCAGTGGAAATTCCGGCTTTCTGACCTTGAAAAATGGGTCACCAGCGGAGGTAGCCAATTCGGTTCTGACAAAGGGGAAGAATAAAAAAGATGACCGGTTCCCAAAGGAGCTGGTCATCTTTTTTATTCGAAAGTCCTGACCCTTTCAGCATCAGAAGGTTGCCAGGTCAAAAACGTGAAGCCCCAGTTCCCGGGAAAGGACCTGCAGGATCTTTTCACCGCCGACGGAGTTTCCCTTTTTATTGAGCATCGGCCCAAAGGTACCAATGCCCACCCCTTTACGGGAAATGGCCACGATGCCGCCGCCGACACCACTTTTACTGGGCAGTCCGACCTTAACTGCATATTCGCCCGATTCATCATACATGCCGCAGAGCATCATGAGGGTCGTCACAATCCGTACAATGGTGGGATCGATTAGCTGCTCACCTGTATCAGGATCGATGCCGTGGTTGGAAAGGACCATACCATAACGGGCAAGATCCTTGGCCGTTACCATGACAGAGCACATGCGGAAGTAAATATCGAGGATATCTTCCGGTTCTCCATCAAGGACATTGTCGCTCTTTAGGAGAAAAGCAATGGAACGATTCCGCGTCCCCGTTCGTTTTTCAGACTGATAGACTTCTTCATTGAGACTGATGCGAGGATTATTGCAGACTTTACGGACAAGTTCCAGGAAACTGCCGAAGGGATCTTCCGTTTCTACACAGCTTGCCGTAACGATGGCACCCGCATTGATCATGGGATTAAAAGGACGCCAATCCTTTAATTCCAGCTGCAGGATGCTATCAAAGCGATCACCAGTTGGCTCCATGCCAATTTTACTGAAGACTTTATCGTAACCCGCCGTCTGGAGCGCCAAGATAAGGGAAAAAGTCTTGGAAATGCTCTGCATGGTGAAGGGAATGTTGTAATCCCCGGCCTTATAGATGGTCCCATCTTTTTTCATGAGACAGACGCCAAGGTTGGACGAATCGGCCTTGGCAAGTTCTGGGATGTAGCTTGCCACCTTACCTTCATAAAGGACGTTGCGTCCTTTTTCGAGAGCCATTTCCAAGATGGATTGTACGTCAACTGCCATAGTGTGTAACCCCTTTCTCAATGAAATCATTTCCAGAAATCAAGTTCCTCGGGGTCCATCCCGATGGATTCCGCTTTAAAGACCGGATCAAGACCCTGCGCTTTTTGCTTTTCGTAGTCTTTGTAGGCCTTGATGACAACGCCGGATAGGGCAACACAGGCCGGCAGATTGATGAGGGTCATGCCGCCCATGGTGATATCGGCAAGACTCCAAGCTGCCGTCATGGGAATGATGGCCCCAATAAAGACAATAAGGATGGCATAGATGTGGAATCCTCTCATAAAGGACGGGCTCGGCATCTTCTTACCATTCAGGTACGCAAGTCCATTTTCACAATAATAGATATTGCCGATGAGGGTCGTAAAGGAGAAAATCAACATAGCCACAGTAATAAAGAGCGGTCCAAAATGCCCCAGCTCGCTGAAAAGGGAGTTTTGTACCCAAACCGCACCAGCGGCTTCCTTGGTAGGGACCACACCGGAAACAAAGCACATGAAGGCCGTGGCATTGCAGAGGATGATCGTATCGATATAGACCGTAAGCATCTGCACGAGGCCCTGCTTGACCGGATGGGATACGATGGCTGAAGCGGCGGCGTTTGGTGCGGATCCGACCCCTGATTCATTGGAATACAGGCCGCGTTTGATGCCCATGACAAGGCAGCTGCCTGCTACACCGCTAAGGATAGCCTTGAAATTGAATGCGTCTTCGAGGATCATGGAAATGACATAGGGGATCATGCCAAGATTCATGACAAGGACGATGGCCGTTACAATGACATAGGCCACACCCATGAAGGGCACAAGGATGCTGGCCGCTTTTTCGATTCGTTTGGCACCCCCCATGACACAGGCCCCACACAAGATGGCAAGGATGGCCCCGATGATGGCGGGCGTCACGCTGGGATCATAGAAACTGTAGACAGAGAAAGTAGACTGTACATTGTAGGAGCAGACAAGGTTAAAACCAAAAGAATAGGTCAGAAGCAGAAAGACAACAAAAGCCGTGGCAAGCGTCTTGTTGTGGAGGGCATCTTCGATGTAATAAGCCGGTCCGCCATAGCTTGTCCCATCGGAATTTTTCCGCTTATAGATCTGCGCCAAGGTGCACTCTACAAAAGATGATGCGGCCCCAATAAGGGCCATGACGGTCATCCAGAAGACGGCGCCAGGACCGCCGAGGCAGATTGCCGTAGAGATTCCGATAATGTTGCCCGTTCCAACGCAGGCAGCCGAAGAGACCATCAGCGCCTGAAAAGGGCTCGTTCCCTTTTCATCCGTCGGTTTTGCCATGACAAGACGCATCCCCTCGGGGAGCCGGTGAATCTGGACAAAGCCCATGCGGAGGCTGAAATAAAGACCGGCCGCGGCCATGACCACAAGCAGGATGGGATAATAGAGGACACTGTCGATTGCATCAAGGATTTCTACCATGTTCGCACTTCCTTTTCACTGTTTTAACAATAGTTCGAATATTTTCATTTCTATTATAATGAAAACGGGGGCATCAGCGATAATTGGAATGCTGCATGTGGGGTATTGCATTTATAAATGGCCCTCATGAAAATCTCTTTCCCCCTCATTCCTATGATATAATAGCCATATCACAGCATCGGAACCAATGAGTAAAGGAAATCACCATGGATACAAATAATTTACGCTATTTTGCTGCCGTCGCCAAATACGGCTCCATTACCCAAGCAGCCAAAGCCGCCTATATTTCCCAACCCCAGCTGAGCCACATCATCCGCCAGCTGGAAAAGGAAATGGGGCTTACCCTCTTCCGCCGAACCAGCCACGGGACAAAACTCACTGTCGACGGTCAGCGCATCCTCCTCCACTGTCAGGTCATCCTCAAGGAAATGGACCGCCTCCAGAACATGGTGAATGCCCACCGCATCGAAAAAAGCTGCCTCAATGTTAGCATGACCCGATTTTCCCATACAGCAGAGTGCTACAACGAGATTTGCCGACGCTATCAGGACATTGACAGTTTTACGGGCCGGCTCTGTGAAGGAGCCACCCTCGATGTCGTCCAAGATGTAAAGGAAAACCGCTCCAACATCGGCATCCTTCATATGGCCGGAAAAGAGGCGGACGATCTTGCTAGGAACTTTGAGGAGCAGGGCCTTATCTATGAACCCCTTGCCACCTTTCGGCCTTATGTATGCCTTTCCTCGGAACATGAACTCATCCGCACCGTTGGACGCCATGGCATCGACATCCGAGAACTTGTCGACTACGGCTTTGTCCGCTACATTGGCCAGTATGAGGATTTTATCTATCATCTGACGACGGAATCAGGCCCCATCGACCTGAACAACGCTCGCAAGATCATCTACGTCAATGACCGTCAGGAACAGATGCGCCTCCTGTCGCGAACCAATTTCTTTACTGTGGGCATCATGGAATTCCGGGACCAAGATTCCCTCTACGGTGTCATCTCCGTACCGCTCCTTGGCTGCGAGGAACGGTTCCGCTTTGGCGCCATTCGAAAAAAAGAGACCAAACCTTCCCAGATGGAGCAGGATTTCCTCGACCTTGTGTCCACCCGCTTCAAAAGAATGGAGATGGCGGATATCGACTAACCTTGAAAAAGGACTGGAAAAGAAGGATTTTCCTTCTCTTCCAGTCCTTTTTTGCAGTTCCGATCAGAGGCGGACCAACTGGGCATCACTGATACCGTCAAGGTTCCGTACAATCTCAAGGGTAGCCCCATCGACCGCGCTGTCGACGGTGAGTACCATCATGGCAGTCCCTTCTTTTTTCTTACGGCTGACCTGCATGGTCGCAATGTTGACGTGTCCGGCGCCCAAAAGGGTCCCAATCTGACCAATCATCCCCGGTTTATCATCATTGCGGGCAAAAATCATGTAAGGCGCCGGAATCGTATCGAACTGATAGCCCTCGACTTCCGTAATATGAGGCTGATTATCCGGCGTCACCATGCCAGCTGCCGTAAAGCTCTCCTTACCAGCCCCAATGCGGACAGCCACTCGGTTCATGCGGCCCTCCCCCTTGACCTTGCCTTCTGTCACAGTAATGCCCCGCGTTTCAGCGGCCAGTTCAGCATTGACCATATTGACCCGTTCCCGCAGGACCGGTGACAAGAGACCTTGAAGGATGCTGCGGGTCACCATCTGCGTCTCCTGCTGGGCCGCGGCCCCTTCATAAACAATCTCCAGCCGGTCCACCGGTGCTTTTTTCAATTGATAGTAAAGTTTTCCCAAGGCATCCCCCAGTGCAAGGTAGCCCCGCAGATCTTCCAGTTCCGTTGCCGCAATGGCAGGAAGGTTCACGGCGTTGGGAACCATCTTGCCGCCAAGGACATTGATGACTTCCTCGGCTATGGCAAGGCCCACCTTATCCTGAGCCTCAAAAGTGCTGGCCCCAAGGTGGGGCGTCACAACGCATTGAGGCATCCCGATGAGGGGAGAGATGGGATTGGGTTCATCCACCACAACGTCAAGCCCGACGCTTGCTACGATTCCTTCCTTCACTGCTTCGGCAAGGTCCTGTTCATTGTAAAGCCCGCCGCGGGCACAGTTGACGACGCGAACACCTTTCTTGCACTTCTTCCATTCAGCCGCGCCCAGCATATTGACCGTCTCTTCCGTCTTAGGCGTGTGGATGGTAATGACATCCGCTTCTTTCAGCAAATCATCCAAGGTCTCACATTTTTCCACACCAAGGCGCTGAAAACGGGAATCAGGGATATAAGGATCATAGGCAATGACGCGCATATCAAAGGCATGCATGCGCTTTGTAACAAGAGCCCCAATGCGGCCAAGCCCAATGATGCCAAGCGTTTTATGATAGAGCTCGCTGCCTTTGAGGTCCTTGCGTTCCCAGATGCCTTCTTCAAGCATCTTGTTGGCCCGGACCGTATTGCGGCAGCTTGCAAGCAGGAGACCGATGGTATGTTCAGCGGCCGAAATGATATTGGCTTCCGGCGTATTGACCACAATGATGCCCCGTTTGGTGGCACCGTCAAGATCGATATTATCCACACCATTGCCAGCCCGGCCAATCACCTTGAGTTTTTTTGCCGCATCATACAGCTCCTCGTTGACCTTTGTCACGCTGCGGACAATGAGGGCATCATAATTCCCAATAACCTGTAAGAGATCCTCCCGCTTGATGTCAAAATCAACGGTCACATCAAGGGCCTTCTCAGCCTTTAGGCAGACCACCCCCTTATCCGAGATCCGTTCCGCGACAAGCACTTTTTGTTTTTCCATGATGCTTCCTCCTCTCGGCGCCCGTAAAAAGAAAACTCCCATCCCTGCGACAACAGTCGCCAAGGACGGGAGAAGCTCTCACGTGGTGCCACCTTGTTTTACCCAATGGGCCTTCAAACGGGGTAACGGCCGCACTGCCCGGATAGGTTCTTTCCCTATCATTTCCGGAGCGGATTCCAAGACCCACCCTGCCGCGTTCCACCTTATCGCGGCTCTCTTGGAGGATGGGAGACCTGTACTATTCTCCTTCATCAATAATTTTAATGATATTAATTAAATGTTTTAAACTTTATGTTCTGTATTTTAGTTTCTTTCGTTTTGTTTGTCAAGAGCATTTGAAAATTTTTCGGCTCGGGCAAGATGGTCCTTCAGGATTTTGGAACGCTGGGATACGGCCTCCAAGGCAGAAGCCGCATCGTCTATTTTTTTCTGGGCCCGGTCCACAGCAAGATCAAAGCTTTCCATATCCTGCTGGATCCTGACAACAAAACGCCAGACTTCACTCGTCTTTTTCTCCACCATCAGGGTCCTAAATCCCATGAGCAGGCTGTTGATGAGTGCAGCAAGCGTTGTTGGACCGGCCACGGTCACGCGATATTTCTGCTGCAGTTCCGACAAAAGGCCGGGCACAGAGGTCACTTCCGCAAAGAGCCCTTCAAGGGGCAGATAGAGGATGCCAAAATCCGTTGAGTACGGCGGGGCAATATATTTATCCCGAATATCCCGGGCTTCCTGCTTTACCCGGGCCGCCAATCCTTTTAAGGCCTGCTGCGCGGCATCTTCATCATCCGTTTCACGGGCTTCCAGAAGACGCAGGTAATCTTCTTGGGGCAGTTTTGCATCAATAGGAAGCCAGACAGGCGTCTTTCCATCCTTCCCGGGAAGACAGATGGCAAATTCCACCCGTTCCTGACTTCTTGGCCGGATGGCTACATTCGTTCCATACTGATCAGGGGCCAGCATATCGCTAAGCAGGCGCGCCAACTGCATTTCACCCCAAATGCCGCGATTTTTGACATTCCCCATCACCTTCTTAAGATCCCCTACATTCTGGGAAAGGCTCTGGAGCGTTCCCAAGCTGCGGCTCACCTGCTGAAGTCGGTCGCTGACAACGCTCATGGACAAGGTCACCTTCTGATCAAGGCTCGAACGCAGCTGTTCTGCATTCTGCCGGGCTACCTCGGCCTCGTAGGCATCCCGTTCCCTGAGCGAACGCTGCATCTGGAAGAGCAGGATGATGGTAAAAAGGAGGGCCCCCAACAAGAGGGCAAGAAGGAGCAATTCCATATCAATGCGTTCCTTTCTTCAGTTTTTGGGGCGGGACAGCTGTCAGCCACTGCCGATCCGCTTCACCAGGGCGAAAGAGCTTAGCATCAAACCACGTATAATAAAAGCGCTGGCTGGGGACAATGCCGTAGCCATCCTGCAAATGATCGGTTGTGTCATAGGGATCGGCCATGATCAGGACATCATTGGCCCCCTTGTCATCTCCAAGGGAATCAAACCCGATAATAACGCGCCAATGACCGCCCCAATCCACATTTTCAACCATAATAGGAATGCCTTGGGAAAGGTTCTGCTTCACAAAGGCCACAAAGGCCTCATAGGTTTCCGGGGAACCATCCGTGAGGGAAGAATGGACCGTCCAGCCCATACCGGTAAAATAACGCACCATTCCCCTTGTATTTGTTCCTACATCTTCCATTCCCCACGGATGCGTTTCCATGATGCGGGCGATTTCCATTTCACTATGAGGCGATTTGCCAAGATAATAGTCAGCGACCGTAAGTGCCGCTGCCGGGCCGCAGGTATATTCCGTCTCCTGCTGATGCGTCCGGTAGTGGGAAAGGAGAAGCAATGAGCCGTGAGACTTCATCCGGTAAAAATCAGGATGGACATAATAGGGGGAATCCTTTTGATCGAATTGATGAAGATAGGCAGCTGGACCGCCACCGTCTTTTTTTAGGGCTTCCGTAAGATCCGGGGCTGCAAAAGCCACCGCGCTTCCCGCAGTAAGGACAAAGGTCAAAAACAGCGCTGCTGGATGTAGTAACTTCATGATAGGTCGCCTTCTTTCCATTATTCAAACTTTTGTTTGTAAATTCCTTTTTATTATAACAAGTTTTTTCATTTTTGGTAGCCCCTAGCCTCTTTCCTACTCTACAAAACAAAAAAGGAGTGGTATACTATTAATTAATTAATCAATTAATCAATTAATAGAAAGGAAGATTGCCATGAAAAAAAGGGATCCCAGCCTTACGATCAGGGCCCTTATTACAGCGGCGGAAGCGCTGTTTACACAAAAAGGGTATTATCCCGTCACCATCAAGGAACTAGGAGAAAAGGCCGGCTGCAGTCCCGCCCTTATTTCCTATTACTTTGGAGGCAAGAAAGACCTATACCGCGCTGTCGTGGACCGACAGCTCTCGATCATTGATGACCTCAAGCAGGAAACGAAAGAGACCCCTCTTGATTCCCTGCAAAAAATTCATTATTTCCTAAAGGCCCTGCTCCGTACCCAGCTTGATCCGTCAGGCCATCTCGATCTTTGCTACAAGGAACTCATCATGCCCTCGGGCCTTCTTGATGATACGGTTTGGCAGCGGATCCTTTCCATGGGGAACTATTTGAAATCCCTTTTCCAAAAGGCTGCCGAAGAAGGTCTCCTGAACCCATTTCCCGATGAGAGGGCGCTTTCCCATATCGTCTTTACGGTGGAATCCATTACGGAAACCCTCTACCTTGTCAAGGACCGGGCAACTCCCCTTAACCCCGATCAAAGACCAACAGAAGAAGTCCTCGATGAACTCATCGATTTTGTCATGACACCCATGAAAAGAGCAGAAAGGAGTCCCAAGCCATGAATCAAATCAAAGCCTATATGGCCCATCATAAAAAACGGATTGCCCTGATTGCCGCGTTCTTCTTCCTCATCCTTTTGGGGCGCGCTCTCTACCAGATCCTTTTCCCACCCAAGACCGCCAAGACCATTCCTTATGTAAGGACCATAACGGTCGGTACGGATGAAACGAGTGGGACCTACACCTATCCTGGCACAGTCCGAGGCAAATATGAATCCGTCCTTTCCTTCCAGGTAAACGGGCGCATCACCAAACGCCTCGTAAACCTCGGCGATACGGTAAAAGCCGGCGACGTCCTCATGACCATTGATCCAAAGGATGTAAGGGAACAGGTCAGGAACGCTGAAGCAGCCGTAAATGCCGCCGCCAGCCGAGCCAAGCTTGCCCGCGACAATGCCAGCCGCTACGAAGCCCTCTATGAAGAGGGAGCCGTCAGCGCCTCCTTGTGGGACCAGTATCGGACCGAGGAAGAAGCCGCCAGTGCCGCCCTTTCCCAGGCATCAGCCAGTCTCCAAACGGCCCAGAACCAGCTCAGCTATACAGAACTTACGGCCGATCATGACGGCGTCGTAGCCGCCCTTTCCGGCGAAGTGGGACAAGTAGCCACAGCGGGAAGCCCCATGGCAACCGTCATTCAGGACGGACAGCGGGAAGTGGAGATTTTCGTTCCCGAAAGCCGACTTGCGTCCATTGCACCAGGAACTCCCGTCACGGTAACTTTCTGGGCCCTTCATAACGAAGAAGCAGCAGGTACGGTTCGTTACATCTCCCCCATGGCAGACCCTGCTACAAAGACCTACAAGGTCCGGGTTTCCCTCACGGAAATGCCTCAAGGGGCGCAGCTTGGTATGACCGCAAAAGTGGCTTTAATGAAAAAAGGCACAGCCGCCCTCATGGTTCCTCGTTCCGCCCTCTATGAAGCTGCCGGGAAAACTGGCATCTGGGTTGTCACGGATGGCCGCGTCTTTCTGCATCCTGTTACCTTGGGCAGTTACGAAGATGACACGGTTACGATTACCGATGGCCTGACAGAAGGCGACTGCATCGTCACGGGCGGCATCAGCAAACTCAAGGAAGGGATGGAGGTCAAAGTGGAAGGAAGTGACACCTGATGAACTTCAATTTATCCCGTTGGTGCGTCAAGCACCGGCAAGTCGTCTATTTCTTTACGGTTCTCATTTTCATCGCCGGCATCTTTTCCTTCCACAGTTTGGGCCGCAGTGAAGACCCAAACTTTGTCGTCCGCCAGATGGTCATTTCCGCGGCCTGGCCCGGGGCCACGGCGGATGAAATGCAGGAACTTGTGACCAGCAAGCTGGACAAGATGGTCCAAGCCACACCGGACATCGACTATATTACGAGCTATTCCCGCCCCGGCGTTTCAGTCGTAAACGTCATCCTAAAAGAACAGGTCCCCAACAGCGAGGTTCGCAAACATTGGCTGGAAGTTCGCAATTATGTCATCGATCATCAGTCAGAACTGCCGGACGGCATCTATGGGCCTTACTTCGATGATCGTTTTGATGATGTCTACGGCAATATCTATGCTCTCACATCGGACAGCTTCTCCAAGGAAGACCTGCGCGCCAAGGCTGAAGAGCTAAAGCGCCAGTTTTACACCGTTCCCGATGTATCCAAAGTGGAACTCATTGGTGAGCAGCCCATGAACATCTACATCCGCATGTCCAATACCAAACTCGCCGAGCTGGGACTTTCCCTTGACAGCGTCACCAGCGCCATCCGCGGTGAAACGGCCATGGCGGCCACAGGAACTGTCGATGCCAAAGGGGACAACGTCCAGATTCGGGTTACAGGCATGACAAAGGCCCTTGATGAAATCCGCAGCATCCTGATTACACAAGGCGGACGGACCTTCCGTTTGGGGGATATTGCCAGCGTAACCCAGGAATACCCCGACCCGCCTGAACCCAAGATGTATGCCAACGGCAAAGAAGCTATCGGCATCGCCATTTCCATGAAAGATGGCGGCAATAATATTACCTTGGGCCATAATTTAGAAAAACTGACAGCAAAAATGCAGGCAGAACTGCCCTTGGGAATGGATCTTTCCCAAGTAGCTAACCAACCCAAGGTTGTTGAGGACTCCATCAGTGAATTTACGGAAGGGCTCTATGAAGCCATCCTCATCGTCCTTGTTGTGAGCCTTTTTTCCATGGGGCGCCAATGCGGCTATGTCATTTCCGTCTGTATTCCCCTTGTCCTTATGGGCTCCTTTGTAGGGATGTACCTCATGGGAATCGATCTGCACAAGATTTCCCTAGGGGCCCTGATCATCTCCCTTGGAATGCTCGTTGATGACGCGATTGTCGTTGTCGAGCTCATGGAAGTCAAGATGAGCGAAGGCATGGACCGCCTTGAAGCAGCCACCTACGCCTTTAAGACAAACGGCATGACCCTTTGCTTTGGGACCATGATCACCTGTGCCAGTTTTCTTCCTATTGCCTTTGCGAATTCAAATGTATCGGAATTTGCGGGCTCCCTTTTCCCGGTCATCACCATGACCCTCATGTTCTCCTGGTTTGTTTCCCAAACCGTTGCCCCCACCTTGGGCTATGAATGGATCAGGCCTAAAGTGATTGAACAGGAAAGTTATGACACACCTTTTTACAATAAGTTCCGCCGTATCATCGATTGGTGCCTGGCCCACCGCAAGACGGTCATCGCCGGCTCCCTCACCTGCCTGCTGGGATCCATAGGCCTTCTCTCCCTCGTCAAACAGGAGTTCTTTCCCGAATCGGTGCGTCCTGAGGTCATTACAGAGCTTCACCTCCCCGAAGGCGCCGGCATCAAGGAAAGTGACCGTGCCATGAATACCCTCATGAAGGCGATCGACGGTGACCCTGATGTCGATCACTATTCGGCCTATATCGGCAAAAGTTCCCCTCGTTTCATTCTCGTTCTAAATCCCGTCCAGCCCCGTGACAACTATGCCCAGCTCGTCACGGTTGCAAAGGACGTTAAGGCCCGGGAACGCGTTGCCAAAAAGATTGATAAGATCATCAAAATGGAGCTGCCGGAAGTAACAGCCTATTCCAAGTCGATTCCTCTCGGACCGCCGAAGGATTATCCCGTCATGTTCCGTGTTTCCGCCCCGACAGCGGATCTATGCCGTACCTATGCAGCTAAGGTTCGGGATGAAATGGAAAAGAATCCCAATGTCACCATGACCATCTTCGACTGGATGGAAAAGGCCCCGGCGGTCAAGATTGAAATCGATAATGACCGTCTCAAGCAATTGGGCCTGACAAGAAGTACGGTAGCTAGTGTCCTATACGCCAATGTCTCCGGATATTCCTTCGCCCAGTATTATGACGGCGACCAAATCCGACCCTTGGTCTTCCAGCTTGACAAAAAGGACCGCAATTCCTTAAGCGACATGGAGGCCATCACCATTCCCACCGCATCGGGCTCCATTCCGCTCTCGCAGGTAGCCCGTATCACCCCGACTATGGAAAACAACATGATTTGGCGCCGCAATCTGCAGCCCACCATTACCATCGGTGCAGATGTCGGCAAAGGGGTTACAGGAAATGACGTGGCAAAAACCATCTGGAAAGATATGGAAGGCCTTCGGGAAAGCCTCCCGCCAGGCGTTACCATTGCCATCGATGGGCCACTGGAAAGCAGCACGCAGGCCACCCAGTACCTTCTGGGACCAATCCCGGGCATGCTCGTGCTGATGCTGATCCTTCTCATGTTCCAAATGAAAGACATCCGCAAGCTCTTTGTCATCCTTGCAACGGCGCCCCTGTGCATTACCGGGATTGCCCTGGGACTGCTCCTTTTCAATGCACCCATGGGTGTTATGGCAGAAGTAGGTTCCTTTGCCCTTATTGGCACGGTCATCCGCAACTCCATGGTCATCATCCAGCAGATTGACCTCCATGAAGAAGCTGGCATGACACCTTACGAAGCCGTTGTCGAGGCCTCCCTGGTGCGCTTCCGTCCCATCATGCTGGCCGCGCTCACAACCATCCTGGGTCTTGTCCCCATGTTTGCCAGTCCCTTCTGGAACGCCATGGCCATTGCCATGGCCTGCGGCCTTACGGGAGCTACGGCCCTCACCCTGCTCTTTTTGCCGACGCTTTACTGCACAGTCTTTAGGATTAAATCCACTCGAAGCAAAAATCGCTCCGATTTGATGTAGCACGTGAGCCCCTTGCTTTAAAAAAGGATCGATATGAGGCAAGGGGCTCATGCCGTATCGTACGATAGCCCGTCTCACGATTTACGATAGTTGACGCCTGGGCGCTTCCCCTCCTAACCACGTGTCGTCACCTCCAGCGCCCAGCTATCAGGCAAGAAGCTAATGGAATAAAAACCTTGAGGCTGTATAACCATTATGTTATCAAAGTCACGGTTCTTGCCAATAACGTAATAAACCCATAATGAATAAACAAACGCGAGCCTGCGAAGAAATGTTCCCCCTATTCTCGCAGGCACTTTTTTCATAGAGAGGGCGCTCCTTTATCCCTTGGGCAATCAAGACCCACGCCCGCATGGCCATAGGCGGCATTCCGACCTACCGGACGGGCATGGAAACACTCAAGGAGTATTTTGGCGAAGCCTAAGACGGCACAAAAAGAGACTGCGAAGGAATGAACCGCTCATTTTTTCCGCAGTCTCTTTTCTTTTTTCCATGCTACAATAGGAGCTGAACCTGAAAGGAGCGTTCCCTATGTCTCTTCGTGACCAAAACCAGGCCCTTTTTGAAGAAGCCTCGGTGCCAAAAGCCCTTGCGGCCATGGCCATTCCAACCATTATCAGTCAGCTTATTACCCTTATCTATAATCTCGCCGATGCCTTTTTTGTCGGCCGTACAGGCAATCCGTATATGATTGCCGCCGTATCTCTGGTTTTTCCCGTCTTTGCCATTACAGTCGCCTTGAGCAACCTTTTTGGTGTCGGCGGAGGCAGCCTCATGTCCCGCTGTCTTGGGGAAGGAGACGAAAAAAGTGCCCGTCAGGTAAGCGCCTTTTCCCTTTATGGAAGCCTTGCAGGGGCCCTTGTTTTTTCCCTCACCCTCTATTTCCTGCGCCGCCCCATCTTGGTTCTTTTAGGGGCATCCCCTGCCACCTACGCCTATACGGAGACCTACCTTTTTCTTGTCGTCACCTTAGGTACCCTTCCGACCGTCCTATCAGGCACCTTGGCCCAGCTTTTCCGAAGCGTCGGCTTTGCCAAAAAAGCAAGTTTTGGCCTTTCCCTAGGAGCCATCCTCAATATTATCCTTGACCCCCTCTTCATGTTCGTTCTCCTTCCTCAAGGAGAGGAACTGACAGGGGCGGCCCTTGCCACCCTCCTTTCAAACCTGATTTCCCTAGGCTACTTTCTCTTATCTCTCGTAAAAACTGCAAAGAAAAGCTCTCTTGCCTATACCTTTCCTGAAGGATTGCCCAGCAAGGAGAAGATTCGTTCCGTCCTTTCCGTGGGTTTTCCTTCAGCCCTTACGAACCTGCTTTTTGATACATCAAACCTCTTTTTAAACCACCTCATGGCAGGCTTTGGCGACGCACCCCTGGCGGCCCTTGGCATCGTCATGAAGGCTGAACGGATTCCTCTCAATACAGGCCTTGGCATCTGCCAAGGCATGCTGCCCCTTGTGGCCTATCATTATGGGGCCAGAAAATTCATACGCATGAAGGCGTTCATCAAGATGGCGCGCCGCGCAGGCCTTCTCTTTTCGCTCCTTTGCGTGCTCTTTTATGAGCTCGCCGCGGTTCCCATTGCAAGCCTTTTCATTGCGGCCAAGCCAGAAAGTGCCATCGGCCTTGAGACCCTTGCGTTAGGGGCTCTCTTCCTACGTTTCCGCTGTCTGGCCTCGCCCTTTGCCTTCCTTAATTTCCACATCACCTTTTCCCTCCAAGCCCTGGGAGACGGCAGAACAACCCTTCTTGTGGCAGCCTTGCGCCAAGCCATCATCTACATCCCCTTGATGCATGCCATGGGTGCTTTCCTCGGCTATATGGGCCTTATTGAAAGCCAGACAGCAGCGGAGATGGCGACCTTCTTCCTAGCCAGATGGATCTTCAGCCGACGTCTTGCAGCCATTAACGAAAGTCCCCAATCCTAAAAGAGACTGGGGAAAAGGATCTTTACGGCAGAATAGAGAAGCAAGGACGCAATCATCAAAGAGACAGGCTTTTCGTGAGCCTTGAAAAAGCGATCCAAGAGGGAGCCGCCTAGGGCCCAAGTAAAATTGGCGGCACTGCACATAAGGTTCATGACCATGCCGAGAAGAAAGGTCCAAACAGGGCCGCCTCCACCGGGAAGCAGAAAAGACGTATAGCCCACCATCATAAAGAGAGCGACTTTGACATTGGTCCAATTCAGGAGCAAGGCGGAGAAAAAGAGCCGTTTGGAATCGATGGTCTTTGTCTTTTTCCTTCCGTTTTTCATGAAAAGGCGCACCGTCAGATACACAAGATAGAGGGCTCCCAAGATGCGCAGGGGAAGATCCATCAAAGGCAGGATATCTTCCAAGGCATGAATAAATAGATAGATGACCGTACACATAGAAAAGAGACTAACATGAAGTCCCAGCAAAAAAGGCAGGGCGCCTCGAAAAGTCCGCTCTCGGCTCTGGGCAAGGCTCATGAGATTATTGGGACCGGGAGTAAAGCTCATGACAAAACAAAAAGATAGATAGGCCGCAAGATCCATACCAAGGCTCCTTTCCAACATGCTGATAGGTCCCATTGTAGGCGAAAAGGCAGCAATAGGGCAAGAAAAATATTTTGGAATCCTGAAAAAGCAGCAGAAATGTGCAAAAGAGAATGCAGAGCTCCAATTTTTCACGGCAAAGCCTGCGGGATATGATACAATGGCAAGATAAGGACAAAAAAGGGAGGTCGATCATCATGAGCGATACAAAAAAGTCGGCAAAGGGCCCTGCCCTTCGGAAAGAACATGATTCCATGGGGGAAATCCTCGTCCCCTGCGATAAATATTGGGGTGCCCAGACGCAGCGCAGCTTTGAGAACTTCCGCATTGGCACGGAAAAGATGCCGCCTGAAGTGATTTCCGCCTTCGCCATCCTCAAAAAATCAGCAGCCCAAGCAAACTGTGAGCTGGGAACGCTCCCTAAGGAAAAAGCCGTACTCATTGAAAAAGCCTGCGAAGAGATCCTTGACGGCAGTCTCGACGGCAACTTTCCCCTTGCGGTCTGGCAAACCGGAAGCGGCACCCAGAGCAACATGAACATCAACGAAGTCATTGCCCACAGGGGAAATGAGCTTGCCAAAAAGACATGCCTTCACCCCAATGACGACGTCAATAAATCCCAAAGCTCAAATGATACCTTCCCGACGGCCATGCACATTGCCGCCATAAAGGTCATCGAAGAACATCTTTTTCCTCGCCTTGACGCGCTCATAAAGACCTTCAAGGACCTTGAAAAGAAACATCGGGGCATTGTCACAACAGGCCGGACCCATCTCCAGGATGCGGTTCCCATTGCCTTTTCCCAGGAAATCTCGGGCTGGCGAACCATGCTTGAACGCAGCCGTGATGAACTCAAGACCTCAGAAAAAGGGCTCCTTGAACTGGCGCTAGGAGGAACGGCCGTCGGGACAGGGCTTAATGCACCAAAAGACTTTGATCGGACCGTTGCCGCCTATATCGCCCAAAATACAGGCTATGCCTTTAAAACCGCCCCCAATAAGTTCCATGCTCTCACAAGCCTTGACGACATGGTCTTCAGTCACGGCGCCCTCAAGGCCTTAGCCGCCAATCTCATGAAGATTGCCAACGACGTGCGCTGGCTGGCCAGCGGACCCCGGGACGGACTTGGCGAAATCACCATTCCCGCCAATGAACCAGGATCTTCCATCATGCCGGGCAAGGTCAACCCCACCCAATGCGAAGCTGTCACCATGGTTGCCGTCCAAGTCATGGGCAATGATGCAGCCATTGGGTTCGCCGCGTCCCAAGGAAACTTCCAGTTGAATGTCTTCCTTCCCGTTACAATCTATAACTTCCTCCAGTCCGTGCGGCTTTTGGGAGACGCCATGGAATCATTCCGCATCCACTGCGCCCTCGGCATCAAGGCAAATAAAGCTAAGATGAAGGAAAACCTCCACCGCTCCCTCATGCTAGTTACGGCCCTGACCCCCTATATCGGCTATGAAAAGGCGGCGGAAGTCGCTAAACTGGCCCACAAGAAGGATCTTTCCCTCAAGGAAGCCATCCTCGAATTGGACTACATGACAGAAACGGACTTTGATGCCCATTTCCATCCAGAAAAGATGGTGTAAGATGACAAAACGCTGTGAAATCATCATTCGTGTCGTTGATAAAAAAGGGGAGGCCCCTTGCCACCACGGCCATGTAAAGGGTATGGAACTGTCCTGGGACCATGACCGGGGCCGCCTGTGCCCCATGGCCCAGCATGCCCTCTTTCCCTATATCGATATTCTCCGCTACGGCGGCACCCTTCCCGGCATGAAGGGAAACCGTTTCCGTGTTGCCTGTCCTGATGCTGAGGTCATCAACATCTTTGAAATTGAGATGCGAACCAATCCCTCCCCACAAAAAAAATAACTGGATGGGGCTGCCCCTTTGGGCAGCCCCCTTTCATTAGGCCCCGCCTGCATGCCTTTTCTTTGGCTCATCAAGGCCAGTTGTATTATAGGTTACACTTTTATTTGCAAAAAGCATGCTTTAGTATTATCCTTAAAATTTTTCTTGATTTTTGTCTTTTTTCATGATACTATCTGAACCATAATTTCAAAGCAAGAGATGCATTGAAGGGAAAGAGTACGTTTCAGGAAAACCTCCAGAGAGCTGCCGGGTGGTGCAAGGCAGCGGCGGACCGAAACCGAACTGATCCCTGAGCAACTTTCCTGAACCCGCGCATGACAGTAGGGGAAGCCGGCTCCTGACCGTTATCAATCAGGGCGGTATCGATGGACACGTCATCCGTACCGGCTAAGGGCACACCAAATGGTGTGAAGTGGAGTGGTACCGCGCAAGATTTGAATCTTTCGTCTCTCACAAAGAGAGAAGAAAGATTTTTTTATTGCCTGTAAGGAGGACATCATCATGAAACATGTAGAAGCTTACAAAAAGGGCTATTATCTGCCCCCTGTCGTCGATATGAGCTGGGCCATGGCCGACGCGCCCAAAAAAGCCCCTATTTGGTGCAGCGTGGACCTGCGCGACGGCAACCAGGCCCTCGTGATTCCCATGAGCCTCCAAGAGAAGATTCGCTTCTACAAGACCCTCGTCGCCATGGGGTTCAAGGAAATTGAAGTCGGATTTCCTGCCGCGTCAGAAACGGAATATGACTTCCTCCGCTATTTGGTTGACCATGATCTCATCCCTGACGATGTGACGGTCCAGGTCCTCACCCAGGCACGGGAACACATCATCAAAAAGACTTTTGAAGCCCTGAAAGGCGTCAAAAGCGCCATCGTCCACGTCTACAATTCGACGAGCGTCGCGCAAAGGGAGCAAGTCTTCCACAAATCAAAGGAGGAAATCAAGGAAATTGCCGTTAATGGGGCGCGTCTTTTGCAGCGCCTCACGGAAGAAGCCCACGCGTCTTACCGCTTTGAGTATTCACCAGAAAGCTTTACGGGGACGGAACCAGAATACGCCCTGGAAGTCTGCAACGCAGTCCTCGACGTGTGGAAACCGCAGCCAGACCGGAAGGTCATCATCAACCTGCCATCGACGGTGCAGATGTCCATGCCCCATATCTTTGCCGCCCAAGTGGCCTATCTTTCCCAGAACCTTTCCTACCGTGATGCCGTTGTCCTTTCCGTCCATCCCCACAATGACCGCGGCACTGGTGTTGCCGATGCAGAAATGGCCATGCTCGCCGGTGCGAACCGCGTAGAAGGAACGCTCTTTGGCAACGGCGAACGGACAGGCAACGCGGACATCGTCACCATCGGCATGAACCTCTATGCCTTGGGCATCGATCCGCAGCTTGATTTTTCCAATATGCCGGACCTTGTAAAGACCTATGAGGAAGTAACGCGCATGCATGTCAGTGAGCGTCAGCCCTACGCCGGAAAGCTTGTCTTTGCCGCCTTCTCCGGCTCCCATCAGGATGCCATTGCCAAAGGCATGAAATATCGTAAGGAGCACAATGACCCGTACTGGACGTGCCCGTACCTTTATATCAATCCCCACGATGTGGGCCGCACCTATGATGCCGATGTTATCCGCATCAACAGCCAAAGCGGCAAGGGCGGCGTCGCCTACATCATGGAAACAGCCTATGGCATCGATATGCCAAAAGCGATGCGGGAAGACTTCAGCTACTTTGTAAAAGACGTTTCCGATCATAAGCACCAGGAATTGAAGCCCGATGAAATCTTCAATCTCTTTAAGGATCATTACGTCGATAAGAGCCTTCCCATTGAACTGCAGGATACGCTCTTCCGCAAGAAGGACGGAAAATGGCAGGGCAAAGTCCTCGTCCGGGCTGCCGGCCGCGACGTGATCCTTGAAGGAGCCGGCAATGGCCAGCTCGACGCCGTCAAGGATGCCCTCTGCCGGGCTTTCCACTTTACCGTGACGGACCTTACGTACAGCGAACACGACCTGGACCGGGTCGCTGAATCACGGGGCATTGCCTACTTTGGCATTACAGATGAAAAAGGCGTCACAACCTGGGGTGCCGGCGTCGACACGGATACGATGACGGCCTCCATCAAGGCCTTCATCAGTGCCCTGAACCGCCGCAAAGACGCCAAGGACCATGTCTATGGCGCTGGCCTCATCTCCTCTGAAGAGGCAGTCAATGCTTTCCACCAAGCGGCCAGTGCCCGCTAAATTTAGGGTAAAAGAAAGGATGTATGCACGATGGGAATGACCATGACACAAAAAATCCTCGCCAAACACGCAGGAAAGGACCTCGTTAAACCAGGTGACCTCATCACCTGCCGACTCGACCGCGTCCTTGCAAACGATATTACAGCACCGCCGGCCATCAAGGAATTTGAAAAGATTGGGCGCCCCGTCTTTGATAAGGACCGCATCGTCCTTGTCCCGGACCACTTCATTCCCAACAAGGACATTAAATCCGCCGGCCTTGCCAAGATTGTCCGTGACTTCGCCAAAGCCCATCATATCACCCATTATTATGAAACTGGACGAGCCGGCATCGAACACGTCATTCTGCCGGAAAAGGGTATTGTCGGACCGGGCATGCTCACCATCGGCGCCGACTCCCACACCTGCACCTACGGCGCCCTGGGCGGCTTTGCCACCGGTGTGGGGTCAACAGACCTGGGCGCTGCCATGGCAACGGGCACGTGCTGGTTCAAGGTACCGGAAGCCATTAAGGTCATCATTACAGGAAAAAAACCGGCGGATATTACGGGTAAGGATGTCATGCTGACCCTTATCGGCATGATTGGCGTCGACGGGGCCCTCTACCAGTCCCTGGAATTTACGGGCGACGGCATTGCTGAGCTTTCCATGACGGACCGCTTCACCATGGCCAATATGGCCATTGAAGCAGGCGCGAAAAACGGCATCTTCCCCGTCGATGAAAAGACCAAGGCCTACGAACAAGGCCGTGTTGAAGACTATGAAATTGTTACAGCAGACAGTGACGCTGTCTATAAACGGACCGTGACCATCGATCTAACAGCCCTTACCCCCGTCGTTGCCTTCCCCCACCTGCCAGGAAACACCAAAGCTATTGGCACCTTTGGAGACATTCCCATCGACCAGGTCGTCATCGGTTCCTGCACGAACGGCCGTCTGGAAGATCTTGCCATTGCAGCCAAGATCCTTGAAGGCCGTACTGTCCATCCAGATGTGCGCTGCATCGTTATTCCCGGCAGCCAGGAAGTCTACAAGGAAGCCATGAAAAAAGGCTACATCGATACCTTCATCGACGCCGGCTGCGTTGTTTCGACGCCGACCTGCGGTCCTTGCCTGGGCGGCTACATGGGCATCCTGGCCGCCGGTGAACGCTGCGTATCGACGACAAACCGCAATTTCCGGGGCCGCATGGGCCACGTGGACAGCGAAGTTTATCTAGCAGGTCCGCAAGTCGCAGCAGCCAGTGCGATTTTAGGAAAGATTGCCGCCCCAAAGGAGGTCAAATAAGATGAAATACGAAGGAAAAACTTGGACCTATGGAGACAATATCGATACGGACGTCATCATTCCCGCCCGCTACCTCAATTCCTTTGATCCCAAGGAACTGGCCTCCCACTGCATGGTCGACATTGACGAAAGCTTTGCCAAAGAGGTAAAGGCCGGCGATATCATGGTCGGCGGCTGGAACTTTGGTTGCGGCTCTTCCCGCGAGCATGCTCCCATTGCCATCAAGGCATCGGGCGTGCCCGTCATCATTGCCGCAAGCTTTGCCCGGATCTTTTACCGCAACGCCATCAACGTCGGCCTTCCTGTCCTGGAAATTGGCAACGATGTCAAAAAGATTCGAAAAGGAGACATCCTAAGCGTCGATATCAGCACGGGTACCATTGCCGATAAGACCACAGGCGACACCTTCAAGGCGCCGCCCCTGCCGGACTTCATCCAAGGCATTGCCTCGGCCGGTGGGCTCATTGCCTATGTAAAGGAGCATGCCCAATGAAAAAAAAGATCGTTGTTATCCCTGGTGACGGCATTGGCGGCGAAATTACGGACGCCGCGGTAAAGGTCCTCAAAAAGACCGCAGCCATCTATCACCTGGACCTTTCCCTTGATCAAAAGATGGCCGGTGGAACCGCCTATGATGCCTGCGGGGACCCTCTTCCCAAGGAAACGGTAGAAGCAGCCCAAAACGCCGATGCGGTCCTTTTTGGTGCCGTAGGCGGCGACAAATGGGACAATGTAGATCCCCTCAAACGGCCGGAAAAAGCCGTCCTCGGCCTGCGCAAGGCTCTAGGGCTTTATGTCAACCTGCGTCCCGTCCATGTCTCCCCTGTCCTTGCGCCCTATTCGCCCTTGAAGCCCGATATCGTGACGGGCACGGATGTCCTCATCGTGCGCGAACTCATTGGCGGCATCTATTTTGGTGACCGCTGCGAATCGGAAATCCATGACGGCGTGGAACGAGCCTGGGACCTTGAAAACTACAGCGTCCCCGAAGTGGAGCGTATCAGCCGCTTTGCCTTCAAGGCCGCCCAGGGCCGCCGCAAAAAGGTCACCAGCGTCGATAAGAGCAACGTCCTTGCCACAAGCCGGCTCTGGCGCCGCACAGTCACAAAAGAGCACAAGGCCTATCCCGATGTAGCACTGAACCATATGTACGTTGATAACTGCGCCATGCAGCTGGCAGCCCGTCCCACCCAGTTTGACGTCATCGTGACAAGCAACCTCTTTGGCGATATCCTGAGCGATGAAGCGGCTGTATTGGGCGGCTCCATCGGTATGATGCCGTCGGCCTCAGTCGGTGAAAAGACAAGCCTCTTTGAGCCAATCCACGGATCGGCTCCCGATATTGCTGGTAAAGGAATCGCCAACCCCTGTGCTACTATCCTTTCTGCGGCGATGCTGTTTCGCTATGCCTTAGGAGAGGAAGCAGCCGCCCAAGCCATTGAAAAAGCTGTCGACGCGGCGCTTCTTGACGGCTGGCGGACACCGGACCTCTACAAGGACGGCTTCAAGAAAGCTGATACGGACACCATGACTGGTATCATCTTGGATCAAATTGTCTAGAAATTAAAAAAGACAGGAACAAACCACGTTCCTGCCTTCTTTTTTGCCTTATTTAGCCTGCTGTTTGGGTGTTGCGGTCGTTGTTACATCGGCTGCAGGCAGCGTGCCCTGACCCGGTTTCAAGATCATTATGCCGCCCATCAAAAGAACCGTCAGCAGAAGGAATACGATAAGATCCCTGCCATCACGTGTCATACGCCGTCCTTCCTTTCCTAGTGAAATAATAGATATTATACATCAACAGGACGGTTCTGTCGATAAAAATTGGTTTCTGCCATCAAAAATTCATGGCTCTTTCCATGAGGAAACAGGGAACGCCTCGTGCCTTTTCTTGTTCCATCCCGGGAAAAGCTCAAGAACCTCTATCTGTCTCATTTTTCTTTTCAGCAGCATGAACCTAAAAACGAACCCCCTGCCAATAGGCAAGGGGTTCGCAGTCCTTTTCAAATGGTGATCCACCCGGGATTCGAACCCGGGACACCCTGATTAAAAGTCAGGTGCTCTACCAACTGAGCTAGTGAATCATTGGCTTTTCACAGCCCTAATATTGTAACGGGTTTTTCCGCCTTTTGTCAAGGGGGAATTTCCCGCTCCAGCCTCAGTCTTCAAAGAAGGATTTGAGGGTAAAGGTTTGATCACGGTTCGGACCAACGGAAACAATGCCGATTTCAACGCCGACCACTTCACTCAGACGGTTCAGGTAGGTCTGCGCTTCCTGCGGCAGGTCTTCATAGGAACGGACGCTGCTGATGTCGCATTTCCAGCCCTTGAAGGTTTCGTAGACAGGTTTTGCCTTGGCCAGGATGGAAAGGTCGGCCGGAATATATTTGATGGGCTTGCCGTCGATTTCCCAGCCTGTGCACATCTTGATTTCATCCAGACCATCAAGGATATCCAGACGCGTAATGGCTAAGCTGTCCATGCTGTTGATGCGTGCCGCATATTTGACCATAAAGGCATCGAGCCAGCCGCAGCGGCGGGGACGGCCCGTAACGGTCCCAAATTCATGGCCCGTTTCCCTAAGATACGTACCGGGGCCATCTGTATCAAAAAGTTCGCAGACAAAAGGACCTTCGCCAACACGGGTCGTATAAGCTTTGACAACACCGACTACATGGTCAATGAAACGAGGGCCTACGCCGCTGCCCGTAGCCGCATTGCCGGCTGTCGGGTTGGAACTTGTAACGTAGGGGAACGTCCCATAATCGATATCAAGGAAAGTGGCTTGGGCGCCTTCAAAAAGAACCTTTCTTCCTTCGTCAAAAAAGTCTCCTAAGGCGACACTCGTGTCACATACATGGGGACGGAGCGCTTCGGCATATTCAAGATAGGCCTTCAGCATCGGTTCATAAGCCAAAGGTTCTGCCTTGTAGTATTCCGTAAAAAGTTTGTTTTTTGCGGAAAGGGTCCGTTTCAGTTTTTCAGCAAGGACCTCTTTGTTCATGAGATCACAGACACGAATCCCTGTACGGGCATACTTATCCATGTAACAAGGTCCGATCCCGCCCTTGGTCGTACCAATCTTGTTCGCCCCCAAAGCCAGTTCCTGCAGTTCATCCTGTTTTTCATGATAGGGGAAGACGACATGGGCCCGGTCACTGATGAGCAGATTCGTCGTATCAACGCCTTTGGCCTGCATGCCCCGGATTTCTTCCAGGACGACGCGGGGGTTGATGACAACGCCGTTACCCAAGATGCAAGTTTTATCCTTATAGAGGATGCCGCTTGGCAATAATCTCAGTTTATAGGCAACATCATTGACAACAACCGTATGGCCTGCGTTGGAGCCGCCGGAATAACGGACCACTACATCGGCACGCTGGGCCAAAAAATCCACAATCTTGCCTTTTCCTTCATCGCCCCATTGGGAGCCGATTACAACGATAGATGACATAACGTTCTCCTTACCTAGATCTTACATCCCATAGCGGGCGTAGATATCATCAATATGCTTAAGCATATGCTTGGGTTCAAAGCAGGCTTCAATTTCTTCTTTCGTGAGGTATTTTTCGATATCAGGGTCGGCTTCAACGTTGGTCTTGAAATCAGCCCCTTCCAGCCAGCGGGCCATGGCATTGCGCTGAACCCACTTGTAGGCATCCTCGCGCAGGACACCTTTGCCAACAAGAGCGACCAAAAGGTTCTGGCTGAAGATAAGACCGCCCGTCTTATTGAGGTTGCGAATCATGGCATCAGGATAAACAAGGAGCTTATCGAGAATATTGGTCATCTTGCGGAGCATATGGTCCAGAAGAATCGTGCTGTCCGGCAGAATAATCCGTTCCACGGAAGAATGGGAAATATCGCGTTCATGCCAAAGTGCCACATTTTCAAGGGCAGCCTGGGCATTGCCGCGGAGCACACGGGCAAGGCCACAGATCTTTTCGCACGTAATCGGATTGCGCTTATGCGGCATGGCGGAAGAACCCTTCTGTCCAGGTGCAAAATATTCTTCTGCTTCACGGATGTCCGTCCGCTGCAGGGCACGGATTTCCGTAGCCATTTTTTCAAGGGAAGCCCCGCAGACAGCAATCGTCGTCAGATAAAAAGCATGACGGTCCCGCTGCACGACCTGGGTAGCCAGGCGAACCGGTTCCAGTCCTAATTTTTCGCAGACATATTTTTCAACAAAGGGATCGATATTGGAATAGGTGCCGACAGCACCGCTGAGCTTACCGACAGAAATGTATTTCTTCGCCAGTTCCAAGCGTTCGATGTTGCGTTCCGTTTCATCCATCCAAAGAAGGAATTTCAGGCCAAAGGTCATAGGTTCGGCATGGATTCCATGGGTTCTTCCCACACAGATCGTGTTCCGATAGGTTTGGGCCTGACGTTTCAGGACTTCATGGAGCTTCTTTTCCAGATCGATCAGAAGCTCGCAGGAATGCTTCATCATGACACCCATGGCCGTATCCTTGACGTCACTGGACGTAAGCCCTTTATGGATATATTTGGAGGCATCGCCTACGTGTTCCGCTACATTGGTGAGCAGGGAGATGATATCGTGGTTTGTCACCTTTTCGATTTCATGGACCCGATCCAGTTCAAAATCAGCCTTGGTCTGGATGTCATGAAGAGCATCATCAGGGACAATACCCAATTTGTTCATGGCTTCACAGGCAAGAATCTCAACCTTGACCATGGTCCGGTCTTCATTTTCTTCCGTCCAGATGGACCCCATTTCTTTACCCGTATAACGTGGAATCACAGTACTTCCTCCTTAGCAAAATGCTTCCTGTAACATTGCATGACAATACAGCGCACCATTATGGCCGCCCTCTCATTGTATCATTTTTCCGAACGAGTCGCAATGACTTCTCATATAAGAATGGGACTTACCTTGACTTTTCTTAAGATAAGAATAGGAGAAAATTCAAGAAAGATGAAGGCTGCTCTTCCTTTCCGGCGACATAAGTCCTCCATTTATTTCTTCTGAACAAAAAATAGATTTTTTCCTAAAATCGTTCACATTATGAGTCCTCAAAAAAAGAGGACTGCCTGTGCAGTCCCCTTGAATCATCCTTGCTGGTCGGCCATCTGGGCCAGATGCTCCGGCGTAAGGTCGAAAAAGTGTGTCGTATCCTTCTGGAAAAAGAGATTGACCGTTCCCACCGGACCATTACGATGCTTGGCTACGATGAGTTCTGCCACATTCTTTTGTTCCGTATCAGGATTATAGTAATCGTCACGATAGATGAAGCAGACAATATCGGCATCCTGTTCGAGGGCTCCTGATTCACGAAGGTCGCTGAGCATCGGCCGCTTGCTGGTCCGCGACTCAACACTGCGGCTGAGCTGACTGAGGGCAATGACCGGTACATTCAGTTCCCTTGCAAGGCCTTTGAGGGACCGTGAAATCTCACTCATCTCCTGCTGACGATTGTCACTGGCCCGTTTCGACGAGCCCTGCATGAGCTGCAGATAATCGACAATAATCAGGTCAAGTCCGTTTTCAGCCTTCCAGCGCCGTGCCTTGGACCGCATTTCCATCGCCGTCATACCCGGCGTATCATCCAACATGATACTGGCATTGCTGAGCCGGTCAGCAGCGGCAATGAGATTCGGCCATTCCTGATCCTGGAGCTGCCCAATCCGCAGACGGGAAGCATCAATGCCAGCCTGACTGCAGAGCATACGCTGGACCAGCTGCTCTTTGCTCATTTCCAAGGAGAAAAAGATAACGGATTTATGACCCTTGATTCCCACATGTTCCGCAATATTGAGCACCAAGGAAGATTTACCCATGGATGGACGGGCAGCGACAATGATGAGGTCTGACGGCTGAAGTCCGCTCGTCATCTTATCAAAATCCGTAAATCCTGTAGGAAGCCCCGTAAAAGCTTCCTTTGAATCATATAGTTCCTCGATGCGTTCCATAGCGCCGCGCACAATATCACGGATTTTGACAATCCCACCGGTTTGGGTCCGGTTGGCAACAGAAAGGATCTTCTGTTCTGCCTCGTCGATGGTCCGGGCAATGTCGGTATCTTCTTCATAGCCCGTAGCCGCAATATCCGTTGCCGCATTGATCAGCTGCCGGCGCAGGGATTTTTCCTCCACAATCTTGGCATGGTATTCCACGTTCGCCGCCGTCGGAACAGCGTTGGAAAGGTTAGTGATGGTCTGTGAACCGCCAACTGCATCAAGCTTGCCCTTTTTGCGGAGTTCCTCAATGACCGTAACGAGGTCAACCGCCTCATTGCGTTCATGGAGGTCCTTGATGGCGCCAAAAACGATGCGATCATCCTGACGATAGAAATCATCTTCCCGCAGGATCTCACAGGCCTTTTCAATGGCCTCGCGACTGATGAGCATGGCCCCCAGCACACTCTGCTCGGCCTCCACATTTTGAGGGGGAATCCGGTCTTCCATGACTTAAGCCTTTGCTTCTACGACGACCTTGAACTTAGCTGTCACTTCCGGCAGGAGTTTAGCCGTAGCCGTATATTCACCAGGGCTCTTGATGGTCTCCGGGATTTCAATCTTACGGCGATCAATGCCTTCCATTCCCGTCTGGGCAAGAAGTGCATCTGCCACATCCTTGGAAGCAATGGAACCGAAGAGCTTACCATTTTCACCGACCTTGACGGCCAGATGAAGTACCACTTTTTCCAGCTGCGAGGCCAGTACGACCGCTTCATCATGGGCCTGAGCCTTGCGATGGGCTGCTACCTTTTGATCGGCCTTGGCCTGGTTCAGGTTACGGGCCGTTGCTTCCTGGGCAAAGCCCCGGGGAATGAGATAGTTGCGGCCATACCCTTCAGCCGTCTCAATGATTTCACCTTTTTTACCCAACTTCTTTACGTCCTTCAGCAGAATTACCTTCATCGGAATCGCTCTCCTTCATTTGTTCTTTTGCCATCTCAATGATCTTCGGAATCAGGTCCTCGGCCTTGGCGCCCTTAATCTGGACACCGGCTACAGTCTGATGACCGCCGCCGCCGAGTTCTTCCATCATGGTCTGGACATTGACGGACCCGTCACTGCGGGCCGAAATACTGACGCCATCGTCGCTCTCATTGAGAACGGCGCTGACATGGATATCATTCATGGTCAGCAGCTCATCGGCTGCTTGGGCGACAACAACGGAAACATTGCGGTCATTCTGGGCACCGCCGGAATGAACCGAAACAGCAAGACCCGGAATGGGTTTCTTCATTTCCGTAATGATCTTGGCCCGGAGGATAACAGAGGCGTCATCTTCTTTAAAAAGCTGGGATACGGCATGAGGATCGGCACCATAGCGCCTCAGATAGGCCGCGGCCTCAAAGGTCCGTTCACCGGTCTGGACAGCAAAGTTCTTGGTGTCAACAACGATCCCAGCATAAAGGACGGAGGCCTCCAGCGGGCTGATTTCCATGCGTTCCTGGAAATACTGCAGGATTTCCGTAACCATTTCACTTGTCGAGGAGGTGGACGGCTCCATGTACTGCAGCATCACTTCCTCAATGACATCTTCAGCCCGGCGATGGTGATCGATGATCACGCGCCGCCTGATGGCAGCAAGGAGTTTTGGTGCCGCCGTGAGCATGGCCCGATGATGGTCTACCAAAACCAGGAGACTGCCCGGCGTACGCTGCTCCATGGCAACCTCTTCACTGATGATGAGATCCTCGTAGGGATTATTGCCGTGGGTTACGTTTTCAATGTTATCTACAGCCGTCCCCTGACCACTCCAGACAATATAGCACTCCTTGCCCAAGGTCCGAGCCATCTTGGCCACGCCAATGGCCGCACCAATGGCATCATAGTCCTCGTTGACGTGCCCCATGATAAAGACCTTATCGGCATTTGTCATAAGTTCGTGAATGGCCTGGGCGACAATCCGGGCCCGCACGCGGGTATTTTTCGCCTGCACGCTCCCGCGGGCACCATAAAAGCTCACTTCCTCACCAATGGAGACAACGGCCTGATCTCCGCCGCGCCCCAAAGCAAGGTCCAAACAGGACTGGGCCTTTTGAGCCATTTCCGAAAGGGTCTTCATGCCGCTTGCCACACCAATACTGACGGTCGGTGTAATCCGCGGATTGATCTTGATTTCCCGTACCTTGTCAAGGAGGGGAAACTTCCGATTGATGGTATCGACAAGACCTTTCCTGTTGATGCCTACAAGATAGAGATCTTCAGAATACTTAAGAGAATAACCGTTGACTTCTTCCGCCCAGGAGTTGATGGCCTTCGTGATGGCAACCACCAGGCTTGCCCGGTCACTTTCATTGAGGCCCTTTAGGGCATCGGCGTAGTTATCGAACTGGACATAAGCCACAACGGGGCGCTCATCCTCATAGCGGCGTTGCTGCCGCTCCTTATTGGTCACATCATACAGGTAGATGACAACACCCGTGTCACTGCCAGCTTCTTCTGTTGTCTGGATGGGACGGACCAGCATGGAATAGATGCGGTCGCCAATTTTGATGCTCTTATCGGAATCACGGACCCGGAGGGTCGCAAAATTATTTTCCGGCGGTGGCAGGATCTTATCAAAAAGGGAGCCCAAAGGGGCATCCACATTGATGTACTCATTGAAGAGTCGGTTTTTCCACTGTAAGTGGCCTTCCTGGTCAAATACGGCAATTCCTACAGGCAGGCGCTGAACGGCGTAATGGTTGGCCCGCTCAATATTCCGCACCACCGTCGTCATGGCATGGTTGAACCATGCCTCCCGGAGCTTACTGCTGCGGGAACTGAAATAATAGACGAGAAGGACAGCAGTAAAACCAGCAGCTGTCCAAATCACCTGGTTAACATAAAAGCCATAGACGACACAAAGGGTGCCGAGGATGGCCGCCGCGACCCGAAGGGTACGCCATAATTTGGCTCGTTCTTCGTCTTTCATGGTCGATTCTCCTATCTTTTGCGCAGTTTGCGCTGGTCCGTTACCATCTCAATGGCTCCCATGACCACGAGGAACTGGGAAACAAGGGGAATCACGAAACTGGTAAGGACTGCCAAGGGAAACCAAAAACGCGGTTTTCCCCGAACCTGTACGTACCAAAGAACCACACTGAGTCCCTGCAGCAAGAGCAGCATGCTTGCCACGGTAAAAAGGGTGTAGCTTCCCAGGAAGCCATAGCTGGTCTCATCTCCGCGAAAATAAAGCAGCGTTGCCATACCCAGTCCGTACCCTCCCAAGATCCAACGCGGCAAGGTCCACGTGGCAAAAGGAGGGAACCAAGGGTAGGGATCGCCTAACCGGGAAAGGACCTTCCGAGCCGCCCAATAATTGACGAAGGCCGAAATGGGACAGCTAAGGAGCAGTCCAGCCGGAAGGACGAGACTCAGCATATGCTGCATCCGTTCCAAGGATTCTGTGGTCATGATTCCGGAAACCCCCAGCGTATCATAGATGTCCTTGGTCATTTGAACAGATTCCGCAATGGCATGGGTAAAGGATTCCACCACATTGATGCCCATGAGGAAATAGGCTGCAAGGCCGCTGAGAACAACAGATAAAAGGGCCCCCAGACTCCCCCATAAGAGGACACTGGCAGGGGACTTCTGACGCCGCATCCCTTCCCCCATGACAAGGCCCAAGATGCCCAGAATAAGGACCTGGGTAACGGCCTGGAGGGGACTGATGAGAACAGCAACAACAGCACCGGTAACCAAAAGGCAGAGGACGCTCCACATCAGTCCATTACGCCTTCCGCATAAGATGATAGGAAGGGGCCACCAAACGCTTACGATAACATCGAGAACGGGAATATAATTGCCGATGAGGGTAAAAATCACCGCAATGGCCGCCAGGATGCCTGACTCCACAATGGCTGAAGTTTTCCGTCGAATCATGGTGTTCCTCCTTATAGATACGTCTTTTTATTTTACACCATTTACAGAGGATTGTCACCTTTTCCGGTCCCTGCTGGGAAGGATATAAGTGTCATCCATAGGTAGCCTTAAAAGAAAAACGACACTAAAAAGGCCCCCGGAAACCGGGGGCCAATCTTTTAAGATGGAGCTACCGACAGGATTTGAACCTGCGACCTGCTGATTACGAATCAGCCGCTCTACCAACTGAGCTACAGTAGCACTAACGAATGAATTTTATCATATTCCCTGATGTTGGTCAAGCCTTCTCTTTATTTTTTCGCAAATCAGGACTCAAGGTCAATCAGGTGAAATCGGGCATGGGCCAGGTCAAGCATACGGGAAGCAAGCCGCTTGCAACGGGCAAGATCCGCCGTAAAGCAAACTTCCAGGGATCCTTCCCCTTCTGTTTTGAGGAGTCCTTTGTTTTGGAGATGCTTAATAGCCTCATCCGTCGTCATTTCCGCTGGATCAAGGACCGTCACCTGAGGTCCAAAAGCGGCCGCAATCTCATCGTGGAGGAAAGGATAGTGCGTACAGGACAGCAGGAGGGTATCAATCCCATGGACCTTCATGGCATCCACATATTCCTTGATGGCTTCCTGCATTTCCGGACGACCAAATTTTTCACTTTCAATGAGCGGCACAAGTTTTGGACAGCCAAGGCCAAACACTTCAACACCGGGGTCAAGACGCTCGATTTCCCGCTTATGGGCCCCGGTGGAAACCGTAAAGTCCGTCGCAAAAAAGCCGACTTTATTGTTATGGGTGACTTCCCTGATATTGGACGCCCCCTTAGCCATGCCAATCACATCAAAGTCATAGCCATTGCGAATCGTATCAAGGCCAAGAACCGTAATGGTATTGCAGGCAACAACCAGTTCCTTGATCTTCCGACGGGCCAAGCAATCGGTCATTTCCTTCACAAACCGCTGGATTTCTTCCCGCGGCCGATCCCCGTAAGGCGTACGGGCCGTATCCCCGATAAAGATAAACTGCTCGTGGGGCATTTTCTTCTGCAACCATTTGAGGACCGTCAGGCCGCCGACACCGGAATCAATGACACCAATGGGCCTATCCTTCTCCATGCTATCCCTCCAAGATTTAACCATCTACATCAGTCATAACCGGTATTATACCATATCAGGCACCACTTGGAATGCTTTTTTAGGAGGAATCGGGCGATTTTTCCTTGCTTTCAAATTGCCTCAATATCCAATTGTGGCCGCTGTTTCCTTAAGGATCTCGGCAGACTTTTGCAGGGCGTCTCCTTCTTCTTTGCTCAGGGAAATGGGAACCACTTTTTCAATCCCCTTGGCCCCTACGATGGCAGGCACGCTGAGGGTTGCTCCCGAAAGGCCAAATTCCCCATCAAGATAAACGGATACAGGAAGCACGCTCTTTTCATCTCGGATGATGGCACTGCAGATACGGCGCACCCCCATGGCAATGCCATAATAGGTTGCCTTTTTCTTCTTGATGATTTCATAAGCACTATCCTTGACAGACTGAGCCAAGTGCTCCATGGAGGC
Organism: Acidaminococcus sp. AM33-14BH; assembly: GCF_003603525.1. Classification (NCBI taxonomy): domain Bacteria; kingdom Bacillati; phylum Bacillota; class Negativicutes; order Acidaminococcales; family Acidaminococcaceae; genus Acidaminococcus; species Acidaminococcus sp. AM33-14BH. The sequence continues at coordinate 28,302 of NZ_QTNG01000011.1, read as the reverse complement.
TTTATGGTCATGATGGCCGCGAAATTCGCAGAAGCGGCTGAGCGGCATACCGGATACATAGGCACTGCTCCAAACCGGGATTTCGCTGTCACCATGTTCTCCGATGATATAAGCATCAATGTTCCGAGGATCCACGTCTAGGTGCTGACCCAAAAGATATTTAAGGCGGCCCGTATCAAGGACGGTCCCGCTCCCAAAGACGCGGCTCCGAGAAAAGCCGGACAGCTTTTGCGCGACATGGGTCAGGATATCAACGGGATTGGCCACGATAAGGAGAATGCCTTGATAATTGCGTTTGGCAATCTCAGGAATGATCGTGCTAAAAATGGCGGCATTCTTTTTTACCAGATCAAGGCGCGTTTCGCCCACCTTCTGGCTGGCGCCCGCCGTAATGACAATGATGGAGGCATCCATGATATCATCATAGTCTCCAGCGTAGATGTTCATAGGGGACGCAAAGATCATGCCGTGACCGATATCCATGGCTTCCCCTTCCGCCCGTTCCCGGTTCACATCGACAAGGACCAGTTCCGAAAAAAGTCCCTGTTCCATCAGGGCAAAGGCACTTGTAGCCCCGACCATACCGCAGCCAACAATGGCAATCTTTCGAGCATTGATTTCAGGATTCATAGCAAAGCTCCTTTCACAATATGTATTTCTTTCACGTACAGTTCTCCTCTATTGTAGGCCACCTTTTCCAGGGATTCAATGGATAGGGAAATAGTCCCACTTGCAAAAATAATTGGACGATTTAGCGCATAAAAAAGGGGACTCCCTAAGGAGCCCCAGTCAGCAAAAAAAATAAAATCTAGATAAGAAGTCAGCCCACCAGCGAGCCGATTACGTAAGCTGCCAATAAACCGGATAAAGACATGACCACATTTTGACAGACACAGAGAGATTTCATGGTTGTTCGGATATCATAGCCCATGAATTCACTAAAAACCCAAGTAAAGCTATTATTGACATGGGACCCCAAAGCAGAGCCAGCACTGATGGAAAGAAACGCCTGCAGGGGAGACAGGAGCCCCGTTTCACAAAGGGGCAGTGTAAGCCCTGCCGCCATGATTCCAGCAACGGAAGCAGATCCTTGGGCAAATTTTGAAAGACCCGTGATCAGAAAAGGAATTAGGAATACAGGAATGGGAGAGGCGGCCAGACTTTCAGCAAGGATCTTACCAACGCCAGTAACCCCAACAATATTTGCCAAAGCACCGCCTGCAGCCGTAATAAAGACAATAGGCCCCGAGGTACGGAGTGCGTCCGTCATGGGTGCATATTTTTTATCTTTCGGCAGGAAATTCCCTAAAAGAATAACGGATGAAACAATCCCTACGCAAAGCGCAATATTTTTATCACCAAAAAAGTTCAAAAGGGAAACAAGGACTGAGCCTTTTTCCAAAAAGATCCTACCTACTGAGCGAATCAAGATCAACACTATCGGGAGCAGTATGGGCGTGAGGGCTGCTCCGAAACTGGGCATGGGAGCTGACTCATCGTTCGTCTCTTCTTGAGCAGAAATATCCCGCGGAAGTTCCGTATACCACGAAGCCGGTTTCCGTTCCAAATAGTATTCCCCAAAAGCCCATACGCAAACTGTCACGAACAGCGCAGCTGGCATGCCCCATAAAATGGACGTTCCAATATCCAGCCCTAAAATGGCAATAATGGCAAGCGGCGCCGGTGTCGGTGCCACAAAAGCATTGGTTGCCAAAAGGGAACAAGCAGTCACTACGCCCATGGAACAAGCGTTCTTTCCACTTTTCCGTGCAACTGACTTAATAAGTGGGGACAGAAGTACAAGGGCAACATCACAGAAAACAGGGATGGCAATGACATATCCTGTAGCCGCTAGTGCGCCGGCAGCCCGATCTTTCCCTGTTATTTGAAGAAGCGTTTCCGCAATCCTTTGGCAGGCACGTGATTTTTCCAGGTAAATGCCTAAAATAGTGCCAAAAATAACCATAAGGCCGATATTTTTGCAGGTCTTGGCAAAGCCATCCACAATCGAGGCGATGGTTTTGTCCGTTCCCAGACCGCACCCGATCCCGATGGCAAGACTGGCAAGAAGCATACATACAAAAGGTCCCCACTTAGTTCTCATCATACACAAAAGCATAATAGCAAGACCGACAACAAAAATGAGTAAATTGGACATAAGAACCCCTTCCCTTCATCATAGATTCCGATTCATTCTTGATACGCTATATATAGCATGCTTTTCTTTTAAATGTAAAACAGTAAAAATCATGATGAATTTAAAGCAAAAACTTGATATAAAGGGATAAACCACTATAATGAGAAGAAGAAAGGGGGATATCCCATGCTGATTGGCTATGAAATGTTTCTATTAGCAGCTGAAGAGCTCAACTTTTCCCGAGCGGCAGAGCGGGCCTTTGTTACTCCACAATGCTTAAGCGACCATATCAAGAGGCTTGAAGCCCATCATCACGTCACGCTGTTTCGCCGTCGTCCTCACTTGGAATTGACCGCGGAAGGGGCTGCCATGCTGCGCTATCTATCACGAATAAAAGCACTCGAATATAGGATGAAAAATGAACTGGCAGATATCAGTCAGGGAACGCGCGGCACCATTCGTCTTGGGATTCCAACAACAAGAGGGACCATTCTCGTTCCATCCATGGTTCCCGAGTTTCAGAAACAATACCCTAACGTGGATGTCCAGGTTCGTCTCAATGATACCCATAAGTTGGAAGACCTTCTCCTCAGTGGAGAAATCGACTTGTTTCTCGGCGTCGATGCAAAGGAACATCCTTTATTCGACAAAATTGAACTGGAAAGGGAACCTCTCTATCTAGTTGTTCCGGAAACATTGCTTCGTACCTATTACGGAGATAAAACGAACGCACTCTTAGTAAAAGCTTATCAAGAGGGCATCGATTTGGCATCCCTTCCAGGAATTCCTCTTGTCCTTGGACATTCTGCTTCCACTACGACGACAGCCGTCTCAAATTTTCTGATGCAAAAGCATATTGCTGCCTCCCTGCCTATTCAGGTCAGCAACTTCAGCATTATGATTGATTTATGCAGAAGCGGTCACTATTCAACCATTTGTGCCCAATTGAACCTGCAGCAGCTCGATTGGACAGGGATACTTCCGACAAAGGAAAGACTGCATATCCTTCGCATCAAAGGACTTACCTATGAGTTAACAAATGTTATTGTATCCCATAGGGATAGCCAAAGTCTTCATTATGTTGATGAATTCAAGGATCTGCTCAAAAAATTCATCCATCTTGAGAATGCCTATGTAGCTTTACAGCTGCAAAAACTGCAAAACACAATGATCAGTAGATAAAAAAGGAACCCTGCAACAGATTTCTCACTGCTGCAGGGTTCCTTCCGTGTCCTTATTTTATTTTTGCGTATTTGGTTGGCCACACATCCTTGGGGATGGGGCATTCATAGGATGTTCCACCCAGCCGGCCGGACAGTTCCTGTTTGGCCCGGTCAAGAAGTGCAGGCTCTTCCATGACTTTCTTCGTGCTTTCCGCCATGACGCGAGCCGCGTAGTACATCCCCGAAAGAGCTACTGGACTCTGACCCATAGCCACCCACTGCCAGGAATGAGCGGTTGTACCAATAGGGAAGGTTGCCGTGTAGCACTGGGCAAGAGGAGTCACATAACTTACGTCCCCTGTATCAGACGATCCCATTTGAGTAATGGAATTGGGCTGGAAGGGAACAATGAATTCTCCAAAACGATCCTTCTTGATAAGATTTTCCAAAAACTCCCGATCAAGAAGGGGCGTCATACCCGGATCATGAAGGATATTTTCTTCTGGCACGGTCTTTTGGAATTTTTCCAAATACGCTTTTTCTTCCGCCGTGCGTTTCGGTGCGCCCACTTCCACCATGGCTTCATGCATAACCGCTGCAAGCGTATCGTTCCGCACCAAATTTGATACGGCCTTGTCAAAACGGAGGGAAACGGATGTTTCCGTCATAAGAGCCGCCCCTTGGGCAATCTTCTGTACCCTTTTATAAAGCCGTTTCGCTTCGGCGTTGCTCTTGCTGCGGATAAGATAGAGAACCTCGGCATGCTCCTGAACGACATTCGGGGAAACCCCGCCCGTATCAAGGACTGCATAATGGACGCGTTCATAATCTGCCATATGTTCCCGAAGATAGTTCACGCCCACATTCATCAGTTCCACCGCGTCAAGGGCACTGCGGCCCTTTTCTGGAGAGGCTGCCGCGTGGGAAGCCTGACCGGTAAAGGTAAAGGCCGCCTGGATATTGGCTTGGTTACTGCCTGTTGCAACAGCATTCATCGTTGCCGGATGCCACGTAAAGGCAGCATCCACATCGTCAAAAAGGCCTTCCCTCGCCATATAGGCCTTCCCGCTTCCGCCTTCTTCGGCAGGACAGCCATAGACCCGCACCGTCCCCTTGTCAGGATGGGCTTTTAAATAATCCCGGAGCAAAAGACCAGCTCCAATGGCGGCCGTTCCCAAAAGACAGTGGCCGCAGCCGTGTCCGCACGAGGTCCCAGACCGTGGCTTTTTTTCTGCCACGTCAAGTTCTTGGCTAAGACCGGACAGGGCGTCATATTCGGCGAGGATGCCGATAATGGGATGCCCAGACCCAAATTCCGCTACATAGGAGGTTTTCATGCCAGCAAGACCTTCTTTTACGGTAAAGCCTTCCTGACGCAGAAAATCCGTCATGGCCTTAGCCGATTTTGTCTCGGCAAATTTCAGTTCAGCCGCGTCCCAGATCACGGCATTGAGGGCCTTTAGTTTTTCCTCGTAGTTATGGGGAAGATATGCTGTCTGTTCCATGCTGCTACCTCTTTTCCTTGTTATGATCTCCGGGCATCAAGGGCCGACAGCAGCCGCTCCCGGGCAAGTTCATAACAGGCATTGACATAATCACGGCCCGTCTTGTTCACAAGTTTGTAGCCAATAAGGGCCGCCGTCGCCTGCCCCACAACGGGAACGACTTTGAGAAAGGTCCGGGCCACGAGCTGCCGACCTGCATTCTTTAGGATAAGATTGATGCCTTCCCTGCTCATGCCGCCTAGGACAAGGCGTTTATCCTTATCAGACACTTTTTTGCTTGACGCAATGATTTCTTCCGTAATGCCAAAGGTCTCCCGAATGTTGTTATAAAGCTGATACAAGATCATAAAATCCACAGCCGCATCAACAGCGATGATAGGATTGAGTCCATTATACGCAGAATAAGTAGCACTGCGCTTGACAAAAGTCATGGCCGCCGCCTTTTTGGCCTCAAGCTGTTCCTTTGTCCGCGCTTCAGCTGTCAGGATATATTTTTCTCTCCGAGCTTCATTCATCTTGCTCATGATGACATCATTCAGGACATCGATGCCCACCGGCCGATCCCTACGGGCCGACACAAAAACCAGATCGATATCCCGCGTACCCAGCTGCGTTTCCACATCACGGCGGATAACGGCCTCACACTCTTCCAAGGTCCGGCCTTCCTCATAGATCAAGTCAATTTTGCTGCGAACAAAGATGCAGGGCTTTTTCAGGGCTTCCAACATGCAGAATAGCCGTGTGTCAGCAGCCCGCAGCTTATCAGAAAAGACGCAGAGAAAAAGGTCGTATTGAAAAGGCCGGAACCGTTCGAGAAAAGCTTCTTCCGGGAATCCATCCGTTCCATAGCCAGGAAGATCGATAAACGTCACATCCCCATTTTCCACAACCACAGCGTCGGTCGTCGGTTCCATCAGTTCACCCGTCTTTACAGCCTCCCGTCCGCAGACGGCATTGATCAGGCTTGATTTCCCGCTTCCAGGTTGGCCAAAAAGGACAATGCGCACATTCTCCTCATCAATTTCTTTTTCAATTTTCTTGATATCTTCACGTTCTGTGCTCATGGGTCCCCCACTCGATTTCTGTCTGGAGCCGTCTGCGGGCATACTCGTAACAGATCCTGACATATTCTTTTCCAACATAATACATACTGCCCGCATTCATCAATGAAGCGGCAGCGGCCCCGGCAAGGGGAATAAATTTGGCTGCCTTCTCTCCGGCCCGTTTGCGTAAGAGGAGGCTCAGGCCCTTGGTCACGCGCTCGCCTGTAACCCCACCGGCCACTTTTTTTACAAGATTTACTCGGTTTCCTTCGATAGGAAGATCCCATTTCCCTAAGCCAAAATCCGTCCGGATTCCCTGATACATTTCCTTGAGGATACGCGCGTCAATAACAGCATCCATACCGACAACAGGATTAAGGCCGTTGGCGGCCGCCATGGCTGTATACTTACGCACCCGACGGTCTGCCGCCCGACGCTTCAAAAGAAGGGTATGCTCCGTATACGCTTTTGCATGACGGGCATACCGGTCTTTCAAAGCCGGCTCCAAATGATCCATGATGGCTTCCTGAAGATTCGGGATGCCTCGTTTTTGGGCATTGCCCCAATCCTTTCGGCAGCTCGTAAAATAAAGCGGAGCACAAGGTCCTACCTGATGACGGACATCTTTTTGGATTTCCTCTTCAAGACTTTTTAAGGACCGAAAAGGAGCATAAAGCCCATCGATCTTATTGCGCACAAAAAGGCAGACCCTGCCCAGCCGCTGGAGACGGGAAAAAAATTCTGTATCAGCCTCCGTAAGCTTGCCCGAAAAAATGCAGAGAAAAAGGTCGTATTGGAGGGGATCAAAATGGCTGAAATAGCCTTTTTTGGGAAAACGCGCCGTATCATAGCCAGGCAGGTCCACGTAGACAACACTTCCCGATTCGATGACTTGGGCCTCCTTGGTCGTATCCGTCCCGGTTCCAACCTTGGCTTTTTTCTCCCCTATCAGTTCATTGATAAGGGAACTTTTGCCGGCACCGGGCTGCCCAAAAAGGCAAATCCGAACTTTTTGTTCCTTTTCTTTCTGCCAGGCTTCCAAAAAACGAAAAGCAAGTTCACCATAGACATCATGGGGAATCTTGGAGGCAGGGGCAGTTGGTTTGACCGCGTCCGTGCGAAAAGAGGCAGCCTTTTTCTTATGGAACGGACCTGTAAAACGGCTCGCAAGGTCCATCAAATATGCTTTTCTAAGCTGGGAAAGCTTCATCTTTCCACCGTCCTTTGCGTGCTATGGGCCCCAGGCCCAATGGGATGTTCCAAATTGGGATAGATTATCTTTTATTATAGCATAAGCAGGGCACTTCCTGCGGAAACTTCCCCCGATTCCCATCCTACTTTGAGACTCAAGGTTTAGGGACAAAAATTTGGACAGCCCCCGGTCTTGAAGGAAAAGAGGCAGCCTGACGCTGGGGCGTGCCGCTGTAGGGACGGGGCTGGCGCACCAAAAATGGCTGCTTTTCCTCGGGCCCCACAGCCGTAGGAAGGTGGGCGCTTTGGGGCGGGAGGAGGGGCCGTACCGTGCGAAAGACAGGGGTCCTCCTGCGCATGATGCCATAAATAGGACGATAAAATCCAGTTTCAGGCGCCAACAGTCCCTGCGGCTGATTGCGCAGCCGGATGGTCCAAAGGGGCGGGTCATCATAAAAAGAAGGACGCTCTACCGTAAGGGGCATGAGATCTTCCCTGTAAAGCGGCAGGGATCCGTATTTTGTAAGAATTTTCGCCGCACTTACGTTCCCGTTGCTGAAAAAAAGCAGGGAAATCGTCAAAAGGCTCCCTCCAAGCCACCTGATCCACAGTCTTTGTTTTTCCATGTTTCTCACCTCATTTTCTGTTGGGGCCATTCCCCAAAAAAAGAAAGAAGGAACCCTGATTCCCCAGAGTTCCCCTATAAGTTATATTTTATCAAAAGAACGGAGCGGAGGAAAGGGGCCTTTCCCTAAGCGTAAAATGTTTCTTGATAGGGTATACATAATACTTGCAAAATAAAGGAGAGCCCCCTATTGTTAAGATAGTGTTGACGGCACGAATATCAGGACAAGGGAAGATCTCCCATAGAATGGATTATATCAGATGTCATCAAAATAATAAAAAAGGAGGGTAAGAACAAAATTGGGATGAAGGAAGGTCCTTTGGGCCTTCCTTCTAAACACCATGATTGCCATTATTGTCCTTTTCCCAAATCGGTCATAAAAGACCTACTTATGATATAATAAGACTGTTTCTCATCCTTAAAAGAGCTCCGATTGGTTCACTGCTGGCTTTCGCCGCTCTTTATGGAAGGGCAGGAGCACGTCCCAAGACCAATGGTCAAGAACATATGGAGGAACAAATTTACAGCCTTGACGGGATTTTTCTGTCATCTGCCGATTCAGGATTTTCTGTTAGAGGGGCAGATGCTGCGAAGGGTTACCATCTTTATTTGGTTTTGCAGATCTGGTGCCTTACTCGTTCTCATGTGATATCACCGAGTTTGCTGTAATCATTATTTTACTGGAAATCTATTTATTTTGGAAAGTGAGGTGAATGGGGCATTTCTCCCCGACCTAAAAAGCCGGGGTATCCTGCCCCACATCGAAATGAAAAAAATCCTCTTTTTGACGACAGGCGGCACCATTTCCTGCGTTGCCACGGAAGATGGCCTGGAGCCTACCCTTTCCGGCAATGACATCCTTACATCCGTCCCTGAGCTGCGCACGCTTGGAGAAATTACCGTAAAAGACCTGACCAAGATCGATTCCAGCAATGTGGTCCCGCAAGACTGGAGCAGCTGGGCGACCCTTATTGGGGATAACTATACGGAATATGATGGCTTCGTCCTTACCCATGGAACGGATACCATGGCCTACACAGCCTCTGCGCTCTCCTACATGCTTGTAAATCTGGGAAAACCAGTCGTCCTCACCGGCTCACAAGTACCTTTGTCACTATCCAACTCCGATGCCCGCAGCAACTTGGAACTGGCCTTTACCATCGCGTCAAGCGGCCTTCCCGGCGTATTTGTCGCCTTTGGCAATAAAGTCATCAAAGGCGACTGCTGCAAAAAAATCTTTACCCGCAATTTCAATGCTTTTGAGAGCGTCAATGAAGCACCGGTTCTCTTTTTTGATAAAAACGGCATTAAAAAGAACCTCCCCGACCGACGGAATGTGGGAGGGTTCCGTGTTGAAAGCAAGATGGAAGAGAAAGTCATGGCACTTACGGTCACGCCTGGACTCAAACCTGACATCATCGACTATGCGGTCCAACGCGGCTACAAGGGCATCGTCCTTGAATGCTATGGCGCGGGCGGCGTCAATACAGGCCGGGATAACCTCCTGCCCGCCATCCGCCGAGCCATCAAGGCCGGAGTACGTATGGTCTGTGTCTCCCAGTGCCTTTTTGATGGAGTTGACCTGTCCCTTTATCCCATGGGGATCCTCGCCGCCCAAGCAGGGGTCGAATCAGGCGGTCCCATGACCTTAGAAGCAGCCGTCACCAAACTTATGTGGAGCCTTGCCAATCCGGCCCTAGAGAAAAACTGAAGGTAAGGTCTAGCAACCACAGGGGAAAGCCAGTCTTTCCCCTGTATTTTCTTTCCTATTTACGTTAACCTTATTTATTAAAATGGTATACATATTTTTTGATTGGGGCTATACTACTCCTATCCTATCGACCTAAGGAGGGTTCCCCATTGCAATCCACATATTCTCATGCTCCCCTTGCCAGCTCCTCTGGAGCACGCCTTCGGCACCGCGTCGAAAAAAGGCTCCGCACCCTGCACGCAGCCGGTCTTGCGCGGACCATCACAGACCTTGACATGATTGGTCCCGTTACGGCAAGAAGCCGCAGCGGCCAGATCTATACCGTCTTTTCAAGCAACAATTATCTCGGCTTGACCCACCATCCAAAAGTACTGCAGGCCGCGGCTGACGCCTTGATAAAAGGGGGAACGTCCTCCACGGGATCGCGCCTCATTTCAGGAGGAATCGCCCGAGGAAGTGACCTTGAAAAAAAACTTGCCCGCTTCAAAGGCTGTGAAGCAGCGCTTCTTTTCAATACCGGCTACCTGGCGAACTTAGGCGCCCTCTACACACTTCTCAAAAAAGGTGACCTTGTTTTCAGTGATGAGCTGAACCATGCCAGCATCATCGATGGCTGCCGGATCAGTGGCGCCGAGGTCATCGTCTATCGTCATAATGATATGACGGACCTGGAACAAAAGCTAGCTGCCTACGCCAGCAATCAAACAGCTGTCAAACTCATTGTTACAGACGGCGTTTTCAGTATGGATGGCGACCTTTGCAGGCTGCCGGAACTGGCAGCGCTCAAAAATCGATATGGAACGCTCCTGATGGTGGACGACGCCCACGCAGAAGGCGTCATTGGACCTGGTGGAAGAGGAACGGAAGCCTATTTTGGTCTTCAAGGCACCATCGATATCCAAACAGGGACTCTCAGTAAAAGCCTCGCCTCAGAAGGAGGCTATGTGGCTTCCTCCAAGGAAATCATTGCCTACCTTACTTGCCGCGCCAGGCCCTTTGTTTTTAGCACCTTCATCAGCCCCCATGATACAGCGGCGGCTTATGCCGCACTCCAAGTCCTTCAGGAAGAAGGGCCCATCCTCATGAAAACACTGCGCGAACACACAAGGTTCATGCGGGAGGGACTCCACACCTTGAAGCTCCCCGTTCTTCCAGGAATAACGCCCCTGATTCCCATTATAGTTGGGTCTGTAGAAAGAGCAGCCGCCATTGATGCCTTTCTCAAGGAAAGAGGCATCCTGCTATCTGCTATCCGACCGCCGTCTGTTCCCATGGGTACCGCCAGGCTGCGTCTCACGCTTTCAGCAGCCCACACAAAGCCTCAGCTTCAGCAGGTTCTTTCCCTTCTCAAAGAAGCTTGGCAGCAAATTCCATAAACAAGGCTCCGCTAAAAAGGATCTTTTTTAGCGGAGCCCTATTCATAAGAAAAAAGCATATACAGGATATTTTCATTACTGCAGCCACGTGTCGCCGGCTTTGCCCCATCCCAGTAAGAAGAGAATGAGTTTTTTCATGATGAGGACCTTCTTTCTTCGTAATCCCCGTTCAGCAAGTTCCCCACCGTCTGATTCCGTCCTGCCTTCGATTTACGTTAAAGCAGCCAAAGTTTTTTCATATTGCGCATCCGACACTTCCTCAAGCCACTCATTGGATGTATTGACGCCTTCGGGATCCATGGCCAGATGGCTGAACCAGGCATCGGTCACGGCACCATGCCAGTGCTTGACCCCCGCTGGAATGTGAACGACCGATCCTGGCAGCATGAGGACGGGTTTCTTCCCCCAAGCTTGATAGATACCTTTTCCGCCGACACAGATGAGAAGCTGGCCCCCTCCTTTATCGGCGTGGTGGATATGCCAGTTATTCCGGCATTTAGGTTCAAAGGTCACATTGTAAATGGGAACCTGTTCCGTCGAAACAGGGGCCAGATAGCTTTGCCCCTTGAAATATTTGGCATAGGCGTCATTTGGCCCACCAATCGGAAACATGAGCTCTTGAGCAAACCGCTCCTTTTCAGTAAGGGCGGGAGCCGCATCTTTCCATACAGCCCCAGCAAGTCCAAAAGCAGCCCAGGCCTTGGGCCAGCCTGCATAAAAGCCAACCTGGGTCAAGATACCGGCGATTTCCGCTTTGCTGACACCATGATTCTTGGCATTTTGGAGATGGTAAGACAAGGATCCATCCGTTATCCCCATGGACACAAGGCTCGTCACCGTAATAATGCAGCGCGTTTTGACATCCACACTGGGGTCGTTCCACACCTTGCCAAAAAGAAAATCATCATTGGCCTCGGCAAAAAGCGGGGCAAAATCCCCTAATTGGGTCCGTCCAGCAGTCTGGACAATCTTTTTCTCCATATAGATTCAACTCCTTATTGATTACGCAGTCCTTTGCACAGATATCGCTGCCTTTGAGTATAAAGAGATTGAATACCCATTTCCAATACTTCTTTTTCATCCTTGCCCATGCTCCAAAAGCATAGGCAAGGAGATGGTGCTCATTACCCTTGAGGCATCAGGAAAAAAGCTTTTCCACAATGCCCTTTTGATGAACCTTGCTGTGGAGGATTTCCCCAGTCTGTGCGTTTAGAAGGAACTCATAACTCATATTTCCTTGATCCACTCTGGCTTCGTAGAATACAGGACGATGGGAACCCATCGGTCCTGCCATAGGCTGCATGCCTTGAGGAGGAAGTGCCTTGTTTTGTGCAGTCGGTGCAGCAAAATCAGCAGGATTGCCGCCCGTAGGAGCGGGGGCCTGATCAGATGCCTTATTGGGGCCTTCCTGAGGGGTCAATTGAGGCGTCCTTGGGTCCTCCCCTCCCCTTACACGGTCACGATTGTCATGATCTTTTTTGAAGAACTTGCGGTCATGATCCCTTTTTTCTTTATCTTTATGCTCTTTGTGCTCCCGCAAATCAGGTTTTGCCTCTGCAAGGCGCAGTCCTTTCAGCGTAACGCTCCCTTCATCAGTACCGAGCAGGCTCGCAATCTTACCGAGCACTTCATCACTTGAAAGAAGGGGTTCATTTCGCTCCACTGCCAGTTTTTGGGCAAGTTCCACTTTGGCAGCAGCTTCCGCCTGCCGACGGTCAAAACGCATCTTTTTCAAGGTCACCTTTCCTGCTCCCGCAGCTACAGCAACAAGAACAACCACGGCTGCCCCTTTCTTAAGGTTGCGGGGTGAAAACCCTTTTTTGCAAAGGGCGGTCATTTTCTTTGACACACATTCCCATTTTTCAATTTTTTTCTCATCCATGATAAGATTCCTCCCTTTTTCCGGATAAGGTAACGGGATCTGCCCGTTTTATTGAATCCGTGTTGTTGAACCTTATCATAGAGGGAACGCATGAAGTCCCTATGAAAGAAACTTGAACATCTTATTACATGTCATAAAAATTTTAAAAACAAATGAAAAGGGCTGTGAAACGATGAAAAGCTCATACAGCTTCACAGCCCCTTAAGGCACAAGGCGTTATTTTCCACGAACGATTTGATTGGCAGCCGCTTTGGTCAGCGCGCTCTGGGAATGATAGGAATAGGTATAGATGCCATCTTCCCAAGTAAGGGTCCGGTAGGCATCTTTATCACCGCGGCCGCGGATTTTATAGGAACCATCGATCCAATGGGTATCAACGGCATACTTGGTGTAATCCCCACTGATATCACCAGCCGATCCCTTTTGTGTCCTGTACAGGGATCCATCTGCATAGTTGATCTGGGCAAGGCCATCCGAAAAGAGATACATGCCGGCAACCTTTTTATTTTTCAAAGAAGCCGGTACCTTAATCGTATGCCCCACCTTCTTTTCCATTTCGGTCAGGGAGCTGTATTCCACCATGGGATTGGGGGCTTGTGTTTGGCTTTTTTCAGCAGCGGCTTCTGTTAACAGACGTGCCGCATCCTGAAGCTGGGATTTTTGTACGGTAATGGAAATCGTTTTGCCTTCAATCTTTACCTCATTGAAAAAGACACCAAAAAGGGACACGGGAACGTATGTCACGCCCTCAACGACCTGGGGCGCATTCGTAAATTTATACGCGGCATCAAGGTTTATAACTTTAAGCTTGCCTTTTCTCTGATAGAGGGTTTCACCGGGACGAAATTCCATGGACGCAATACTCATATCCAGTTTGGAAGATGCCGTTTCTGGATTCCAGGAAACAGTATACCCCAATGCTTCTGCCACAAGACGCAGTGGAACCATGGTTTCCTTTTGACGCACAAGAACTGGCGTTGGCAATGAGGCGGCATCAAGGGTCTTGCCGTTTACAATGAGGACATGGTCTTTCTGGAAGACGCCAACCTCCTCCTTCGGACTGCTTTTTACTACAGCTGCCGGAGCCGCGTCTTTAGACGCGCTAGGGGAAGCGGCGGCGGCAAAGCTAAGGGAAGGAGCGGCAAGAAAGCCGCAAAGAACAAGGGCTGTCAGTCTTTGATTCATAGCAATTCCTTCTTTCTATCGTAACGATGTTCTCTTTTCATTGTACCACAAAGAATAGACAATGCAGGGATAAATCGCTTCCTTCGTCTGCCGCTCAGCGGTTTGTCCTAAGCATCTATCCTTTCAAGATCAGCCCTTATCAGAGGCAAACACATCCCGGATCATGACTTCCAGTTGACGGATATAAAGCGGTTGATCTGCCTCACGGTGCGTGACAAGATCAAGACGCAAGGTTTCTGTCAGCTCCTTGATGGCAAGAATACGCAGGGGATTTCCCGCTGTTTCCGCTCCGTGGAAACGGGCCATTTCGACAAGACTTTCCGCCAGGTACATCCCTACAAGCCCCGTCCCGCAAAGCCGGATCTGCGCATTGGAATCGCTGACCCTCACAAGCGTATCCTGAACGAGGTTCCGCTTTTTTTCATAACGCTCCACAACGGTGACAAGGGTACTTGCTTCCGCATTCTGTACGAGAGGGAGCGTATCATACTCCTTCATGTCGATGATGCCGGTCCGCAGTGTCTTGGGATAAGCGCCTGGACTTTTGGCGTGGGCTTTAAGGTAGGAATCCGTTGCAAGGAAAAAAACCTTCTCTTCCTTTAACGGGGTGAAGACAAGATCCCTGTCCACGGGACAGTTGACGCCTACCAGAAAGTCAATTTTCCCATCAAGAAGGCGACGAGCTTGGTTTTTCACATCATCAATGACCACCTTCAGCGTCACATGAGGAAATTTTCGATGGTATGCTTCATACAAACGCGGCAGAAAGAACTGGACACGCCCGGCATTCATGCCAAGGGTCACTTCCCCCTGCGTCCCTTCCCGAATGGCTTCGATATTTTCCCGGCAGGATCGCTCAATCAATTCAATGCGGCGCAGGGAGCGATAAAGAACCTTACCGGCAGGGGTCAGCGCCATGTAAGGGACTCGTTCAAAAAGGGGCGCCCCCATTCGTATTTCCAGTTTCTTGATATGGGCACTCAAGCACTGCTGAGTCACATAGGCCCGTTTAGCGGCACGGGTAAAGTTCAGTTCCTCCGCGGCAAGGAGAAACATTTCCGAGTCCGTATCCAATCACATCACCTCCAAGATGAGGTTATTATATCACAAATAAATAATTGTGATGCTCTATATATTTCCTTTTAATCTATTGTAGAATCTCCTCTTTCATGGTAGAGTATGACCATCAAAGGAACCGCGACTTCCTTTGATGCCATGTATGGAGATCACGAGAGTGGAAGGGCCTCCACGATTATCTTCTCTCTTGTGCACTGCATGAGTGAACCCCCTTTCAACATTTTCCTTTTCTAATGACAAAGAACCCCTGCGCAGCGGCGTGCGCAGGGGTTCTTTGTCATTACCGGCGAAAACGGTAACCGGCACCCCAAACCGTTTCAATATAGTACGGTTTGGATGAATCCTCCTCAATCTTTTCCCGGATTCGATTGATATGAACGGAGACAGTAGAGGTATCACCCAAGGAATCTTCGCCCCATACCCGCTCAAAGAGCGTATCCTTGCTGAATACGATGCCTGGATTCTTGGCAAGAAAAGCAAGCAGTTCAAATTCTTTGTTGGGAAGAAGGATTTCTTTATCCTGTAAAAAGACCTGATGTGAAGATAAGTCTATGACCAGGTTTCCGCAGCGAAGCACTTGGGGCCTACTAGACTCCCGATTGGTCAGCTGTTCATAACGGGAAATATGGCTTTTAACCCGGGCCACGAGTTCAGTTGGACTAAAGGGTTTGACAATATAGTCGTCGGCACCCAGTCCCAATCCCCTGATTTTATCGATATCTTCCTGTCTTGCGGAGACCATCAGGATAGGGATATCTTTTTCTGCTCGGATTTCGCGGCAAACCTGGAAACCATCTTCTCCGGGAAGCATAATATCCAAAAGAATCAAATCAACAGGAGAACTCAGGGCTGCTTTTTTTCCCGAAAGACCCGTAAATGCCATCTGGACTTCAAATCCATTGGCTTCCAAATAATCCCTCTCCAGTTCAGCAATCCCTTTATCATCCTCGATAATCAGTACCTTTTTCATGCTTCCTCCTTTGCTAATGGAAACTCCATGACAATCTTCAAGCCATGGGGCGTTTCATTTTCAGCCCAAATGATACCCTTCATTCCCTTCACTAGCTCCCGTACGACGGCAAGCCCAAGTCCACTACCCTTGGCCGGATTGGTCCTTGCTTTATCAGTACGGTAGAAACTTTCAAACAGATGGCTTAAATCACTGGGCGCAACCCCTGGCCCATCATCGCTAAAAGCCAGCTGAACCCACTGTTTCCTTGGAACCGACAAACTCATGACCACATGCCCCAAATCAGCCGTCTTATATTTGATGCTGTTGGAAAGAAGGTTCGTTACAATCCGGGAAAACTGAATCCGGTCAAGAAGGACTACGCATTCCTCCCGGGGAGCCTCCACCTTGAGTAAGAGTCCTTGGCTCTTGAAGTGTTCCGACTGTTCCTCAACATAGTCTTCCAAATATGCCTTAAGAGGAACCTTCTCCATATGGTATTCCATCTGCCCCAGGTCCAGCTTGGAAAAAAGGAACAAGCTTTGGACCAAGTTTCCCATATGCCTTGCCGTATCAATGATCATCCGAAAATAATGGTCTTTTTTCTCCGGTGTATCTGCAATCCCGTCTCGCAGGCCGCAGGCATACCCTTCGATCTTGGTCAGAGGGGTTGAAAGGTCATGGGAAATTCCTGCAATCATTTCCTTGCGGTTCCGTTCATATCGATCCCGGGTTTCCCGTGCCATCTTAAGCTGGCGGCGCGTCAGTTCAAAGGCCATCATCGTCATCCCAATTTCGTCTTCGCTATCTACAGGAACCGGCGTATCAAGATCCCCTTGGGCAATATGACTGGCCGTCACCTGCAGGACCTGCAGCGGTTCAATGATCTGTCTGCCAAGATACCGGGACAGCTTCCAGCCAATGATGAGGATCAGCAAGGTAACCAAGCCGCAGACCACATAAAAGCTCTTTTTTAGTAGAGCCTTGGAACTGATATCGATCAGTTCCCCGTCCACGACCAAAGGCCCTTCTCCAATTACGGCAAGACGGACCCCACTCTCATCAGAAAAATAATGGAACGCAAGGCCCTTTTCCCCCCAGGAGATGGAACCTCTTCCGCTGGGAGCTTCCGAAAGTGCTTGGGAAAGGGTTTCCATGCCCTGTGTATCTTCTGTTTGATAGATGATGGCACCCTGCTTTCCAACGATGACCACCCGACATCCCAACGCCTCCAGATGATGGGCAGAGTCCACGAGGTCCTTGCTCTTTTTCTTAAACTGATCGGCTCGGACACGGAACCGGGTCAATTCAAATTGGGTTGAAAGTGTCGGCCCACTTTCCGGCCAAAGAAAGGAGAGGATTGTTGACCGATTCAAATTACCAAACTGAAGGCTCAAGAAGACAAGGGCACTTAACAGGGCCATAAAGATCACGGGGATGATGATCATGAAAAAATTAGAAAACAGCAGCCGCTTTTTTATGGAAAAATCTCGTATATGTATCATGCGTCCTCCTACACAAACACGCTGGAATCCACTTTTTTATTATACTACAAAAAGAAGGGATTCCTGCTAAGAGGAATCCCCTTTATCGGGGTCATCGTACAACTTTTCTAAGAACCATCCACATTCCATCATCATGGACGCATTCCCAGATTCCGTCAATATCTGTCTCAAAATCTTGCAGGTCCCCGCTCCGCACAACGGCAAGGATGTCCTTATCTTCTGAAAGGGATTCTATAGAAGCAAAAGGCATCATGTTCTTTGCGTTCCAGTCCAATGCGCCCGGAAGCAGCTCTGGAATTTCATCCTTCCATTTGAGCCGTTTGGCCACATAACCCGAATAATAGGTAAGGGAAACCGGATAGCGTCCGCCATAGGTAACGACTGTTGTGTCATTTCTGATCATGGTTCTAACTATCTGGGCCGCATCATAAGCAGAAGCTTTCCGGCATTGCGGGATGGCTACCATATAAGTAAGAATCAGATACACGGTCAAAGCGCCTCCCGCCAGTCCTTTTACAAGCCGTTCATGTTGGACCAAAAAGGAGGAAAAGAAGACGGCAAACGGCAGCATATAAGGAAACGTATAGGTCATATATTTTGTCTGGACAAGTTCAAAGATAAAAACCGTCACAAAAGCCCAGGAGGCAAAAAAAGCCGTCCGAACATCCACTTCGGGGAGCTTTTTCTGATAGGCTGCATGCCTGCAGAAATTCCGGATTTTAAGGGTCCACTCCCGCCTTGATCCTGAAAGGGGCAGGGTAAAAGACCAAGGGGCCCAGCCCAAAAGAAAAACAAAGAAATAGTAGTACCAAACATTTTGGCGTGGGTGTTCCGAAACGGTAGCCCTCAAAAAATTATGGACGCCAAAGAAATTCAGAAGAAAGTCATGACCATGCAGGACCGTCATGGGTCCATACCAAAGGCCGGTCAAGATCAAATAGAGAAGCCCTCCGGAAACCAGTTTCATGTGCGCCAAGGCTTTTATGTCCCGCCGCCACCAGAGGAAAAAAAGGATGATAAGGCCAGGAAGCCCCAGTCCTATCGGGCCTTTGACCAAGGTCCCGATGGCAGCGGCCGTATAGGCCGCATAGTACCAGCTGGATTTTTTCTGCGTATAGCCTAGATAAAATGCCATCAGTGTCATTTCTAAAAAGACAAAGAGCGTCATATCCGTAATGATGGCCTTTCCAATGTAAAAATATTCAGCACTGGTCAAAAGGAGCAAAGAAGCCGCCATGGCCCGTTTAGCTGAATACAACCGCTTCACAAAAAAGTAGGACAGCTCAATCCCTAGAAGGCCAAATAAAGCAGAACCAAGGCGTGCAGCAAAGGAAGTTACGCCAAATAGCTTAAAGGAAAGGAGCAGTTCCCAATAATAAAAAATGGGCTTGTCATACCAATAATGACCATAGATCATTGGGGAAAACCAATCCCCACTTCGAAGCATTTCAAGCGCGGTTTCAGCATAATTTGATTCAACCGGGTCGGTCACAAGAAGGTCCTGGTTCCCGGCAAATAAAAGGATGGCCCCTAAGACCAAAAGGAGCCAAGGATAAGCACGTTCTTTTTTCATGACTGAACTTCCTCCTGACGGGCTTGATCCTGAGCAAACCGAAAGGTTCGAAAAAGTCCTTCTTCCAAGGTCATCTTTGGGATCCATGCCAATAAAGTCCTTGCCTTTGCGCAGCTCAGCACGGAACGATGGATGTCTCCGTACCGCTTAGGACCTTGTTCATGAGGAACACTGTACCCGGCTGTCCTTTCGAGCATCGCCAGTACCGTTTTCAAGGAAACTTCTTTTCCCGTACTAATATTGTAGACCGCATCACCACGTATTGTTACAAGGCTCTTTGCAAGAGCTTCGGCTACGTCACGGACATAGATCCAATCCCTGGTAGGATCAGTTGCTCCAAAAAGGGTGATGGGGCGATGACGCGCAATCTGATTGGCAAAAATCTGAATAACACCACCGGGATCCTTACGGACTTCCCGCTCTCCATATACATTGGCAAAGCGAAGAATCACCCATTCCATAGAAAAAGAAGGTGCCAGCATACGGATATAGTTTTCTGCCGTCACCTTGCTCAATCCATAAGGAGACAGCGGACATAAAGGCGCTTCTTCCGCCAGCGGCAGGAGTGCTTCTGACGGATGACCATAAACGGCTGCGGAAGAGGCAAAGACGAACCGGCTGACATGGGCCTTTCTGGCACCTTCCAAGACGGCAAGGGTCCCACCAATATTAAGGGAGGCATCCCGCAGCGGATCTCGTTCCGAAGAAGCAACTTCAATTTGGGCGGCCAAATGGATCACCGCGTCAAAATGTCTGGCTGCCATAAATTCCTGAAACTGAGGCGTCAGGATATCGATTGGATAAAAATGAGCTTCCAAAGGAAGCAGTCCTGCATTGCCTCGCGAAAGATCGTCGACAACGGTTACATCATATCCTTTTTCGATTAGATACCTTACAGTGTGATTGCCGATGAATCCGGCTCCTCCAGTGACCAGCACGTTCATGGGACCACTCCTTTGATTCCTTGATTTTCATCAGTATAAAAGCTGAATCTAAACAAAGCCTAAACAAAGGAATAAGCTTTCCGTAAGCCCCTGCAAAATCCTTGTAAGGAAGCCGCCTTGATTGTCTTGACGAAATACGATCAGGAAGAACAGCCATATACAAAACATATTGTTTCACGTGAAACAATAAAAAAGTCTCCCCGGATCATCCAAGGAGACTTTTTAAGGTAACATTGATGTTAAGTTGGGGTGACACAGGCACACGATTCTTGCAATGAAGACGGTTGCCCTTTTCAGAAATTGTTCCCGTTGCGCTCCAGGAACGACCCTATATTAGATAAAATTCCCAAAGGGGAGCTTATCATTAGAAAGTAACAACGAGCTGGCTCCAGAGCGTACGGGCATGTTTATCGGAGGTTTCTCCCCGTTTGCCCTTCAAATCATAGTAGTCAACTTCAGCCACCATATTCTTGGCAAGGGTCAAGTTGGCTCCCACCTTATAGCCTTTGAAGCCATAACCTGCAAAGGCATCCCATGCACCATCCATAGTGTGGGCAATAACCGTCGGAGCAGACTGATCATAATAAGTTGCAATCAGGCCCCAGCTGCCCGGCTTATCTTCCTCAGCACCGCCATAGGTCAGACCAACGACGTAACCGTCATCATCGCCGTCTCGATATTCGGAAAGAAGGACATCTTTATCACCTTTCAGGTACATACCGGAAAGATTCAGCTTGCCAGCGGTATAATCAGCGCCAACCGTCCAAATTTTATTGTCACCATTCAGGCCAAAATCTTCAAATTTAACGTCCTTGGCCTTAAGGTAGGAAGCCGCCAGATTGAGGTTGCCCCAAGTCCCGCCCAACTCCGCTTGGTAGAACGTATCAGCAACGGAAGCATCCGTATCATCGTTCCAGCCAAAATCACTTTCACTGGCCATTTTTCCATAGGCTGCCGTGATATAGGCATTACCGAAAGGTACGGTCGCCCGAACCGCGTCGACCTGGCTATCATAGATATTGCCATTGCCGAGGAATTCATCATAGCGGCCAGCTTTGATACCGACAACTCCAATATTTCCTTCCAAGAAGGCTCGCTGGAAATCGGTGTCACTGTCACCAGATTCATTCTTGCCCTGAAAATACTGATGATTTTCAAGCATGGCCGTATAGTGCCAGTTATCGTTCACTTCACCAGTGAACCAAAGACGGGTCCTCAGGTCCGATTCAGAATTGCTTTCCCCATCGTCCTTGAATATACCGCCTTTATTGCTTGCATAGCTCATCTGGACCTCGCCAGTCACACGAACATGATCCGCATTCTTTTCGAGTTTTGCTACTCTAACTCCAAGATTATCGAGCTCATCGGCAAATTCACCAACAAGCTTATCATCAGCACCGATAGCTCCCTTAGCCAGTGCCTTTGCAACAATCTGGGCCATTTCATAACGGGTCATGGTACGGTCGCCTTTATAGGTGCCGTCAGGATAACCATCGACAATCCCTGCCGCGGCCAGCTTGGCAACCGCGGCATAAGCCCAATGACCAGCGGGAACGTCAGAAAAAGGATTGGCTGCAAGTGCCGTGCCGCTGATTCCCAGGGCAAGAACCAGGGCTGTGACAAATTGTTTTTTCATTGTTTCCTCCTTTTACACCAAAAGAACGGAGTAAGCAAAGTTTCCAAGTTTCCTTCGCTTACTATTTTTTGTTTTAGTTAGTTTAATCTAACATGATTAGTATACCGGACATTGCCGCTTTTGACAAGCCCTTTTTTATTATCCTTACGGCCTTCTATCCGGCTCCGTCCTAGATAGAAAAAATATATGGGTTCCATTGCTTTTCCGCGTGCTATAATGACTCTTATCTAATACTGAAAGAAGATGTAATCGATGAAGCCCTTTGTTTCATTCCCTCCTCTTGTCATCCGTCCTGCAAGTCCGGATGATGCTGCGCTTTTGCGTTTGATTTATGCTCCTTATATCCAAGAAACAGCCATAACATTTGAAAAAACGGTTCCCTCTTTAAAGGAATTTCGAGAGCGAATCGTCCTTACCCTTCAGCAATATCCTTACCTTGTCTGTGAAGAAAACCAAGAAGTCGTAGGATATGCCTACTTAAGCGCATTTAATCCCAGATCTGCTTACCGCCACTGTGCAGAGACCAGCATCTACGTAAAAAAGAATATGCGACATCATGGAGTAGGAAAAGCCCTTTACCATGCTCTCGAAAAGTCTGCTCAATCCATGGGAATCCTGAATCTAAATGCCTGCATCGCCTATCCATCTAACGAAAAGAAACCAGATCCCTTTTTAAGCCTAGATAGTCCTCATTTCCATGAGCACCTAGGCTATACAGTTGTCGGCCGCTTTCATCAATGTGGATTTAAATTCGGTCGCTATTATGATATGATTTGGATGGAAAAGATGATTGGCCGCCATGACAAATCGCCTCATCCCTTTACTCCCTATCCTGAACTATCTGCAAAATGAACAAAATGATGGATGGGGTAATAGGGAGAGAAGAATCTTCTTATTTTTGAGGGATTCCTCATATCCCTTCAAAAATCCTTTCTGAGCGTTTTTATTGTTTTCCTTATAGATTGAGTCGTATTTTAAGAAAAATCCATTGAGAAATGATTTTTACGCAAGTATTGAGATGAGAGTTCTTTAAAAAATTCCTGTCAACTAATTTTCCCCTTTACCAGCATGCGAAAAGAAATGGGGCCCAGTGGTTGATCCACTGGGCCCCATTTCTTTATAAAAAAAGGGCCGCTTCCGCGTGCCCTATAGGGATTCAATTGGTGGGGTTATGCGGGTTCGAACCGTAGACCTCATCGATGTGAGCGATGCGCTCTAACCAACTGAGCTATAACCCCGATGTACCCGTCCATTATACTCCTTAGAGAAGAAATTGACAAGTCTTCATTCCTATCCAAAAAAATACGTCATAACGGCAACAATAAATAGGCCAGGAATCATATTTCCTACTCGCATCGCTATTATCTTTGACATTGTAAGTCCGATACCAAAAATAAGGATTCCCCCTGCTGCCGAAATCTCTTGGGCCACTGCATCTGTAACAAAAGGTCCAATGAAACTGGAAAGAAGTGTCAGTGTCCCTTGATAAAAAAAGACAGATAAAGCAGATGCCATAACCCCCGCTCCCATATTGGCACCATACATGATGGCGCTCAGACCATCAATCATCGCTTTTGTATACAGCGTTGATGCATCCCCATTTAATCCATCTTGAATGGATCCAACAATAGCCATGGCACCAACACAATAAATAAGGCTTGTCGTTAAGAATCCTTTTGCAAAGGCTCCGGTCTCCCCTTTTTGGGAAAACCGTTTTCCCAGATAAAGGCCTACTTGTTCCAGTTTTCCCTCAATATTCAGCGCCTCCCCTACGAGGATTCCCAGGACGAGACCAGAAATGACAAAAAGGGTATGCTGCCCAGCAAGAGCCATCTTGAGTCCCAGGACCATTACACAGAGACTCAGTCCATGGATAACGGTCTCCTGGTACCGAACTTTGATGCCGCGTCCCGCCAAAAGACCCAGAGCTCCACCTGCACAATGGCCACAGCATTGACCACCGTACCTGTTCCCATCATGATGCTTCACCTACACCGTAAACGGTTTTCCTTCTTCTTGCAAAGCAGGTCCTTCTTTTTTTAGAAGTTCCATGACCCGTTCCAGATCGCCTTCATTATAGTATTCAATGACGATACGGCCTCCATGTTCCTTCTTATCAGGCTGGACCTTGACTTTTGTCCCAAAATATTGGGTTAGATCTTCTTGGATAGCCTTCACATAGATGCTTTGACTTTCCTTGACAGACCGTCTTGCTTTATCCTTCGCTTTTTTCCCATTTTTAGCGGTCTGTTGGGCTTCCAGTTTCTCAGCTTGTTCCTTTTCAGAAAGGCCTTCCTTTTCACTGGTAACGTATTCTTCTACCATACGAGCAGACCAACCTTCTTCTGCTGCACGAAGCGCGAGCTTATCAATTTGCTGGGGATCCGTCAAACTAAGGAGCGGACGAACTTGACCCGCAGTCAATTTTTTATCCGTCACCAGTTGGGCCGCTCCTTCAGGAAGCTTTAAAAGCCGCAGACTGTTTGCCAAAGCAGCCCGGCTCATACCAAGGCGTTTGGCCGCTTCTTCTTGAGTGACCTTAAGAGCGTCCATCATATTCTTGATGCCCCGAGCCTCTTCTATGGGGTCAAGATCGCTGCGCTGCATGTTTTCAACAAGAGCGACTTCCATCATAGTGGCGTCATCATAATCACGGATGACAACAGGAACCTTGACGAGCCCCGCTGCCTTGGCAGCTCGCCAACGGCGCTCTCCGGCAACAATTTCATAGGTTCTCCCCTTTTTGCGGACAATAAGGGGTTGGATAATGCCGCTTTCCTGAACCGATTGGGTAAGTTCTTCCAAAGCCTTTTCATCAAAAGTGTGACGCGGCTGGTAGGGATTGGGAATTAAGTTTTTAACAGCCAATTCCCCTACATTTTCACCCGCCTGCCGTTCTTTGACCACTTTCTTAACCGGTTCAAACATCACATCAAGACCATTTTTCCCCAATCCTCTTTTACTTGGCACGGCGCTTCACCTCCCTTGATAGAGCCCGATATGCATCAGAAGCCTTGCATTTCGGATCATAGGCAATGATGGGTTCCCCGTAGCTAGGTGCTTCTCCAAGGCGTACACTGCGAGGAATCATCGTCTTATAAAGAAGATCTGGGAAATGCTCATGGACGGCTGTCACAACATCATTGGAAAGGTTCGTTCTCGTATCCGCCATGGTCATGACAATTCCTTCTACGGAAAGATTAGGGTTGCTCGTTTCCCGAATACGATCAACGGTCTGGATGAGCTGGGTGACCCCTTCCAAGGCGTAGAATTCACACTGGATGGGAATCAGTACTGAGTCTGCCGCTGTAAGGGCATTGATAGTCAATAAGCTTAAGGAAGGCGGGCAGTCAATTAGGACATAGTCATAACTTTCCTTGACCTTATCCAACTGTTTTTTTAGACTTAAGGCCCGGTTTTTCTTCTCAATCAATTCAATCTCCGCGCCGGCCAGGTTCATTGTAGCCGGAGCCACGCTGAGATTTTTCCATTTTGTTTCTACAACGACCTTATCCATATGGATTCCATGGATGAGGACATCATACATATCTTTTTCAAGGGTATTTTTATCGATTCCAAGGCCGCTTGTTGCATTTCCTTGGGAATCAAGGTCCACAAGGAGGACTCTCGTTCTCGTGTTTGCAAGACAGGCTGCAAGGTTGATACTTGTTGTTGTCTTACCGACACCCCCCTTTTGGTTGGCGATGGCAATGATCTGCGTCATGACATTTTTTCTCTCCTTATTCATAGGTTCACGTCCTATTCTATCACAAATTACATCATCAAGGGGAAAAATCCCTGTTCACCTTGTCCATTTTTTTGAATGTTTCACGTGAAACATTCAAAAAAAAATCTTAAATCCATTCTTTTTGGTGCCTGTCTCCCATTTTTTAGCTGTCTCGGAGAATTAGGCGAATGTTTCACGTGAAACATTCGCCTAATTCCCATGTTTTAAAAGCCTTCCCATTGGGACACCACCGTTCCCCGTTTCTATTCCTCCCTCGTATCCATAGGATTCCCCCTTCTGGAGCCATCCCAGAAGATCAGCATTTGGTCATGGATCGAGCTTTTCCCAGCGTATGATCGCATAAAGCCTCCTTCCTATGGATACTAAGACAGTAATGGCGTACCAAAGAAGTTTTTCTTCTGCTCCGATACTTATTTATATCCTCAGAAACAGGTCTAATCATATGAGCCCGTTTCTATTCTTCCGATTTGATGCCGTTACCCAAAAGGTCACTTATATGCTTTTGCCAGATTACAATCTTTCACTTTTATTTTTAACAGCTTCCACAACTAAATGGACAGATGTGCGACTGTCATCAACATTTCCTATAATTGACGCATCCGTTTCTTCCCATCTATTATTCGTTTTTTCTTATGATAAATTGAGGTATGCTGATTTCGCTATGCGTTAAAGTTATATCCATTCATTCTTTTTTGGGATTATACAAATAATCCTTGATGAGATACAATACCCTACATCAATACTATGAATCAGAATATTAGAGCAAAAGGGGACGATACAATGACTGCCACCGCACCATTTCGTTACGATATTGTTGGAAGCTTCCTGAGACCGGCCTCTCTCAAAGCGGCAAGAAAAGCCTTTGAAGAAGGGACCCTTTCCCTAGAAGCACTCTCGAAAGCCGAAGATGAGGCCATCCTTGACCTTGTAGAAAAGGAAAAAGCCTGCGGCCTCAAAGCCGTCACAGACGGCGAATTCCGTCGCCGCTACTGGCATCTGGACTTTTTGGCTGCCCTTGATGGTGTCACGGAAGTCCATGCCGATCATTGGTCCGTTGCATTTAAGGGTGCGCAGCCTAAAGCATCCACCATCGCCATTACAGGGAAAATTGATTTTACGGACCATCCCTTCCTGAATCATTTCCGTTTTCTTAAAAAGGCAGCAGGGGAGACCCTAGCCAAGATGACCATTCCTTCTCCATCCATGCTTCACCTCATCGCCTGCGTGCGGACGGAATCCTACACACCGATTGAACGCTATCGCGATGAAGCCGTGCTTTTTGAAGACATTGCCGCTGCCTACCAAAAAGCGGTCCTGGCCTTCTACGACGCAGGCTGCCGTTATCTCCAGCTGGACGATACGTCCTGGGGCGAATTCTGTGATGAAGATAAACGCGAAGCCTATGCCAAACGCGGTTTTGACCTGGACCATATTGCCAAAGAATATGTCAAGGTCCTCAACAAGGTCCTTGCCGTTAAACCCAAGGATATGGTCATTACCATGCATATCTGCCGCGGCAATTTCCGTTCCACCTGGTTTTCTTCCGGCGGATATGGGCCCATTGCCAAGACCCTCTTTGCGCACTGTCCTGTCGATGGATTCTTTCTCGAATACGATACGGATAGGGCAGGGGACTTCAATCCGCTCCACCATATCAAGGACCAAAAGGTTGTTCTGGGCCTTGTTACCTCAAAATCGGCAGACCTTGAAAATTCGGAAGCCATCAAAAGACGGATCAAGGAAGCAAGCGCTCTGGTTCCCCTGGATCAGCTGGCCCTTAGCCCGCAATGCGGCTTTGCTTCCACGGAAGAAGGCAATCTCCTCACGGAAGAAGACGAGTGGAAGAAGCTCACCCTTATCCGCAGCATTGCCCGTGAAGTCTGGCCCGATGCCGATTGAGTTCCGCTTATCCTAAAAGCAATGTTTCACGTGAAACATCTAGTCGAATCAGAAAGGAAGTCTTTTCTATGCAAAAACGCGTTCTTACCCTTCTTGCTGTCAGTCTTCTCGGGCTCGCTCTCGTAAACGGCTGCGGCAGCAGTGAAAAGAAAGAAGCCAGTACGCCGCAGAACAAGGTCATCAAGATTGGTGCGACGGCCGGTCCTCATGCCGACGTTGTGCACGCCGTCGCTGACGAAGCAAAAAAGCAGGGAATCAATGTGGAAGTCATCGAATTCTCTGATTATATTACGCCGGACAAAGCCTTGGCGGAAGGTGATTTAGACCTCAACAGCTATCAGCACGCACCATTTCTGGCAAATTTTGCCAAGCAGAACAATGCCAAGCTCGTTCCTATTGGCAATACCATTCTCATGCGTATGGGCATCTATTCCAACAAGATTCATGATATCAATGCCGTTCCTGACGGCAGCGTCGTGGCCATCCCCAATGACCCAACAAACGGCGGGCGTGGCCTCGTCCTTCTTGAAAAAGCAGGTCTCATCAAGCTAAAGGAAGGCGTCGGTTTCAAAGCAACAGCAGCCGATGTGGCAGAAAATCCAAAGCACCTCAAATTCAAAGAACTGGAAGCAGCTCAGCTGCCCCGCAGTCTGGATGATGTAGACCTTGCCGTCATTACCATGAACTATGTCATGAGCAGCGGAATGGATGTCAAGAAACAGGGCCTTTTCTGGGAAAAGGATGATGAGCCCCTTGCAGTCATGGTCCTTGCTGCTCGCGAAAAAGATAAGGACAACCCGACCTATAAAAAGATTGCGGACCTTTTCCATTCCGACGCAGTAAAGAAATTCATTGGAGAAAAGTTCAAAGGAACCATCATTCCTGCAAAATAATGTAAAAAAAGAACCGATCAGAAAGAAGATTATTCCTTCTGGTCGGTTCTTTTTGTCGTAGGGGAGGGGCCTTTGGCCCATTTTTGTTGTACCTTCTTCTTGCAGCCTGCGGATGGCTTCCTCATTGAGCCAGTACCATTCCTCTCGAGAAAGTTTGGTACTTTGCAGGGCATCATAATAGGCAGCGACCCGGCAAAGGAGAGGCCGCTTTTTAGGTTCTATAATTTATTTTGGGGCGCTAAAGTGACCGTCCAGATGCG
>NZ_QTNG01000010.1:0-105969 GCF_003603525.1 Acidaminococcus sp. AM33-14BH | reverse complement strand
AATCCTTGGCAGCAGAAAATAGTTTTGTCCTTAAAAGTCGAAACGAGCAATCTTCGAGGAGAGGCACCCTGTCCGGTCTTTTATCTCTGAGCTCGATTTCTCCAAAATCGATCCGCCCCGCCAGGGCGGAACGGCTTTCGCCGTCTCTGAGGCGAAACACGAAGGCAAAGACCGTAAGGCAAAGACTCGACCTGTTAACGCCGTGCGTCACGTTCTTTTGCTTGACAGCCAGATCCGCAGGATCGAGACAGCCATTCGGCCCACAGGATGGATATAATAGCTCGACAACCTTCTCTCCGATCAAAAGAGCTGTAGAACAACCAACGCACTAGACCGAATAGACAGCTTGACAGCCCTTTCCCCTACCCTCAACCGTGAGGCTTTCCGTCCTACAATACGCTATGAGCCCATTGCTTCGGAGTTATCTTTCCGAAAGCAATGGGCTCACGTGTTACATCAAATCGAAGCAATGGCTGCTCCGACTAAAATATGAACTTAATCTCTCAGCATCCCGCCGAACTTATCCTGGACGTTGGCAACGATCTGTTTGATGACGTCGTCGACGTCTTTATCCTGGAGGGTGCGGGTAACATCCTGGAAGGTGAGGTTAAAGGCGACAGATTTATAGCCAGATTTAACCTGTTTGCCCGTATAGACATCGAAGATGCGGACGTCTACGAGGAGGGCACCGCCTTCTTTGCGGATTTCGGCTTCAAGGTCGCTTGCGGAGACACCCGCTTTTACAACGACGGCGATATCACGGGAAACGCTCGGGAATTGCGGGACGTGTTCGAACTGTGGAATCTGTTCAGCACTCTTGACGAAAGGTGCAATCTCCACTTCGAGAACGTAGGTTTCCGCACTGAGGCCAAAGCGGTCCTGAACGGTCGGATGGATGGCTCCCATGAAGCCGATGACTTTCCCTTCATAGCTGATGGCGCAGCTCTTTCCAGGATGGAGGAAAACTTCCTTCGTCGGTCCATAGGAGAGGCCTTTCACTTGGAGGCTGTCCATGACTTCTTCAAGGGCGCCTTTGATGTCATAGAAGTCGATGGCGTCTTTAGCCGTATTCCAAGAAAGGGGGTTGCGTTTGCCGCTCATGGCAATGGCAAGGACCATCTTTTCTTCTGGGAAGTCCGTAAGCGGCAGGGTTTTCGGAATGAAGACGCGGCCCACTTCAAAGATGGCTGTCCGTTCGCTCTGACGGGCCTGGTTATACGCAACGGTGGAAAGCAGGCACGGCGTCAGTGTGGTCCGGATGGTGCGGAAATCATCACTGATGGGGTTGATGATCTGTAGGGCCTTGCGGCGGCTGTCATCAGCCGGAAGTCCGAGATTATCAAAGACCTGGGCGTTATAGAAGCTGTAGGTCATGACTTCATCAAGGCCAATGCCGGTCAGGGTGTCGCGGATCATGTCCTTCACATCTTCAATGGGGGCCTGACCGCCACGGGCCATAATGAGTTCCGGCGTCTTCGATTCAATCTTGTCATAGCCATACATACGGGCCACTTCTTCACTGAGATCGGCACTGCAGTCGCAGTCCTTGCGCCAGGTCGGTACGGTGACAACCCAGCTGTCCTCGCCTTTTTCCTCGACAGTAAAGTCTAGGTTTTCGAGGATGGCTTTCATGGTTGCCGCGTCGATGTCGCAGCCAATGCGGGCGGCCAGTTTCGTC
Source organism: Acidaminococcus sp. AM33-14BH (assembly GCF_003603525.1). NCBI lineage: Bacteria > Bacillati > Bacillota > Negativicutes > Acidaminococcales > Acidaminococcaceae > Acidaminococcus > Acidaminococcus sp. AM33-14BH. The sequence goes on along the minus strand of NZ_QTNG01000010.1, from coordinate 104,291 downwards.
GGAGCCGCTTTGATTTCCACCGGTTTTTCCGGTACGGGGTAACATTCAGCCACACCGGGAACGGCTTTGCCGGCGCCAATTTCTTCAAGGAGATAGATGGCGCGGTTCAGGGCGTTATGGTTCAAGATGGTATCGACACCGCGTTCAAAGCGCTGGGACGCTTCGCTGCGAAGGCCCAGGGCTTTTGAGGTCCGGCGGATGGTCGGGCCGTTAAAGGTGGCCGCTTCGAGCATGACCGTCTTTGTGGCGCCCGTTACTTCCGTTTCAAAGCCGCCCATGATGCCGCCAAGGCCAATGCCTTTTTCATCATCACCAATGACGATCATTTCCGGCGAAAGGGCGCGGTCCTGACCATCAAGGGTCTTTAGGTGTTCGCCTTCATGAGCGCGGCGGACGACCCAATGATGGCCGGCCACTTTGTCATAGTCGTAAGCGTGCATAGGCTGGCCCAGTTCCATCATGACGTAGTTTGTGACGTCGACAACGTTATTGATGGGGCGGATATTGACAGCGCGGAGAAGCTTTTGCATCCATTCAGGCGATTCCTTGATTTCAAGGTTTTCAATCATGCGCAGGCCAAAGCGGCTGCATACGTCGGTGGCGACAATATCGACGGTGGCACGGTCACTCGCAGGGGTTCCTTCCCCACTTTCCGGTGCATAGTCCGGTAAATTCAGTTTCGTTCCGAGGACGGCGGCACATTCGCGGGCAAGACCCAGCATGTTGAAGCAGTCACCGCGGTTTGCCGTAAGGTCAATATCAAGGACGACATCATCAAGACCAAGGACGGCTTTGATATCGGCCCCAATAGGTGTATCAGCAGGGAGAATAAAGATGCCGTCGCGCTGCTCGGGAAGAAGCAGTTTGGCGTCGATGCCCAGTTCTCCCGCGCTGCAGAGCATGCCGTTGGAATCAAGGCCGCGCATCTTCACGGGTTTGAGTTCCATGCCGTTCGGCAAATGGGAACCGACCTGAGCTACAGGGACTACATCCCCTTGATGGACGTTCTGGGCACCTGTCAGGATCTGAACCGTATCTCCTTTTCCGAGGTCCATTTGGCAAACCCAAAGATGATCGGAATCAGGATGACGCTCAATAGTCACGACTTTGCCCGTAATGACGCCTTCGATGCCTTCACCCAGGTAAAGGACCTGCTCCACTTCGAGCCCGACGCGGGTAAGTTTATCAGCAAGAACTTCCGGCGTAACCGGAATCTCTACATATTTTTTCAGCCAATTGATTGAAGCTAACATAACAAGCGGCCCCCTTATTTAAACTGACGAATGAAACGCAGGTCATTTTCAAAGAACAGGCGCAGGTCATCGATACCATAACGGAGCATGGCAATTCGTTCGACGCCCATCCCGAAAGCAAACCCGCTGACCTTTTCAGGGTCATAGCCGCTCATGCGCAGGACGTTGGGATGCACCATACCGGCTCCGAGGATTTCGAGCCAGCCGGAGTTCTTGCAGACGCGGCAGCCTTTGCCGCCGCAGATGACGCAGCTGATGTCGACTTCGGCGGACGGTTCCGTAAAGGGGAAGAAGCTCGGACGGAGACGAATCTTGACGGAAGAGCCAAACATTTCTTTGCAGAAGAGTTCCAGCGTCCCTTTGAGGTCGGCCAGGCTGATATTTTTATCGACGACAAGGCCTTCGACCTGGTGGAACATGGGGGAATGGGTTGCGTCATAGTCATTGCGGTACACCGTGCCCGGGCAGATCATGCGGATGGGGCTGTTGGGCGTACGGGACTGCATGGTACGAGCCTGTACAGGAGAGGTCTGGGTCCGCATGAGGAATTCATCGGTCAGATAGAACGTGTCCTGCATGTCGCGGGCCGGATGATCCTTAGGCAGGTTCAGTGCCTCAAAGTTAAAATAGTCATTTTCAATTTCAGGACCTTCGGCGACTTCAAACCCCATGCGCATGAAGACCTTTTTGATCTCACGCAGGGTGAGCGTCACAGGATGCAGATGCCCTTCGGCTGCCTTGCGGCCCGGCAAGGTCACGTCAATCTTTTCAGACGCCATTTTTTCTTCAAGCTGGCGGGCTTCAAGCAGTTTCATTTGGTCAGCAATGCGGGCTTCCACCTTGCTGCGCACTTCATTCACCATTTTGCCCACTTTTGGACGTTCTTCGGCGGCTACACTGCCGAGACCGCGCAGGATTTCGGTCAGGGCGCCTTTTTTGCCCAAATACTGCACACGGATGTTCTTCAAGTCATCCACACATTTGACTTCGCCTAAGTCCTTGCGGATCTTTTCCCGCAGTTCCTCCAGTTTGTCGTACATACCAACGCCTCCTAAAAAAAATGACCTCCACCCCGGAAAAGGGGCGAAGGTTCGCGGTACCACCCTAATTTGTACTTCATTGCGGCCGTAACGCAGCCTGCGCCATCCCTACTCTGTTCAGGACGGATGCTCCCAAGTGAACTTCCCTCTCGCTTCTGTGCGCAGCTCCCACCTTGCCTGCGCTCTCTGGGACACCAGCCAAAAGGTACTCTCTTGTTCATCACATAAGTATGGAATTAATAGAAGTATTATAGCATTATGGGAGGAGGAAGGCAAGGGGCGGCCAGCTATGAAGAACCTCGGTGCACAAATCGTGCCGATTATCCAGAGCAACGTGCCTCCATTGCTTGCTTCTTATGATTATGAATGCAATGGCAGCATGACGATTCATACGAAGCTGCGTACCACACTCTCATTTCACTGTCGCCAAAAAAATATCACCGTCTTTCTGAGTAAATTCGTGCAGCGAACTTACTCATAGGGCAGCGACGATAGGAGCAGTCAGAGTTTCCTCTGCCGGCAAAGCCGGTGCTCCAAGGTGAAACCGCAGAGTGCGAGTCGGATTATCCCTTACATCCGCCTAAGTTAGAATCTGGCGGATGCAAAAGTAACGGAACGGCTTTTGTGTACGATGATGTTGCAAACAGTCTTTCTTAGCAGGATTGTATCCAGCGAGCTTGCTTGCGGGAGTGGGTAGTGGATGAAAAGAGGCGTTTTTCCCCCGACGTCTCCGCATAAGCAGTAGCGGGGAACACTTTTCGCTAGTTCGAGGCTGCCTGTAAGCACAGTCTGCTGTGCTTAGCAGTCCGTAGAACCGTGTTATCGAAAAATTTATTCAGTCCCCGCCCGAAGGGCGGTTTGGGGCGCGCCTTATTATCGGTATTAAATGCGGATTTTATAATCTCACATCATCGTGTACCATTACAAATAAGGAATCATAACGAAAAAGACATGCCGCTATGCAGCATGTCTTTCAAAATTCTCTGGCAGGAGTACTAGGATTCGAACCCAGATCCACGGTTTTGGAGACCGTTGCTCTACCATTGAACTATACTCCTATGGAGCGGAAAACGAGATTCGAACTCGCGACCCCCACCTTGGCAAGGTGATGCTCTACCACTGAGCTACTTCCGCATTGGCGACCCAGGACGGACTCGAACCGACGATCTCCGCCGTGACAGGGCGGCATTCTAACCAACTGAACTACTGGGCCAATCAGTCACCTGACAGATATAGATGATACCATAGTTTTTAATACTTGGCAAGCACCTTTTTAAAAAACTTTTCGCATCAGGCATGGAAACCTTTCAGCCTTTCTCCTCTATTTCAAACGGAAATAATAGGTCTTTGCCGTCATGTTCTTCGGGTTGCTTGTTGAATGGATTTCAAAGATATTAAGGGAACGGATGAAGTCAAGGAATTTCTTATATCCATAAACACGCACGTCAAAGTCCGGATATTGGCGAATGACGAGATTACCCAAATAACTTGAACTGATCCAACCATTATCATTGGAATTCTCATCGGTAAGTTTGATCAGGGCACTGCGGATGGCCCGCACTTTTTTATTACCTTCCTGGACCGCTTTGCTGGGTTTTACATGATTTTTTTGCCCAGCAGGTTCTTCCTGGAGCGCTGTTTGTTCGGATTCAGGCATATCTTCCCGTTTTGATTCCGCATAAAGGACGTCAAGATACAGGAATCGATTGCAAGCGGAGATAAAGGAGCGCGGTGTCTTGCTCTCCCCCATCCCTAAGACGTACTTATCCGATTCACGCAGGCGGGATGCCAGGCGCGTAAAGTCGCTGTCTGATGAGACAATGCAGAATCCATCAAGTTGGGTCCGGTAAAGCAGATCCATCGTATCAATGATGAGGGCCGAATCACTTGAATTTTTGCCGCTTGTGTTGCTGTATTGCTGTACTGGCTGGATTGCGTTATCGAGAATGGTCGACTTCCAGCTCCCCATCTGCGGACTTGTCCAGTTACCATAAATGCGTTTATAGATGACATTCCCCAGATTGTTTGCTTCTGAAAGGATGATATCGATATATTGCGGAGAAATATTTTCTGCATCAATGAGCAGTGCAAATTTTTTATCTTGTTCCATAGTAAAAAGCTCCTTATGTGGATGGTTCGTTGTGGATAGTCTTATTATACAGGATTTATAGGAGATAAGAAAGGGAGAGGGAGTGTTTAGGTAGATGCTCAGCGCCCAAATCGTATCATAGACTAAATAAGTGGGAGACCACAGCTGAAAGGAGACAATCTAATCTGGCCTGGATGGAAGTTGAATTAAATTTCCAAAGTGCAGCCAATTTTTACTTTTTCTTCATTAAGTTTTCATACATTTCTCAAAAAGAACAACCCCGCAGCTGCGGGGAATACAGGAGTTCGCTGCTAAGTCTAGGTTTAGTACAAGGGACACCCCTGCATGCGCGGGGAATACGTTGATCCGGCTGCGATTGTTGCTCGGACGAAGGGGTCATCCCCGCATGCGCGGAGAATGCTTATGGAGTAGTTAGCTTGTAAGCAGCCTACCTTCGTAATTCACGCCAGCCGTTGACGTTTAGAACGATAAAAAAGAGTGTGGTAAAAAGAAGTGTTGCTTGTAAGAAGTATTCTGAACGGAAAATCACAAGACAAACGAGTGTGATGCCAATTCCAGATACGCCCGTCCAAAAAAGTGTGATGGGAAGTGCCATCAACAAACCAAGTAAAGCCGTAATTTTTGAATTAGACCCCATGATGATCACCTCTTTAGGTTCATCCCCGCATGCGCGTGGAATGCCCATACGCCGCCTGAAATTCGACGCTGGTGGCGGGTTCATCCCCGCGTGCGCGGGGAATACTCGCAACGCTGATAATACTTGCACGGAATTCCTTTGAATATAACGTCATTGGGTTTTGGGTCATCATACATATCAGTGTATATCTCGCAAGTACATTTTTGGTATTCCTCTATCGTCGTAAAAATACAGTCTTTGCATTGCTCGCAATTTTTGGAGTTGTCGCTCCATACTTCGCTATCATAACGGCTGAGATTCTCTTTCTTCATAGACGTCCTCCCTTATTTTTGGCTATCAGCAACTTCAAGGTCAATGTATATCTTGCTTGAATTTGTATCTTTTTCAACCTTCGTTATCAAAAACACCGTCCCGCTTTCAAGATAATATCAACCGTTCACATTACTTCAATCCACGCCCCACGTGCATGGGGCGACTTTTGGACTGACGGGATTATGCGGAGCAGGGGCGACTTCAATCCACGCCCCACATGCGTGGGGCGACGCGAGCCAATGGAGACGACCGTTATCCCTGAGCAGACTTCAATCCACGCCCCATATGCGTGGGGCGACCTTTTGTTGTCTATATCATATCATAGAGTTTCTTCCTTCAATCCACGCCCCACATGCGTGGGGCGACGTCTGAGATTATCCGTCCGGCACTTGCTGACCGGCCTTCAATCCACGCCCCACATGCGTGGGGCGACAGTCTATACCACGGAGGTTGGCGGAGCATAGACAAACTTCAATCCACGCCCCACATGCGTGGGGCGACTGTGTGTTGTTCATGTTCAGTCCTCCATCGCTTTACTTCAATCCACGCCCCACATGCGTGGGGCGACGTGGCACTCAGGAGCGTAAGGCCAGGCGCAAAAAACTTCAATCCACGCCCCACATGCGTGGGGCGACTGTCTACACGGGAGACACTTTGTGGTCAGTCTGTACTTCAATCCACGCCCCACATGCGTGGGGCGACCGTTAAAGCCGCAATCAGCGACCGGAAACGTGCTACTTCAATCCACGTCCCACATGCGTGGGGCGACTGCAATCAGCCAGATGGCTTCCTGGCTTTTTGCACTTCAATCCACGCCCCACATGCGTGGGGCGACGCCATGAAAATTATTGATAACGCTTTAAAAAATTGACTTCAATCCACGCCCCACATGCGTGGGGCGACCAGTTTCTGGCGCGCCTACGCCGCTAAGCACTAAACTTCAATCCACGCCCCACATGCGTGGGGCGACACCCAGCCCGATATCACTTAGGGCCGGGCACGCTACTTCAATCCACGCCCCACATGCGTGGGGCGACCTTTGATATTTTCAGCCCGGCAAAGGCAACCGATACTTCAATCCACGCCCCACATGCGTGGGGCGACACTATTCCAATTCACCATCGCATCCGCCCTCTAATCACTTCAATCCACGCCCCACATGCGTGGGGCGACCGCAATGCAATATATCTTGAAAATGACGTTAAAACTTCAATCCACGCCCCACATGCGTGGGGCGACACCCAGCCCGATATCACTTAGGGCCGGGCACGCTACTTCAATCCACGCCCCACATGCGTGGGGCGACTCCCCCTTGACCGAACTGTCACGGCGGACGAATACACTTCAATCCACGCCCCACATGCGTGGGGCGACCAGCGCGCCAATTTTCAAGGGCTTCAGTGATTGTACTTCAATCCACGCCCCACATGCGTGGGGCGACTAGCGTGCCAGCAAAATATCAACCGACCAGCAAAACTTCAATCCACGCCCCACATGCGTGGGGCGACTATGGATATTTAATTTCAGCCATCATATCATCCGACTTCAATCCACGCCCCACATGCGTGGGGCGACTATCTCCGTAAAAATATTGATTTTGATAGAGCGGCGACTTCAATCCACGCCCCACATGCGTGGGGCGACCTTTTGGGCGGTTTTATGGGAAAAAACTATACCGACTTCAATCCACGCCCCACATGCGTGGGGCGACTCGGGACTTTCATGGCAACGCCCATGACAGCTAACTTCAATCCACGCCCCACATGCGTGGGGCGACGAAAACTTAGTTCTCGGGAACGAGTCGTGAAAATACTTCAATCCACGCCCCACATGCGTGGGGCGACGACTATTGTTGCAACGAGGACGCCAACGTCGCAAACTTCAATCCACGCCCCACATGCGTGGGGCGACCTCAAGCTGTCTAAGTAGCTCAAGCGCATCCCCATACTTCACTCCACGCCCCACATGCGTGGGGCGACCAAGGCTCAGGCCGATATCGTAGTAGTCGACGTGACTTCAATCCACGCCCCACATGCGTGGGGCGACGCCACCATCACCATGATGGCCAAGGAACGAGGCTGACTTCAATCCACGCCCCACATGCGTGGGGCGACCGCAAACTGCGGCAATGTTCGCTTCCATTTGTAACTTCAATCCACGCCCCACATGCGTGGGGCGACGTGACCGGGAGGCGCTGCAGTACTTTGGCAGCCTGACTTCAATCCACGCCCCACATGCGTGGGGCGACATATAAACGATGACTGGACTATTTTGGGGGACGAACTTCAATCCACGCCCCACATGCGTGGGGCGACAAGCCTACGCTCGTGCCCGCGTCTGACAAGCGTACTTCAATCCACGCCCCACATGCGTGGGGCGACCCCGCTCAGCCCCCAGTCGTTCCACAGGCCTCAGCACTTCAATCCACGCCCCACATGCGTGGGGCGACGGGGCCGTCCTTGATGAGTATGGGCAAATGCGGACTTCAATCCACGCCCCACATGCGTGGGGCGACCTTTCTCTACAAACTTGCAGTCAAGGCCATCCTACTTCAATCCACGCCCCACATGCGTGGGGCGACAGCAGGTTGTCTTCACGGACTATCTCCCGGCTTTGACTTCAATCCACGCCCCACATGCGTGGGGCGACCAAAATGGGTACATTTGTTTTGGTTCGTTTTTTGACTTCAATCCACGCCCCATATGCGTGGGGCGACCTTTTGTTGTCTATATAATAACATATACTTTCAAACTTCAATCCACGCCCCACATGCGTGGGGCGACGGATAGCGCTTCAAGAGATTTTCGCACATCACGCACTTCAATCCACGCCCCACATGCGTGGGGCGACAGCTACATATTGTGTAATTTTCACAATATCCAGCACTTCTTATCATTTTACCTTATAAAATCGATTATTTCCATAAGCAATATTTTATATGATAAGAAATCTAAAGTGCGAAACCGTTAGTAGAATTCAAATTACCGGAGATTCGCATCATTTTACTGGTGCACATTAAATGATGATTGCACCGTCTATATCATACCCATTGTTGACACCCATCGTTTCTATTTTACTTTTATAATTCTTACTAAGTCTATAGAAACGAATGCTATCCTTCTCAGCATCCAGGATACTTCGTAGTTCATTTTTTAAAAGCACAAGCTCCGCTTCATCCAATTTGCATTCAAAGACTGAATTCTGCACTCTTTGGCCTTTATTGACACAAGCTTTTGCCACCCGCCTCAAGCGCCGTTTCCCCGCTTCTGTCTCTGTAGAGATATCGTAGGTAATTAAAACATACACAACACACGCTCCTTTTTATTTCCAAAAAAAGGGTGGATAAGCATCTAGGTCTCCCCGCAAATACCGAGCCAATAAATTAGCCTGCACATAAGGCACAAGTCCCCAGGCAATCTTCTCATTAAGGAAAGGATGCGTAATTACTTCATTTTTTCGCTCACGCCACTTTATCAAAGTCTTCTTTCTTCCCATTTCGGTCAGCACGACTGCACCACTGGATTCAATAACAAAATCTTTGGCATTGACTATCCGTTGGTTGATCAAGGACAAAACAAATCGATCTACAACACAGCCTCTGAACTCCTCCAGCATATCTAAAGCAAGGGAAATCCTTCCTGGTCGATCGACATGCATGAACCCTGCATAAGAATCAAGTCCGACAGTTTCTAGCGCACTGGCAAGATCATTTCCCATTACACTGTAATAAAATGACAGCAAAGCATTCACCCGTGTCATGGGAGGTCGTCTAGAACGAGTTCCAAAAATGAACTCCTTCTTTTGATTTAAAATCATTTCATCAAAACAAGAAAAATATCTTTCTTGGGCAATGCCTTCAATTCCTCGCAGTTCATCCAAGCTACGACATTCTTTAACTCTTGAAAGAAATACACCAAGCTGTTTTGATTCAATTTCCAGATGCTTCGTATCTATGCGTGATTCGTATTGCCGGATATACCGTTCCATTATCCACTTCTGATTATAAATCTTAGCAAGAATCATGTTTCTGGCGATATTGCACGATGCTTCTGGGTCATCAGAGATACGATACTGAACACGTCTCAGCAGTATATTGCCCTTACTCGATCCCTGAAAGCGACCAATTAGCCTACCATTTGGAGTGAGATAAGCAACACTCACCCCCATACCATGACATTCTTCGAGAAGTGCCGGGCTCATTCCAACATAGTTAAAAAGAACAACATTTTCAAGATTATGAAGCGGGACACGACCTAATATGGCCTTGTCTTTCTTTACAACAATTGTTTCACCCTGCTTTCCAACATATACATCAGGCGAAGTGACATACAATGTATTTTTGAGCACCTTCACTCTTCTATCACTTCCCGTATATAATCTATCGCTGACCGTGATACACCAATTTCTGGCATGCAGATATCATGAAGAGAACAAGCTTTACATTTGCTAGTTTTTCGCACCCGCGGGACATACGCCTGTTGATAATATCGGTTCATCTCTAAAACAATTTCTTTTACACGCATCTTTACTTCTTCAGTTATGGGAACAAGAAGTCTATGACGAGTCTCAAAATAGTAAACATACCCTTGGGTAATCTTCACACCCATCATTTCTTCCAAGCATATGCTCTGGGCTGCCAACTGCATGATATCGCTCTCATCTTCTTTTTCTTTACCCCTTTTATATTCAACGGGTTGAACGCGATAATTTGCATCATACTTACTGAAATAATCTCCTTCAGGATTTTCGATAAGTTCTACAACATCACATTTCCCTTGAATTCGAAGTTGATGAGAGACGATATGGAGCGATCTCAGCACTCGCTTTCTCCCAATTTTCTCATCAATTGGGCCACAATCTACCTTGTCATGTTTAACTTTTCCATCTGCCGTAAAGTAATTCTCAGACCACTGCTGTTCAAGATGAATAAGTCCCCATTGACGTCTGCAATAGATGAAGTGCTGAATACCTGCTAGTTGCAGGTATTCAGTTTCATTCACTATCTTTAATGAGGATTTCATTTTCCTTCAAGGATTTCCAACTGTAATCCTTTAGCCTTATACGATGCCATCCTATCTGCATCAACCGATACTATATAATCAGTGAAGCTCCTTGCTTCTCCTTCAACACGCTTCTTGGACTTAACTAAATCGTGTATTTTAGCCGAAGATGCGACACCAAGCTTGTCAGGATGGGTAAACCAATAAATCTTTTCAACATTCATACTGCCTTCAGGACGGGCACTTGAAAGATCATTTTCAAATAAGGAGAGGAGCGCTTCCTTAATGGCATTGGCATCTTCATCATTAAAACCTGTTTTCTCGGAGAAGTAGCAATTCATACTGCCGCACACTTTATATACGCCAAACTTGATGAGGTTTTTAGACCCCATTGTATCGCTGGATCTTCCGCCTTCTTTGGTTGCCCGCATTCCGTTGGTACTCCTCGTGATTTGCATTGTTACAGCTGTTACTGGATCCAGGCTCCGTCCCAAGCTAATAGATACAGGTCCCCGGATGCCAATAGACCGTTTTTGATAGGTAATCACCTGACCAAAGCTGCGAATGTCAATCCATTTTTGACAAGCTTGTTCCCTGATTTCTTCAGCCGTATTTTTAGTCGTAAACTGATGGTTGAATCGCTCTTCCAACGATTTAAATCCATCTTGGTTACGATCATTTGCCTGGACAAAAATTTCATATCCCGCATCTTGAAGTCTATTCCGATCTTTTCTCTTGATGCATACATCAGAAACCTCTCCGAATCCTTCATAGTCCGTTCTCGGCATATTTTCAAGAAGTGGATCCCCATTCGGATTGGCATTTTTTACAGAGAAAAATAGAACGAAATCGATTTTTTTGCTTAAAGTTTCCATCATAATGACTCCTTTTCCATTAGTTTTCTTGATTCTCTACTTTATCATCTTCACTTTGCAAAACTTTTTTTGCAAAGAATTGTTGTTTTTGATAATAAAAACCTAAAATAAAATCTTCATTAACAGGCCGATTTAAATTATCTTTTTCATCTGTCAGCTCAGTAAGTTTACTAAACAGTTCTGAAAGAACTTGTTCCATGTGAATAACAAAGCCTTTGTGCGATTTCAAAAGGAATGCACGAGCATATTCAGTTCGCTTTTGTAGTTCCATCGATGTCTTTTGAGGACTTTGAATCATTGAAGTCCACAGTCTATTTGCGTTGGTAGGACGGGCAGAAGATTCTCCATTACCTCCTTTTTTCTTTACCGTCATGGCATAGCTTTCCAGCTGATCAAAAACAGCAAGAATTCGACCGTACGTAAAACTGCGATTATCCATTACAAAGATTTCTCCTTTCTTGTCAACAACAGGGATTTTTAAATCTGTCTTATATTTTTTTATTAAGCTACATGTCGTGCGATGAGCAATTGATTGATGAAATCTGAAAGTAGCTGTGTTTTTCACGCGCTTAAAACTCAATTGCATCAAGTCTCTCGGGAATATTTTTCCTTCGAGCATACACTCCATTAAACGCTCAATCAAATTGACCCGAACGCTCTCTTTTTTTACTGAAATACCCTTTTCAGAATCGTCCCCAATAAGGATATTCGTTATCGTATATAAGGAAGGAGCTGAAGATTTCATTCTTCCATCTTTCATGGAGTATACAGGCCACTCTAAACCATTGAACCAGTATTCAACGCGTTTTTTCAAATCTGAATTATGGAAACTCCTAAAATATTTTATTGCTATGCGCCCATTATTAACTTTTTCCACCATAAGTACGCAGAAATAACTATCAACCTCAGCGTTCACCATCGTTTTGAGACCCGAAAGAAATTCATTAATCGTTTTGCTGCGATTAGCGCCTAAGATAATTTCTGGGGAAGAAGTTTCAAGTTCCACATTTTCGTCTTCATCGTTTTCCTCATCTTCAGGCTCTACCTGACTCGCAGCAATTGGCATCCCACCCATTAGCAGGTCATGCGACATCCAGGAAATTACATAGGAGCTGCCCCCTATATATTGACTAAAGGATTTTGAGTCCATTAAAAACTTTAGCATGTTGTGAACCTTTTGAGATGTTCTATAGCCAACATGCACAATTTCTTCTCCCGTTTCAAATCGTCCACGATAAGCCTCAATATGATTGCTTATACCAATTACTTTAGCGTTTCCAATAATGCCCCTATGAGTAAAGACACAATACTGCTTCTCCCCAGAAATATCACAGAAATCAACGTTATCTGTTTTTGTTTCAATCTGATGCTCCACGTAATCGACATAATATTGATGAAGATTCGTTGCTAGTTGACTTCTAGTTATTATTCCCGGTATCTCCACATGAATGGTAACGAATATCTTGTCCAAAGCAAGATCAAAGCGCTTTATTTTTCCCTTCTCTTCTTTATCCCAATAGATTTTATCTTCATCGATAATACCATTTTCTTCCGAATGACCGATTGAATAATGCTCTCCATCTGTCGTTTTCTTAATAACATCAAGAACATCTTTTTTCACATCACCATTTTTTACATAAGTAAAGATGGCATGAAGAATGGGGTTAGGATGCTCCTTCTCATACTCAATAAATGGTTCCAAATTCTCTAAGTAATCTTCATGCTTATCTCTATCCTTATTTCGCTTCTTTGGAGATGTAACAAAAGTTCCCGCAACATACTCAAAATTGTCGAAAAGCGGATGAGGGCAAGAATTTGCAGTGCGAACAGCAGATTCTTCAGTTACAGGAAATACAATATATTCGTCCTTATCTAAAAATCTTCCGTCAACGTATTTCCCATCTTTAGATATTGTTAGTTCGACAATATCAAGCTTGCCTGCACTTTTGCGATTGGAGTGATATAAAGGCATAATGGTTGGAATCTTAGGGTCTATTAACCTATCAACTAAATTTTCCGATTCAGCATATTCATACGTCTTGAGAAGCATTTGGAATAGATTCATTATCTATATCACCTACCTTATTATATTCTTCCCATTCTTTTTCGACAGATTTGATGTCTTTTTTCATAAATTGCTTGACTTTGTATTCATTCAATCTATGCTGGATAGCACACTCTTCCGGTCTCTTAAAACGGATTGTTCCATCTTGCATAACAATCGAATCAAATTGGGAATAAAGCGTTCCTTCTCCCTTCTTATTCAGCGCATAATCTTGGTAGGAAAAGGAATGAAACATAATCCCTAAAGACACAGTGCCATGAATTGGCGATGATAATTTTTCATATTCACCTTTTCGGAGTCTTGAAACTGTACCAATACATTCCCTTGTTCCAAGAAAGATATCATGGCGTCCCCCTCTTGCCATAGAGCGAAGCAGAATTTGTTCATGCTTGATTTCATTTTGATCTTGCTGCAGTTCCGGTCGGTTTTCAGCCCATTCAAAATGGAATTTGATTGCATAAGACACGTCCCTCAAATAAGTAAAATGACTCAGGTCCTTGCTTCCATTATTCATAGGAAGAAGGATTCCTTTTGTCTCTGTTTGAATCGGTTTCAGTACTTTTACTTCGTCAATCAAGTAGTACAGTGTGGGTTTCCAATAAACGGCCTCCACGATACCCTTTAGGGCCTGCATGGTAGGCACTATATAGCTTACTTTTTCTCCTAGCCCTTTGTTCAAAGGATCAGTAAAAAGAGCATAAGGTCCATCAATTTTCATATAGAATGGATTTGATGCAAACAAGATAGTCACTCCTTTAAAATATTTCATCTCCAGAATTTGCTTTTATAAGGCCCAACTCATTGTCATAACACTCTTTATTGAGGATGCAAATCCCAAATTCATTCAGAATATTTTCTTCATCCAAAGCGTCTTGATATGCCTTCTTATTTCTGATATTCACGGTATACCTCTGTAATTTTTTTATGAGTCCCTTGAATTGCCCAAAATCTTTTTCTTCGACTGCCTCATATAAAGAATCTATAAGTGCCTTATTCTTATATTGAACAATGACTGTACTTCCGCTCTCATTAATCAATGCGTAATTCTTTGACGCAGTCTTAAAGTTCTGTCGCAACAAAAATTCTGTCATATTCTTTGTTTTAGCAGATAATAAGCGTTCGGGATGATGAACTTCATTGTATCCAACCACAGCATATTCATTTTTTCCCAATAAAGATACCAATGTGTCATGGTTGTTTTTTAATTCAAGCGGATAGGATAATGTGTATACTCCTGCATTGGCGTAAAGGTTCTCATAATAAGATGGTAAATAGGGTGCAAGATCAAATGTTTCATCTGAAGCAAAGCCTTCATTAAATTCACTACGCAGCATTTTGGACGCGGATTCTCTCTCATCCTCCATTTCTTTTAAATTCTGCAGCGATTCTTGAGCATAACGAATTAAATATAGGTTTCCCTTGTTTTTCATTAGCCCTTCTCGATTACAGCGGCCAGAAGCCTGCATTACGCCATCAATACTTGTCACCGAATCTATAACAACATCAAAATCTACATTGACTCCTGCAGAAATCAAATTAGTTGAGACGCAGATTAACGGTTTTTCTCTCTGTCCCTTTCTCAATGCTCTTAACGCACGTTTAAGGTTGTCAATCCGTTCCAATCGATGAGCAGCGCATAAATTTGTCGTGAGGTAATATAAATCCGCTGTGTCGCTATATTCTTCTTGTAATGCCTTGTATAAAGTCCCAACAGCACTTTTTGTATTTAAGATAATGAGAAAACTTTTGTAGAAACTCAGTTGATTACGCAAGAACAATAGAATTTCTGAAGTATCTACACTATCTGAAAAATGCTTGCCTAACAAAGAATGAAAATTGACTCGAGAAAATACCGAATGTTGACTCCATTCTTTACTGACCAGTTTAGCCTCCGCATGCTTCGTACCATATAAGCAAGGAAATAGAAGAACGTTTTTGTTATCAAGCGATGGCAAGGTTGCTGTACAATGGATAACAGTAACATTCATGAACCGCGTCAAGAAATTGGTCATTAAATTCATTAAATAGACTGTTTTTATCGGAAGAGACTGTATTTCATCAATAATGATGACACTGTTGGCAAATTTGCAAAAGCGCCGCAAATTAGATGACTTTCCCTTGAAAAGCGTATTTGTAAACTGTACAAGGGTTGTTAGGACGACAGGACTTTCCCAACTATCTCTCAGATAACTTTTCAAGGAATATTCTTCTTCTGACATTTCTTGCGTATCTTCCACTACATTGGAATGATGCTCCAGGACATGTTCTTCTCCTATGACATCCTGGATTTCACGCGCATTTTGCTCCAATACCGAAAGATAGGCTGTTACATAAAAAATTCTTTGATTTCCATGGATACGCGCATGTTCTACGGCATACCTCAGACTACTCATTGTCTTTCCAGCGCCTACTGGTAAATCAAGCACATAACATCCATAGGGAGTCCTCTTAGCGGATTGAAGGACTTCATTTGCCAGTTCAGAACGCACCTTGTTGATGGTTGAATCACCAGCATGAGAGGCATACCCTTCATACAACTTTTCTATACGAGAATGCATTTTCTCCCAAATCATGTCAACCTGGGATTTTTTCAAAATTGGATTAACATCATGACGATTCCAGTTCGATGAATTATAAATATCTGCTTCTTTAAGGATTGACAGAAGCAGCCGTACGGTTGCCCCCATAAAAAAATCCGTGCAACTTTTCTTACGTTGTGGAGAAGTTTCTGCAGCAATGTCTTTTATTCGTTGGTTCCAAACTTTATATTCATTGTAACCAAGCAAAAACAATTGACTTAGATTTTTCCCCCACGCTTTCTTGGATAGTTGATTTAATCCATCCAAACATTCTTCCAAATTAAGCCCATCAACTTGTTTTTCCAGCTGCAATTTTACATGCCTAATCCGGGATTCAGTCCTGTAACAATTATTGTCCAAAATATCATAAAGACCATGATGTGCAAGGATAGGATACGTCAACAAATCGCAATAATCTTCCAATCCTTTGACATCTTTAAACTGGGCTGACTGTACCAAACGATCCTTGATTGTCAATAAACAGTATCCGCCATAGGACGAATGATCCCCACCAGAATCTCTTTTTCCCTGTATATATTCCTGAAATTCACTCAGACTCTTCCCCGCGTCGTGAAGCAGTCCAATAAGGGCACAAATATTTCCCACACCTAATTCTTTTCCCCTACTTTCGGCATATAGGGCCGTATCAACAAGATGTTCCGCTAAATATTGTGATACCTCTCTATCTTCATCTTTGCTGATATGAGCAAGCAGAGAAAAAAAATCTCCAGTCAAAAAACCGCCTCCCTCCATATAAAAAGAATTGCATTTCTTGATTATAAATTTTAAAATCGCACTGACTTTTGCCCGTATTCATTTCTAATCACTATTATACGCCTCCAATTATTTTAATCAAGCTTTTTAAGTCCATTAAAACGGACACAAATTACCTTTAATTTCAGGAATAATTATTAATTATAAACCAAATCATGAAAAACGTCATTTTATTTCATTAACTTGTAAAGCACGTGTTAATTCAAGATGTTGGTTTTGTGTGACGATAAAGGATAATAAGAAGAAAGACCCGAACACGCCGCCCCAAACCTTCCTATCGGTCGTGGGCGCCGAATTGATTTTTCGATAACACGGTCCTTTGGACTGCCTAGCACAGCAAGCTGTGCTAGGCAGTCTTGAACCATCGAAAATGTTCCTCACTACCGTTCGTTTGGAGACGTCGGGACAAAAAACGTCCCTCCTCATCCGCCACCCACCAAGCCGGCTTGGTGGATACTCCCGCCTTGGTATGGCGGATTGATGCTACGCATCGAGTTCTGTGGCAAAAGATCCGATCAAAAGCGAATCATTTTAGCGCCCGGTCACGATTTTTTGCTTCTCTATTGCTAAGGCACAGGGAGCTCTCAAAATCGGTCGAAGATTGACGTGCTGCCTTTTTAGGGCAGATCGGCTCCGCGGGTCGAGGTTCTAAACCAATCACGACTGTTCGAGCCTTTGCATCAAACCTAAAGAAAAGCATATAAATCAAGCCTTACCCCGAATCATATCATGAATTCGAGGTAAGGCTTTTTCCTCTTTTTTCTTATTTCCTTATGGAAACGCTCTTATAAGATAGGAACACTAGTTAAATGAATGTAATCTCCGCAGAAACTGCTGTCGCATTTTACTAACAACTGCCTCAATGGGACTAATTTTTAAGTGTCAGAGCCAGCCAGCGAAGATGTCCCTAGCTAGCCGCTGTTAGTAAATTTAGTCAAGCATCCACGCCAAAGCCTCTTATTAGAACTTCCAATTCAGTCCGGCACGGATATTATACGTCCTTGCAAAATCATTTCCAAAGTAGCGATCCACATCAATGTAGAACTGCTGGTTCTTACCAATCTGTGAGGTGTATCCGACACCGAGGACGCCCCACGTGCCTTGGCTGTCGCCGGGGCTTCTAAGGTAGGTATCGTCGGCAGAGACGGCAAGGTCCATGCCATCAAGGAATTCGTGGAGGACGCTTGCTTTCAGGTAGAACTTTTGATCCTTTTCTTTATTGAGGTCCCGGACAAGGTCAACACCCAAGCGGCCAATGAGGCTCCAGCCGTGGTCCGCGTCAATCTTGATGCCCATCGAGTCGGTGAAGTCATAGCTATCAAGATAGGAGCCTTGGACCTGCACCTGCGGTACAATACTCCACTTTTCGCTGAGCTTATCGACTTGACCAAACTCTGTGGAAAGGCTGACAATATTTTGATCATACTCGCCTTTGTAGATGTTTCCTGTCTGGCCATCCGTCGATTCATAATCCGTATGGAAACGATGGAACTTGATATACGAATCAAGGTAGCTGTGGGAGCCTTTTTTCCAGGCAGGTTTTTGGTCCATTTCCACCTCGGACGGGATAAATTTCCACGTGTCATAGAGTGCAAGGCCGGTATTTTTTACGGTAAGATGGCTCGCATAGCCTTCCAGATGGCCCTTTGTCTTGCCATAGAACCCAGAAAGGCTCAAGCGATGCTTTTCCGTTTCTTCGTCCTGGAGGACCTTACTATAGCCCATCTCATAGGTATTGCCGTCAAGTTCGCCCATGTCGTCGATACCAAGGTTCTGATAACGAAGGCGGGCCCAAGCCCCGTCATTGGCACCGGGCGTGAAGTACTGTGACTCACCGGACCGGTTTGTAAAGGTATCGAGATCTGATACATGACGCCAGACCATCTTAAGGGACTTATCAGGAGAAGCACCGCCGGCATTGGGTTTTGTCCCCAGCTTCTTTTCCAGATAGACGTTCTTGCCGCCATAGGTTTCTGCCACCGTGTCCGTCGATGGTTTTTTCGTATGGGTATCGCCGTTATACTGAGTCGTATCGTTCAGAGCGTCACTGTCATAATCCGCGTATCGGACAGTCAAGGCATCATTGGTGACACCATGGGCCACATAGTAGGGGCGGCCTTCCACAAATTCATTCCGCGAATCCTTCACCGTCGCAAAACGTACACGGTCCCCATCGGACATCTGTTTGTCCAGGGCTTCGATGTTCTTGATGAAAAGGGTCTGGGCATCGCTCGTTCCCTTCTCAATATAGAGCATGTCACTCTGGGTGTTGTCGTTAAAGTCAAGGTCCATGGCAAAGGTGTGGCTGCCCGCAAGGGTCCCAATTTCAAGGGCGTCACCGCCGTCTTTGAAATAAACTGTACTGCCCTTTCCCGAAAGGCTCGTCACAGCCGATGAGCCCGTCATTTTCCAGAGGGCACCTTCGCCCAAGGTAACATCAATGGTGCCGGTGGCGACATCATATCCATTTCGGCTCGTCACAAGACCCGTATCGGCCGTACCTTCAAAATAGCTGGCATTTTGAAGGTCCATGGTCACTGCACCGCCTTTTGTGGCGCCACTTTCACCAAAAGCAGTGACATTTCCCACCACATTCATGGTGGCCTCGTCACCTGATGCCTTGATGCTGACCGTGCCCGCACCGCTGGCCTTGATGTCGCCTGCAATATGGCTCTGTTCCTCATAGGTCAGTTCAACCGATGTTTTTGCCGTTTCGCTGTCTTTTCCATCACTTCTGATGGCGGTGCCGCCTGCATTGACCGCAAGTTCAGTCTGGCCTGCAACGAGGATGGCCGCATCATTCTTGGCGCCATTAGTTTCAGCAACAAGACCCTGGTCTCCGCCTTTAAGGATGTTCTGGGTGCCCTTTATGGTTAGGTTTCCTTCCGAGACATGGGCTGCAGCAGAAGACCCCAAGACTTGATTGCGCTCACTGGCCTCAAGCAGGACTGTACTGTTTCCATCCACACGGATTCCAGTTCCCGTCGCTCCCTTGATTTCAGACGCATCCGCAATGACTTCATTATTTTGACCTGTAACCTGCACAGAGCCGCCATAATAGTCATAACGTTCATTTTTGAATCCTGTCGATTTAATGCCATAATAACGCGCATTTTTAGGGAGCTCTCGTCCAACTTCCTGGGCTGTTTTTGCTGCCTTCTCCCCATCAGGTCGGACTCCTATGAAATTGTTGCCATTTGGAGCTGAAAGGGTAACGTCCCCCGCTACGTTCCCAATCCCAGCAGCATAAGACCTATCTCGAGCCACCGATTCAGCCGCAAGAGAGATAATATTATTGCCCTTTTCCGCTGTGAGCAGTAGGATTCCATGATCTCCGCCATAAAGACCGCTTAGGATTCCTTCCCCCTTAGAGCCGACGGTAATGCAATTGTTGCCCTCCGTCGCCGTAATCGTAATCTTGCCAAAATTGCTCGGGATGACGCCAGCTGTTTCTTGGGCCGCCTTTCCGCTATATACTGCGATTTCGTTTTCCTTGGCTGAGAGCACAACTTGAGAGCGGTAGCGGTCCCCGTCGTACCATTCAATGGGATATTTATAGGGTCGATAACCATCTCCTAACATCGACGTAGATTGCGCCCCAATTCCATACGTAATGGGACTGAATGCGGAATGGACCGGTTCAACATAGATTCGATTGGTGCCTAACGGAGCATTCAACACGACTTTTCCGCGAAGCTGCCACTCAGGACTATACATCATCCAATCTCCGACTGTCCAATCCAAAAAATAACTGTCGACCCCTACTGTAATATCTTGAGCTCCTTTTCCGGTATAAATGGTATTATCTCCCTGCCGAGCTGTCACTTCGATCAGTCCGGAACCATAGGCCGAAAGGACGGTATGGTTTTGAGGGATGATCCGCTCATCATAGCCGGTTTCTTTCCACTCTTGATTCTTCACATATCCGATGAAGTTGCTCTTTCCCTTGATTTTTATATATGACGGAACAGACGATGAGCGGATGGGACCAGGTTTTTCATTGCCGACTATCTGGGTATCATCAGAGACTGTATAGCCAGCGTCAGTGATTACATAGGTATCTGGAGAAAACCCGATGGAATCAGTGGATGCCGCATCAGGGCTGTAAGCATCCTGAAGGACAACCCTCACGTCACCTTTTTGCGCTTCCATCTCAAGAAGACCGAGTTTTGGCATCGCATATATGGCTGCATTGACAGGGGGGGATTCCCGCCAATCAGAATCGGTATCATCTACAGGAATATAGTTTGTGTTGGGGGTCATTAAAATCTTGATGTCTTGTTGAGCCGTAATCCAATGCGTTGCATACTGCAGCCAAGTAGAAAAACGGACTTTATCCTTAAGTTCATCTGGATCGTAGCCTGGGACAAACCACCATGTATCAGCTAAAAAGCCAATGAGCTGAGGCGTCTTGGACCCATTAAACCGAGGATCATAAACAGGCGCACGAAGTGATGCCTCAAAAGAATCTGCATCAACCCCCCACCTCAGGTCATAAGCTGAAGAAAGAAGATTCGTTCCATTGTTGACTGCCAGATCTTCTTTGGTCAGTGTTTTATCCAGTACGATGGAAGCGGTCATTCCCATTTGACTGGATGAAATCGTGCCACCCAAGATAAGCAAAGTGCCTAGTACAATTTTTGATTTGATTTTCTTTGTTTGATGGATGTGTTTCATTTCCCTTCTCCCCCATAATAGATTTCTATGGATTTTTATCTTTTCAATAAAAATAGTCTGTTTATAGAGGGTATCTTATTTATATTTATTTGTCAATATCAATTATTTTTCTTAACTAAACTCCTTATTGTATAATCTCGATGAATAAAAAGCTCCCGCAAAAATAGCGGGAGCCAATAGAAATAATAGGGGAATATGTGTCAAATGCGAAATTCGAGTCTGACAAAATCTGGTACTTCGACACTGCCACCGGTAACACGGCTCACAAGGTCACGGGAATCAAAAAACGCCAGCCATCACTAATGTCTTCAGATCATCGAGGGTCGTACCAAGTTCCAAAAATCTTGATAATCCCTCAACTGCCATTCTTCCATTCATCATGATGACTCGCTCCTTTTCACTCGTAATCAAAGAAACCCATGGGGTTCCACACAAGGAAATGGGTTATGCTGCTGGACGGATCAAGACCAAACAGGTTTCAAAAGGCATCTCCCAATTCCTTTCACACTCACCGTCTGCCCTTATGGGCACTGTTTTGCTTCATATCCATCCCGCCTTATTTGTTCGCTATATCTGAACACTTATTATACTCATTTTAATGGGTAGATAAATCAGTTTGAAAATCGTCACAACATGAAAGTTAAAATCAACTAAATTGTAAAGAATTTACGGTTAGATAAAAGAATTATCCAGCAAATTTCCCTGTAAAGTCTTTAAATTACATAGTGTAATCGGAGGATCTTGATTTGTCCTATTTCATCATCCTGCATATAGGTCAAGGAAAACCCGTGCGGAGACCGTATTGCGTGTACCGCGGTCACCACTTTTTTCCCGAACATTATCGGTTTTTAGGGTTCTCCTCGTGTCGCCTTTTTACAAAAAAAATCCCAGACTAAGTGAAGAAATCACTTAATCCGGGAGGTCAGGATAGGGCCCGATTTACTTATGGAGCTCTTTTCTAAACTGCAGCGGTGTGCGCATGGTCTGAAGTTTGAAACATTTGATGAAATAACTGGTCGAACTGAATCCTGTTCGTTGTGCGACAGCACTTACAGGAAGTTCTGTATTTCGCAGGAGGACTGCAGCTTTTTCAAGGCGATATTTATTGAGGAACTGGTAAATTGTTTCGTGGACCGTTTCCTTAAAAATCCGGCAGCACTCGCTGCCGCTGTAACTTGTAAAGGCTGCAAGGTCCGTTATGGCAAAGTTTTCATGGTAATGGGCCTTGATAAAGCCCATAAGGGTCTTTGTGATGGACTGGTGACGAGCGGATGTGGATTTCTTGGCCTTTGTAAAGGTCACGTTCTTGATGAACAGGGACCAAATGCGATACATGACGCTCATGAGGTCCACTTCGTAGGCCGTCTCCCCTCCCCGTTTGATGAGATACGCGCCCTGCACCTCATCCATCAGTTTCTTGCACCAGGGAATGAGGGGATGAAGATGGACGGCCGTAAATTCCGGATTTTTTGTATAGGGCTCAACAAAATTTCGATCCATATACGACCCACTGCGAAGACCGAGGGCACTGGGACTCAGGTTCAGGCAGACAAGGATACCCGATTTTTGCTGCCGGGGAATCACGCGGTGAAGCTGCCCGGCATTCATGATGAGTCCTTCCCCTGGATGGAGTTCAAATTTCTGGTCCGTCAGCATGACAGCCATATCCCCTTGGATGGCAAGCAGGATCTGGATTTTTTCATGCCAGTGCCAGTTACTGAAGCCGAGCCGTTTTTTCCAAATGATTTCGTAATAAACGTCAAGGGGCAATCCATGCTCCTCCGTGACCATCCCATCGTAGTAGGGATGGATCCGCTGGTCTTCTTGATTGTGGCTGACAATGAGACGATCTAAGGGGACTCTCTGCATAAGACACCTCACCTCTTCCCCCAAAAGGGAAGTTCATTCTACTTTTATCTTACCATAGGCGATCACAGATAGAAAGCCGCAGCCTTAAGGCAAGATGCCCGTACCATCAAAGGCCGGGATAAACTTGTCATCAGCGGCGGGACTTTCCTGAATGAAACCGTCTTCGATGCGGCTTTCCAGAAAATGCAGTTCCACTTCTTCATATTCGTCATCTGTGAGCTTGCGATTGATTTCCGGATACTGGGCCGCCGTGCCGCAGGGGACATATTGACGCATGAGGCTTACCATGACGTCGCCGGGGGAAAAGGTATCGGCAATCCAGTCGATGAGGCGCATACTGTCCTTACCGTGACCAGGAAGGATCAAATGGCGGATGATGACGCCTTTTTGCATAATGCCCCGTTCGTCAAGCTCATAAGGACCCACTTGGCGGAACATCTCAAGGATGGCCTTGGACGCTGTAGTAAAATAATTGTTGCAGCGGCTGTAACGCTGGGCCAGGGCATCATCATGGTATTTAAGGTCGGGAAGATAGATTTGGACCTTTCCTTCAAGCAGCCGCAAGGTCTCCACCCGTTCATAACCGCTTGTATTATAGACGACGGGGACCGGAAGGGCTGGCGTGAGCGATGGCAGGATGATAGGCAGATACTGCGTAGCTGTCACAAGGTCAATATTATAGGCGCCTTGGTCGATGAGCGCCTGATAAATGGCCCGGAGGCGGTCCGCCGTCACTTCCCAGCCATGGTTTTCTGTGCTGATTTCACTGTTTTGACAGTAGACGCAGTGCAGCGTGCAGCCAGAAAAGAAAACCGCGCCGCTGCCGCCTTTTTGAGGGTCTTCCCCACTTAGGCAAGGCTCTTCCCAGTGATGAAGGGCCGCACGCGCCGCCTTAGGCGTCATGGCGCAGCGACAAACACCGTAGTGGCCAGGTCCGCCTTCATGAAGCGGACGCACAACGCCGCAGGTAAAAGGACAAAGGGTACAAGGTTCCATAACGTTCCTTTCTTTCGCATAGCTTTTCTAGAGCAGGCATAAAAAAACTCAACCCTGAAAAACAGGATTGAGTTTACCGCTTATCACTTAGAGAACCCGAGCGGCCCCAATATAGCGGGCACCCCAATAACCGCCGAACACATCGGAAACGGTCACGCCCGTACTGGAACCAGCCTGAAGCATCTTGCCGTCGCCAATATAGATCCCGACATGGGAGGGACCCGGTTCATACGTTTCAAAAAAGACCAAGTCACCGGGCTGAAGGTTCCGGGAAGAAACCTTTGGATAACTGTAATACTGGGTATCCGCTGTTCTGGGGATGCTGATGCCAATCTGACGGAAGACATACTGCGTATAGCCGGAGCAGTCAAACCCCCACGGCGTCGTTCCCCCAAAGACATAAGGCACACCTACGTACTCAAAGGCTCGGGAGATCAACCTTCTCGCTGCCCCGCTGCCATGATAGGAACGCCCGCGGCTTACTCCATATCCTGCATACTGGGGCATCCGTTTTCCCATGAGCTTCATGTACGTGGAATCACCAATGATGCCATCCACTTCAAGGCCCATGCTGGCTTGATATTTTTTGATGGCGTCGACGGTTCTTTCGCCGTACACACCGTCAGGAATCCCGATATCATAGCCTTCCATAAGCAGTTTTTCCTGAATGGCGGCCACTTCCGGCCCCGATTCGCCTTGATGAAATGCCGCTGCATCCGCACTCTGGAAAGGGACAGCAGCAAAACTCAACACAAAGGCGGCAACAGCCCCAAGCATCATCCGTTTTAAAATAATAAACACACCCTCTCGATTCACCTACGAAGTTAGCTGCCGGGTTCGGGTCGAGACACCCTATTCCTAAAAGAAAGGAAATTCACCCCAACATTGGGTCCTCCGTTCGTATCCCTACGATTCGGTTTTATTAAATTTACGTTTTCTGCACTTCACATTATAGCAATGGAAGGAAAAAAAGTCCAATATGTCACATTTTGTTCAAGAAATGGGTACGAAAAAAGACGCTTTCAAGCTGTCAATTCGGTTAATGCCCAAATGGTGGTTCCGCACCTGCAGTGCTGGCGGTGGAGTAAAAAGCGTTCTTTCCCTGTATTTTAACTCAGTCCAAAAATCGGACTGAGTTAAAATATAGGGAGCTTTTTGCAATCTTCGGTCCTCCCTTTTTATTTTTACTTGGAGTAAAAATCGCGGCGATTTTCTGCACGAGTTGCCTTCTTTTCTCATTTTAAGATTTACGAGATGGCCATGAAATCATGGTGCTACGTAAATTGTTGCAGTACACAAACTCATGGTAAAGTCGCCCCAAAAAATGCCTTTGGCGGGCGAGCCACTTTTGGGAAATTTTTCGTTTTTTAGAGCAAACAGGATTTGCCTAAGGCCCATATTCGAAAAAGGATAAAATTCGAAAGGGAAGACAAAAGACGCTGTCTCTAGCCTGCGTCTTCGGCTGTTAAGCTAAAGGATTCAAAATGTAAAAAACCGATAACGCAGAGCGTCAACCTGGTGGTCGCAGGTCCATTTCCTGTCCATCCTAAGGCAATGGGCAAAAAGCATGCCTACCTTTGCTCCGCTCTCATTGGGCTGCAGCGTACGCTTTCAATCATGCCCTCGTCGCCGCCCCTTACCTTTCCCTATCAAAAAACTGCGGAGAAATTTCTTGTTTCTTCGCAGTTCTGGCTCTTATTTTTTAACTATATGTGCGATTGCGTCCGCCACCTTATATTCGTGTTTGATATGTTCCCGCACGATATAAAGAGGCCGATGCTTGACTTCCTCAAAGATACGGCCTACGTATTCACCAACGATCCCGATGCCCATCAGTTCCACACCGCCGAGAAAGAACTCGGCCGCTGCAAGGGTCGTCCATCCGGGCACGGCTTCATCCATAATCCAGGCATAGAGGACATGGAGAAGCAGCAGCAGGCTGCCGATGCCAAAAATGAGTCCTGCATAAAAAGCAAGGCGCAGGGGAACCCGGGAAAAGCCCGTAATCCCGTCCAGGGCAAAACGCAGCATTTTTCTTAGGTTAAATTTGGAATGACCAGCAAAACGCGGCGGCGCCACAAAAGGCAGGGTCGTCGTCCGAAATCCTAGGTTATTCACCATTCCACGAATAAAACGGGCCCGTTCGTGGTAAGAATTCAGCGCATCCACCGCTTTCCGGTCCATGAGCCGAAAATCAGAACCTCCCGGTGTAATCCGGACTTCACTCATAGTATTGATGAGCTTATAATAAAGACTTGACGTGATATTTTTGAAGAAAGTGGCGTCTTCCGTCGCTTTACGGACGGTCTGCACGATCTCATACCCCGATTCCCAAAGGGAAATCAGTTCCGGAATCATTTCCGGCGGATGCTGCAGGTCCCCGTCCATGGAGATGACGGCATCCCCCTTGGCGTGTTCCAGTCCGCACGTAAGAGCCAGTTGATGGCCATAGTTACGGGAAAATAGATAGCCTTCCACATGAGGATCTTTATCCGCCAGTTCACGGATCATGGCCGCGCTTTGGTCACGGGAACCATCATCGATGAACAGCAGCTCATAGTCATAAGATAAAGGCGCCATTACTTCCGTAACGCGCCTGTAAAATTCGTGGATATTTTCTTGTTCATTAAAGACGGGGACTACAATAGATAGTTTCTTCATCATGCAAATCACAGGCTTTGAAGAGGATCCAAATAAGCGGCTTTTGACTGGACGCCGACAAAGCGATGGGCTTCCTTGCCATCCTTGAAATAAACGACCGTCGGAATGGCGGCAATGCCAAATTTGCTGGCTACATCAGGGACTTGGTCCACATCAACTTTAGCCACCTGCACATCATCCCGTTCTGCCGCAATCTGTGCAATCATAGGAGCGACCATCTTACAGGGACCACACCAGGTCGCCCAAAAGTCAACCATGACCGGTTTCGTGCTTTCCTTGACGAGTTGATCAAAGGCTGCTTTATCAGAGATATTGATGATTTCCATAAAGATTCCTCCTGTACAATTCAAAAATGGATATGAGTGATCAGTAAGCCGAGTTCTGTTACGATAATCATTTATCTAGTTCCATAGTTGCCTATGGACTCAAGCGACACAACCCGGAAGGATCAGCGGGCCGCTTCATCCCTTCCCTATTTGGTCTTGCTCCGGATGGGGTTTACCAAGCCGACCAATCACTTGGCCGCTGGTGCGCTCTTACCGCACCGTTTCATCCTTACCGGCGAGCCGGCGGTTTGTTTTCTGTGGCACTTTCCTTAAGGTCACCCTCACTGGACGTTATCCAGCATCCTGCCCTGTGGAGCTCGGACTTTCCTCATCAGCTTGCGCTGCCGCGATTATCTTTCACACTCATATAAAGTAAATATACTATACGGCCGCAGTGTTGTCAACGACACAAAATAAGCAGATTGCAATGACGCCTCCTTCCTTGCCGAATCAGGCAGCGGCGAGTATAATGTCCCTTGAACCACCAAGGAAAGAAGGCCCATCATGATTGAAAAGAAAATACAGATCAACGAGGAAGGCTGCAGTATCCGCTGCCGCTATTTCTGCCATGACAGCCGCAAGAACGAACGCAGGTTTAAGCATGTCGCCATTGTGACTCACGGTTTTGGCAGCAGCAAGGACACGGCAGGCGTCACAAATTTTGCGCAGCACCTGACCAGCAAATATAAGGATGATGCCGTCATTGCCTTTGATTTTCCCTGTCATGGCGAGGACGCGCGCAAAAAGCTCCTCATGGACGAATGCCTGAAATACCTTGCCATCGTTACGGACTACGCCAAAAAGACCTTGGGTGCGGAAAAGGTCTATAACTATTCCACTAGTTTTGGGGCCTATGTAACGCTGCGGTTTCTCCTTGAAAAAGGCAATCCCTTTACCCGCATTGCCCTACGTGCGCCAGCTGTCACGATTGATGAAAGCATGAACCGCTACCTTACGGAAGCGGACCGATCGGCTCTCAAAAAAGGCAAGGAAATCCAGGTTGGATTTGACCGCAAGATGAAAATTGATCAGGCTTTTCTGGATGATCTTAGGACCCATGATGTACGGAAAAGCGAATTCTTTGACTTTGCCGATGATCTCATCATTCTCCATGGCACAAAGGATGAAATGATTCCTTTTGAAGAAGCAAAGGCCTTTGCCGAAAATAATGTCATTACCTTTATCCCTATCGAAGGAGCCAACCACCCGTTCCAGAACCCCAAGCAGATGGCCCTTGCCATCCACGAAATTGTGGAATTTTTTGGTGAATAAGTGCGAAAAAAGGACGGAAACCTCGCATTCGTGCGATGAGTCTCCGTCCTTATTCTTTAGTTCAGCGGAACATGGCGCCAATGGCTTCTTCCACGGTCCGGCATTCGACCACACCAGCGGGTGCTTTTTTGCCGTTCATAAAGCTGCCCCGCGGCACGATGAAGCGCTTGAAGCCCAGCTGCGCTGCTTCCTTGATGCGCCGGTCCGTGAGTCCCACACGGCGCAGCTCGCCGGTAAGCCCCACTTCCCCCAAGCAGAGGATGCCCGCCCCAACGGGCACATTGCGGTAGCTTGAAACAAGGGCGCCTACAATGGCAAGGTCCACTGCAGGTTCCGTAATCTTCATGCCCCCAACGGCACTTACATAAGCATCTTGGTCCCCAAAGTTCATTCCCATTCGTTTTTCAAGAATGGCAATGAGCATGTTGACCCGATTATAATCAACGCCTACTGCGGTCCGTCGCGGCATACCAAAGGGAGTATGGGCGGCCAAGGCCTGGATTTCAGCCAGAATGGGCCGATTCCCTTCGATTGTGGCGGTGATAACAGATCCCGGGACGGGCTTTTCCTTTGTCTCAAGGAAAAGTCCCGACGGATTGCTCACTTCCTGGAGGCCTTCTGCTTCCATGGAAAAGATGCCGCATTCACTTGTCGAGCCAAAGCGATTCTTGAGGGCACGCAGGACGCGGTATGTATAGGAACGATCCCCTTCAAATTGAAGGACGACGTCGACCATATGTTCCAAAAGACGGGGACCGGCAATGTTCCCTTCTTTTGTCACGTGTCCGATAATGATGATGGCGATATTTGATTCCTTGGCAAAATTAAGGAGCTTAGCCGTACACTCCCGCACCTGCCCCACACTTCCCGCAGCCGTTTCAAGCTCGCTGTTGTACATGGTCTGGATGGAGTCGATGACCAACAGCTTCGGCGCATCTTTTCTCGCTTCGACCAAAATGGTACCAAGCTCCGTTGCGGTCATGACCTTTAAGGCATCGGACGCCGTGCCCAGGCGTTCAGCCCGCATCGCCGTCTGGGCCTCCGATTCCTCTCCAGATACATAAAGGACGGGAATCCCGCGATTGGCCGCTTTCATCGATACATCAAGGGTAATGGTTGATTTCCCGATGCCTGGTGCGCCCCCTAATAAGATGAGGGATCCTGGGACAATGCCACCGCCAAGGACACGGTCGAATTCGGTGATGCCCGTCGGTATGCGGTTGACCTTGACCTTATCCACTTCACGAAGCGTCTTGGGCGCCACGTGTTCAGCTGTTTTTAGATAGCTTGGGCGATGGCGATCTACGGGGGCATCCACTTCTTCCACAAGAGAATCCCAGGCCCCGCATTCTGGACATTTTCCCAGCCATTTGACGGATGCGTAGCCGCATTTTTGACAGACGTACTTGGTTACGGATTTAGCCACGGTCAGGCTCCTTTAGTCAGGGACTGGTATGCAGAGACGATCATCTTTTCCTTATCCTTTTCCGTCACGTGATCTCCGAGGAAAGAAAGAAAATAAGATAGCAGGCGGCCTTCCCGCATCGTAATCATGCGATGTTCCACCAGGGCGTCCACCATACCTTCGGCTGACTCAATTTGAGGCGGCAAGGAGAGTTTTTTAGGAGTCCGTTCCTGAGGCAGACGGACAATACGGATGAATCCCCCGTTGCCCCGCTTGGATTCCACTTCAAAGCCCTTATCCGGAGTAAATCTCGTTGTTAGGGTATAAGTAATCTGACTGGGCGCGCAGGAAAGCTTTTCCGCAAGCTGGCTTCTTTTGACATTGATGGAATCTTCGTCGTTGGCAAAAAGCTCACTGATAATAAATTGTTCTATGACATCGGCAATATTTCTCATGCTCAAAACCTCCTCGATAAAGGTTGCTAAAAGGAAAAGGTCCCAAGGAGCCCTCCCCTCTAATAATCTTCTCTTATTATATTTGACTTTTTGACATTTTTCAAGAGGGGGAAAGAAGAGAAAGCTGGAATGCAGTGAAGGGAAGGCCAAGGCTATCTTTGGCAGCTAGTAGAAAAACCACGAAAAAAACGCTGAAGATACGGCGCCTTCAACCCACAACCCTGTCATACGTCATGAGCCCACTGCGTTAGGTAAGTCTACCTAACGCAGTGGGCTCGTGTAAGTTCATCAAATCAAAGCATATTATCCAACTAGGTTACTGCAAATCAATGGGCCGCTTGATGTTGTGGTTCTTTTCCCGGGTAAAGCCCCTCCCCATTACGTCCCGTGCATCTTGAACAATCATAAAGGCATCCGGATCGAGCTGGGAGACCAGATCTTTGAGGCGTGCCACCTGAGTAAGTTTCACAACGCAGAAAATGACCTTCCGCGTTTCGTGGGTATAAGCCCCTTCCCCATCGATATAAGTCGCGCCGCGGCCCAGCCGATTGATGATGGCTTCCGCAATTTCCTTGCTCCGATTGCTGATGATAAAAACATTTTTCTTGTGATTGAATCCATCATTGACGACATTGCTCATCTTGGCCACGCCAAAATAGGCCACAATGGTGTACATGGCCGGTGCCAGTCCAAAGCAATAGGCACCAATGGATAGAAGTATGAGATTGATGACAAATCCCGTTGTACCGATGCTGATGGAATAGAACTTCTGCATGATGCCGCCAATGATATCCGTTCCCCCCGTGCTGCCGCCAACGCGGTAGAGGGTGCCAAGACCGATGCCGTGAAGGACACCGGCAGCAATGCTGCAGAGCATCGGGTCAGTGACAGGTACGGCCCCATTCAGGAAAGAAAAGACACGGATCCAGAAAGAAAGGGCGAAGGTTCCGTAGATGCCGCTAATGAAATATTCACGGCTCATCAGTTTATAAGCAAGGATAAAAAGCGGAATGTTAAAGACGATGTTCGTCACATCGACGGTCCAACCAAAAAGATAATACAAGATCATGCCAAGCCCTGTAATACCGCCGCTCAGAAGATGGTTCGGCAGGAAAAACGCGTTCATGGCAATACCGGAAACGCAAGTACCGGCTGTAATCGTAAGATAGCGCTTGAGATGTCTATTCAAGGGAAAAGCCTCCATCATTTTCGCAGAGAATTCAGTTTATAGTGTACCATGGATACGGAATTTTAGGAAGGGGGGAAAGGCTTAGATGCTTGGATGCTTGTAGTGCTAAAACTCGAAGGGAACAGATTGGCAGGCAAAAGAACATGAGCGTACGACCCTAAGATAATTCCTAAATCGGACGTAGACGCAGGTTCGGTTGAGGAATCTTTGGTTTTATTTGAGTTCTGAAAGAAACTGATTATATAAAGATCATGACAGCACCTGATATGGTCCGCATTCGGTCTTTTCCCTTTGAACTTGAGGCAACACATCGATCCGCCTTTGCAAAGCGGGGGAACCGAAATTTTGAAATTTCCATAAATCGTTTCATGCCATTTCCCGGTTTTAGTGGTGGATGAGAAACTGCATGCCGTTTCTCTACGAATGGCAGTGAGGACCTTTCGCCCGGGTTTCTTAGGCTGCTTTGGAGCGCGAGCGGAAAGTCAAAGAACACGTGTAAGGGCGAATCATTTTGGACCCATCCCCCCTGCAGGAGCGGTTTGGATCCAGCGTTACACTCTTTTACCGTTTGGTCTTTCCCTCCCTCACAAAAAAATCGGAGCCAAGGCTCCGATTTTTAAATCGTATGATCTGTTTCGCTGACCCACTTGAGGATCGGTTCCAGATTCTTTTTGAGTTTGTCTTCCAGTTCCTTCACGTTCCTTCCATCAAAACTCGTTGTTGTACGGAAAACGCTGTTCACCTTGAGCTCACCAAAAAACTCGTCACGCAGTCGGTTATACATGATGATGAGTTGATCCCGGCGTGCAAAGTCAGAATAGTCGATAAGAATAATGGAACCGTTGATATGTTCAATGGCGTGGCTGGGATCGATGTAAAGCTCAAAGGACCCGATTCTTTTGGGCAAGGTTTTGCCAAATTCCCAGTCCTCGACTTTTTTTGCTTCATACAGTTCGCCCAGGTTCATCTGTTCCGGATGCTCCATATTGCTAATGACCAGAGGCAGGTATTTCTTGGTCTTTTCTTCAAAGACGTCCCTTTCCTTATAGATCAGTCGGACATCACGGAAGGAATTGAGCCCCATGGTTCTCACCAAGATATAATCAAAGGTTTCTGCCGAATACGTTAAATCGACGCTCGCCCTCAGCTCCGGGGCTTCATAACGGCAGATAAAAAGGACCTGGCCTTCTATGTAATCCGTTATTTTCTTCTTGAAAACGCCTATAGTTTCCGGAAGTTCCTTGATAAAGTCCCATTCATGGGTCTGCTTCTGGATTTCTTCGATTGAATCGTATCCCATCTCATTGCTCCTTCAAAAAAGAACCGCGAAGTTATTCACGGTTCCTTCTTTTTCATGATCAAAAAAGCGATACATTTCCTTATTTATTCTGGCCCCTCTGACGATCCATTGCGAAAAGTTTTTCAAGACGGCCGCAGCTCATCTTGCCTTCATGGCATATGCGTTGAGTCACGCAGGTCGGTCCCGCATTTCCAAAGAGAATGGGTGCCACTTTTTTCACTTCTTCAAGCATCATGTTCGCCAAAGCCCGGATTTCCCATTGGGCACGATTGCAGCAGCGCAGCTCGAAAAAGTGCAGCAGGCTGCGGGCATTCATGGTGACGACGATCTTGGTTTCCGTCGCGTTAGGCAGGATATAACGGGCATCCTCGGCGGGAATGCCCGCTTCTGTCATCTCATTGTAAAGGGCTTGGATTTTACCGCAGAGACCATCGAATTTTTCTTTCAGGGCAGGATCTTTGGCAATGGTCGGTGGAACGATGGTTTCAAAGTCATGTTCCTTCACGTAGCGCTGACTCTGCTGGGAATAGGACGCAATCCGGTGACGGACAAGCTGATGGGTCAGCACCCGGGATACGCCTTCAATGGCAAAGGTAAATGTCACGTGTTCAAAAGTGGATGTATGTCCCATGCGGGCGAGCTGGCGCACAAGACGGCGTACCTGGTCATCTGTCATGTCTTCCTCGATCTGGGCGGCCCCAATGGGGGAATAGCACAGATGGGCACTCATGGCAACGGTACGGTCCGGATCCGGCGTATAGCGGATCAATTTACAGCTGATCATAAGGTTATCCTCTCTTTTCATTCATCATGGCCTGCTGAATGAGGGTAAAAGACGCCTTCATCAGTATTTCAAGGCGCGCCGTTTCCCCTGTAAGGTAGAGCCATCCCATGAGGGCTTCAAAAGCCGTCCCTTGCCGGTACTCGCGGACAGTCGCGCTTTTGGGGACTGTCGACTTCGTATTACGTCCACGACGCACGACCACAGCTTCTGCTTCTGTAAGCTGGGGTTCAATACCGTCCATGGCTTTGGCCTGCATGACCGCAGAAACCATACGGGCCGCCAGATCATGAAGGACTTGGACGTGACCGGACACGGGCAAGAGACGCTTTCTCACATATAGGGAAAAAACGGCGTCGCCAATATAGGCCAGCTCAATAGGGTTAATCAGATGAGGATCCACGTCCGGCAACGGTCCGTCACAGACGGCAAGGGCGTGGTCCCGCATCTTTTTGTACGTTTCAAATCTCACTGTCTTTTCCACCGCACGCCTTGAGGCGTATCTTCCAGAAGAATGCCTTTTTGGGCAAGTTCGTCACGGATGGCATCTGCTTTCTTGAAATCCTTGGCTTTCCGTGCTTCCTGACGCTCCGCGATAAGGGATTCAATGGCCGCTGCGTCTTCATCTGCGTCTTTTACGGCTTCGGTCTTGGCGCCAGGGTCTTCTTCGAGGATACCGATGATGGAGGTCATTTCCTTCCAGGCCTTATCCATCATATCGACAAGCTTACCATCCGGCTTTTGGCCGCCGGTCATGACGGATTGATGAAGAATGTTGATTTCCTTGCCGAGGGCAAAGAGATAGCTGATGGCAAGGGAAGTATTGAAGTCGTCCCGCATAGCTTCGAGGAAGCTTTCCACAAAGCCCGACACCTTTTCCCGCAGGGCAAGACTATCCTCATCAGGACCAACGCTGATAACGCCCTTTAGTTCAGTAAGGTTCTGCGCCGCCGTGCGGAGCCGTTCCAAGCTGCGGCTGGCTTCTTTGAGGCGCACATCGGAAAAATCCAAGGGGCTGCGGTAATGGGTCTGAAGGATAAAATAACGGAGCACTTCCGGTTCGTATTCCTTCAGGATATCAAGAACGGTGAAGAAGTTGCCCAGAGATTTTGACATCTTTTCTTCATTGATGGTAATGAAGCCGTTATGGACCCAGTAACGCACGAAAGGATGGCAGCACGTAGCACCTTCAGATTGGGCAATTTCGTTTTCATGGTGTGGGAAGATCAGGTCACTGCCGCCGCCGTGGAAATCAAAGGAGCTCCCCAAGTATTTCGTGCTCATGGTCGAGCATTCAATGTGCCAGCCCGGGCGGCCTTTGCCCCAAGGGCTGTCCCAGGACGGTTCGCCCGGTTTGGCCGATTTCCAAAGGGCAAAGTCCATAGGGTTTTCCTTGCGTTCATCCACGTCAACGCGGGCACCGGCCATCATGTCGTCCAGCGTGCGGCCGGACAGTTCGCCGTAATGTTCAAACTTTTCCACACGGTAGTAGACATCGCCGTCAACGACGTAGCCGTACCCATGATCGATGAGCTGCTGGACCGTATGGATAATGTCCGGAATATGGTCGGAGACGCGGGGATAGACGTGGGCGCGGCGTACATGAAGCTTATCCATGACTTCAAAATAAGCCTTGATATAGCGGTTAGCAATCACGTCCCACGTCACGCCTTCTTTATTGGCTTCACGGATGATCTTGTCATCTACATCGGTGAAGTTCTGTACATGGGTCACATCATAGCCTTCATGTTCAAGGAAGCGATGGATAACGTCCCACACAACGAAAGGACGGGCATTGCCAATATGGGGATGGTTGTAAGGCGTGACGCCGCAGACGTAGATGCCCACCTTCCCCGGATGAAGAGGAACGAATTCCTCTTTTTTGCGGGTCATTGTATTATATACACGGATGGTACTCATATCATGCTCCTTTCTTAGAGGCTCACATGGGCCTTTTCAAGGCTCTTCATGATGCGTTTTTCCACACGGTCAGCACCAAGGAGAGGAATCATTTCAGCAAGTTCCGGTCCATGCTGATTTCCCGTGAGGGCTACGCGGAACGGCATGTAGACCTGCTGGCCTTTGAGTTTGTTGCCTTTCTGGACAGCTTTGAAGACCCCTTTGACGCTGTCGTGGTTCAGTTCATCCAGGCTATGGAAGCCTTCGATGAGGGCTTTCATGACAAGGGGCACTGTTTCTTCTTTGAGGACGGAGACGGCTTCTTCGTTTTCGAAGTCGAAATCATCCGTGAAGTAAAGGGCAACCTTTTCCGGCACCTGGGCACCGTAGTCGACCTGAGTCTGGGCCGTTGCGACAACGCGTTTCAGCCAGTCAAGCTTTTCCCCTGTTTCGTCGCCCGTCATGTAGCCGGCTTTCACCATAAAGGGTTTGGCCAGTTCAAAGAAGGCGTCCGGCGTCAGTTTCCGGATATGCTGACTGTTGATCCAGTTGAGTTTCTTGATGTCAAAGACTGCAGGGTTTTTGGCCACGCGGTCCATGGAAAAGACCTTGCAGGCTTCTTCCATGCTGAAGATTTCTTCTTCACCCTGAGGGGCCCAACCAAGGAGGGCCAGGAAGTTATCGATACCTTCCGGCAGATATCCCTGCTGCCGATAGGCGTCAACACTCGTCGCACCGTGACGCTTGCTCATCTTCGTGTGATCTGTGCCAAGGATCAGGGAAATATGGGCAAAGACCGGTTTTTCAAAGCCAAGGGCTTCGTAGACAAGGAGCTGACGCGGCGTGTTGGACAGGTGTTCTTCCGCACGGATAACATGGGTGATATGCATCAGATAGTCGTCAATGACCACGGCGTAGTTATAGGTAGGAATCCCATCACTTTTTACAATGACGAAGTCGCCAATGCCATTTGAATCAAATTCAACATCGCCGCGGACCATATCATGGACGACGATGGTTTCATTTTCAGGAACCTTGAGCCGGATGGAAGGCTTGCGGCCCTCTTTTTCATACTGGGCCTTTTGTTCTTCCGTCAGGTGGCGGCATTTGCCCATATAGCGGGGCATCTTGCCGTCCTTGAGGAGAGCCTGCCGTTCTTCCTCCAACTCTTCCGGCGTACAGTAACAATAGTAGGCCTTCCCTTCCTTGAGCAGCTGGTCAGTATATTTCTTATAGATATCGAGCCGCTCCATTTGATGGTAGGGGCCATAAGGGCCGCCCACGTCCGCCCCTTCATCCCAAGTGATACCAAGCCATTTCAAAGCGGCCTTAATGTTTTCTTCAGATTCCGGCGTAGAACGTTTCCGGTCCGTATCTTCAATGCGCAGTACGAATTTACCGCCCATGCGTTTAGCCAGAAGCCAGTTGAAAAGTGCGGAACGGGCGCCGCCGATGTGGAACGGGCCAGTCGGGCTCGGTGCAAAACGTACTCTCATTTCTTTTTCCATTGATATACGCCTCCAAATTGATTAACAAAAATCATGATTGATTTCATTTCTTGAGGAGGACAACCGCTTCCGCGGCAATCCCCTCGCCTCTTCCTGTAAAGCCTAGTTTTTCCGTTGTCGTGGCTTTGACGTTCAGCGCGTCACCGGAAAGACCTAAATCTTCTTGGAGATTTTCCAGCATGGCCCTTTCGTAGGAAATCAGTTTAGGCCGCTGACAGATGATGGTCACATCGGCATTATGGATATGCCAGCCTTTTTCTTCAACGCGGCCGATCACCTCCCGCAGCAGCTTCCTGCTGTCGGCTCCCAGATAAGCATCATCGGAATCTGGGAAGAGGCGGCCAATATCCCCCATGCCAGCGGCGCCTAAGATTGCATCCATCAAGGCATGAAGGGCAACATCGGCATCGGAATGACCTTCAAGGCCCAATTCGTACGGAATGGTGACCCCGCAGAGGATGAGCGGCCGATGAGGGACAAGACGATGGACATCATAGCCTGATCCTACATGAAAATCCATGGCAATCTGCTCCTTTTTGAGAACGCCTTCGGCGCGGATAAAGTCCTCCGGCGTTGTAATCTTAAAATTTTCCTCCAGACCCTCAACAAGGGATACAGGATGCCCTAAGGCCTCCACCATACTGGCGTCATCGGTTACGACAAGGTTATGGGCCGTCACATAGGAAAAAGCCCTCCGCAAGAGTGCCACGTCAAAAATCTGCGGCGTCTGGACGCGGTAAAGTTCATTGCGTTTCAAGGTCTGCAGGGTTTCTTTCCCATTGGTGGAAACCTTGATGGTGTCCTTGACGGGAAGCGCGGCAACGGCAGCCCCGCTTCGCTTAGCCGCCAAAAAAACACGTTCAAATAAGGCGGCATCCGCAAAAGGCCTTGCTCCGTCATGGACGGCCACCCAAGAAGCGGTTTTGGGCAAGGTCTGTAAGGCACAGGCTACGGAATCCTGCCGTTCTCTGCCGCCTGGTACAAGGGACCAAGATAAGGTAGGGAAAAAAGCCGCTTCATATTTCTGAAGCAGGGCCCGAGCTTCTGTCAATTCCTTTGGGGCAACGGCTATGATAACATGGGTAAGAAAGGCAATGCCGCTCAACGCATGAAGGTTGCGAACCAAGATTGGCACATGCCCAAGGGGTGCATAGTTCTTATTATACCCCAACTGAGCCCGTTTTCCCATGCCGGCCGCGGCAATGATTCCATAAAGCTGTTCTTCCATCCGTCTCTCCCATCATTTCATTTTCGCAAAGATCATCCGTCCCGCCGATGTCTGCAGCACGCTCGTCACAGTAACGGGCACGGTCTGGTTGACAGAACGTTTGCCATTTTCGACAACGACCATGGTGCCATCATCAAGATAGCCGATGGCTTGGCCTTGTTCCTTACCTTCCTTAGCAAGGAAAATCCTTAGTTCTTCCCCAGGCAGCACAGCCTGTTTGAGGGCATTGGCAAGGTCGTTGACATTCAAGACCGGCACGCCCTGGATCTTGGCCACTTTGCTGAGGTTGAAGTCATTTGTCGCAAGGACACCTTTCATCTGGGCCGCAAGGCGGACCAACTTTGCATCAACTTCCGTCAAGTCATCGAAATCCTTATCGACGATTTCGATGGAAACATTTTTAAGATCCTTGATTTCCTGCACAATATCCAGACCCCTGCGGCCTCTATTGCGTTTCAAGGTATCAGCCGAATCGGCAATCTTCTGCAGCTCCTCCAGGACGAATTTGGGAATGATGATGGTCCCTTCAAGAAATCCCAAACGAATGATTTCAAGGATCCGGCCATCAATAAGCACACTGGTATCAAGAAGTTTATGAGTGCGGGAAACATGGGATGCGGTCTTTTTCGAACTTTCCTTTACGCGCGAAGAAAACCAGATCCGGTTAAAAAAGGAAACGATATCAGTCCGCTTGTTCAGTGCCACTTTAGCCCCTACAATAGCGCCAAGGATGCTGAAGATGAGGGAAATATACGGTCCAATGATGGGCAGACGGGAAAAACTCGTTCCCAGCAGAGCCGCTACAATGAGGCCCAAAATCACGCCAATGGCAAGGACAAAAATATCACTGGTAGGAAGATCAGCAAGGTACATGGCCATCCGTTCGGAAAAACGCATGATGAGGTTCATGAGAAACGGAGCGGCCCATTTTCCCAAGGAGCCAAAGACAACAAGACCCAATAGACCTAGGACAAGACGCAGCGGCGTAACACCGAGGAAGCCGACTTTTAGATACTCATTGCTCACAAACTGGGATAAAAATGGTGATGCAACTTCCATAATGAGCAGACCCGAAATGGCAAAGACAAGAATAATGAGAAACCGGGAAATCTTTTCAAGCATAAAATCACCTCCTTTTGTAAATTTCATCCCCTTATTGTACTATACTCTACTCTGAATGAAAAGATAAAAAATGAAGTCAAAACCGACTGAACAATCAGGGCCATAAAGGAAAAACACCCTTTTCGCACAAAACGAAAGGGTGCTTACAAGAAAGCAGTGTCAAATGAATTTTTCAAGCCAAGCTTCACTTTTTTCTTCGTCAACGGATTCAACAAGCATGACCTCGCTCAACAAGATTTGCTTTGCCGTTGAAAGAAGACGCCGTTCCCCCGTGGAAAGCTTCTTATCCTCTTCCTGGACGGCCAGCGTACGAACCACATCGGCCACTTCAAAGATGCTGCCCGTTTTCATCTTATCGATGTACATATTGTATCTACGGTTCCAAGTAATCCGCTTCATCCTATTTTCAGGACGAGCCTTGAGGACCTCTTCAACCTTGGGCATAACGGACTTATCCACAATAGGACGAATGCCCACCTTTTCAACATTACCGGCAGGAACCATGACTTTCATGTTGCTTAGGAGCATATCAAATACGAAATAATCAATCTGACGGCCATCAATCACCTTTTGTTCAACGTCTCGAATCACGGCCGCACCGTGCATCGGATAGAGCACCTTGTCCCCTACGGTAAACATGTAAGCCACCTCCTCCTGACAAAAATCAACCCATTTGACCGCATGGTCAAATACCCATGATGTTAGTTTAACATAATCTTGGAATAAAGTCAAATTTTGAATTATAGCATTATTAGAAGATGGATGTCAAGGAAGATTTTGTTTAGAGCAAAGATAAAGGCCAGTAGGAAAAATAATGGCGGCTGTCAAGCTGTCTAGTTGAGGCATGGGCCCTGAAAGGCCAGGCAGCATAGCACCTTCGGTGCTGGGAAAAGACTTAAGTGCGGCGATGCCAAAACACGAAGGGAAATGACCGGAAGGCCAGTGTCAAACCGCCCTTTGGGAGAGCGCCGAAGTGATCATTTGATAACACGATTCTGCGGTCTTGCTAGTACAGCAAGCTGTGCTTACAGGCAGCCTTGAACCATCGAAAAATGTTCCTCACTACCGTTCGTATGGAGACGAAGGAAAAAACACCTCTCTTCATCTGCCACCCACTCCCGCAACTAAGCTTGGTGGTTACAATCCTGCAGGGAAAGTCTGTTTGAAACTTCGTCGGTCACGAAAACGGTTCCGTTACTTTTAGCATCTGCCTGATACTCTGTTAGGTGGGATGTAAGGGATAAAAGGGCTCTGTACTCCGCCTTCTTATATTGGAGCACCGACTTTTCCGGCAGAGAAAACTCCGACCGGGCCTATCGTCGCTGTCTGTCTGTGAAAGCTTTCTGCACGAATTTTTCAACATAAAGCTCAGCAAATAATTTGAAGACTCGCTTAACTTTCCTCCACGATTTCTCCCTTTGCCGTTTTAATGCAGTTTACTGTTTGCGAATCTTTCGGCGATGGACGTTTCGCCTTGATAAGCGCAATCCCTCAATCTTGCCTATTGGCAGGCAGCTTTTTTCCCCACCAAAAAAGCCGCAAAGAACTCGTTTTTCATGTCTTTGCAGCTTTTCAGTTTATCTCATTCCAAAGGGTTTACGGCAAGGAAACGCTGGAGCATCTTGTTAAAGGCCCAGGTTTCTTTTCCATCTGTCTGGAACTGGTTCAGGACGGCATCCGTTTCATCGGCGTAATGAACAATAAAGGCCTCTTTCGTCGCACAAAAGACGGGGGAACCTTTTTCGTGATCCCCATGATGGGAAAGGATGATATGAAGAAGCTCGTCAAGACGGATGCGGGAAAGATCCGGGATATTTTCCGCAATGCGGCTGATTAGCATGGCCCCCATGGAAATATGGCCCATGAGCCGGCCTTCCGTCGTATAAGGGAAGCCAAGGCCGGCGGAAATTTCCCGAAGCTTACCGATATCGTGCAGAAGGGCTCCAGCAAGGATGAGGTCAAGGTCCACCCCACCGATGGTCTTGCCCATGCTAAGAGCCAGGCGGGCCACACAAACCGTATGATGCAGCAGACCGCCGACGTACGCATGATGAAGCCGCATTCCTGCCGGATTCCTAAGAAACCGTTCATACCGCTTCCCAGAAAACACCTGCTTGACCAGACGCTGAAGCGGTTCATCCTGGATGCGCCCGATGAGGGTCTGAAATTCCACTTCCAAGGACTCAAGGTCGATGGGTCCTGTAGGCAGCAGCATGGATAAATCGGTTTCCCCATCGGGAGGAACAACTTTCTGCACAATGACCTGCAGGTTTTGACCGCCCATGGGTGATGCATACTTATTGGCATCGACACGGCCGCCAATGATAAATGGCGTCGGTCCCTCCATGGTGCGCAGGCGATTGATAGGGCCTGCTTCAAAGCAAATGAAAGGAAGGGTTCCGCTGTTATCTTCCAAAAGGCCCCGGGCGTATGCCTTGCCATTGGAGCTTGTACCTACCTTCTGCAGACGGACAAGGCAGGGCTGCTCCAGATCATTACCGAGTCTTACATCTTTGATCATGAAAGCACCTTCTTTAGATGCTTTGGAGGACAAGGTCCTCATGGGCACGAATTACTTCAAAATGGCGGCCCGACTCCTGGCACCATGCAGTAAGAACGTCTTCCAGATGCGCGATAACAGGCAGTTCCGTCAGCTGATGGGTACCATCGACAAGGTTAAGTCCCATATTGAGGGCCTTCTGGGCGACATGATATTTTACATCGCCTGTAACGAGCGTATCCGCTCCGGCGGCCATGGCATCATCCATGAAGTCAGCTCCGCTTCCGCCAACGACGGCAACCTTAAAGACCGGCTCCTCACCGCCGGCAAAGGTGACATGGGCGGCGCCCAACTGATCCCGCACGTAAGCTGCAAAATCCTTCAGTTCCATCGGCTCACCAAGGACACCAATACGGGCAAGTCCCTGCTCCGGACAGTCCTTACGGGGAATTTCCGTTACATCGTTAAGCCCCAGCCTGTCTGCAAGGACATCGTTGACGCCGCCACGGGCAGCATCAAGGTTGGTATGGGCGGCATAGACAGCAATGTCATGTTTGATCAGTTCATACATGACTTCCATCTTTGTATCCGTCACAGCAAGGGAGCTCGGCAAATGGAAATAGTAGGGATGATGGGTGATGATAAGGTCCACCTCTTCTTCAATGGCCTGTTCCGCCACTTCTGGCATCAGGTCAAGGGCCACCATGATCTTATGGACCGGGGCTTCCACATGACCCAGGAGCAGGCCCGGATTATCCCATTTTTCCGCATAGGTAAGGGATGCATATTCGTTCATAAAGACGCAGATGTCACTGACAGTCGTTTCCATGTAATATTTCCTCCAATCGTTTTTTCGTCTCTACGGATGTTTGGTAATGCTCACTTTGGCGTGCTTTGGAACTTTTTTCCATACTGGAAAGAAGCCGGTCGTACTTGGCGATGAGACGGCGGACAAACATTCCAAGAAGCGGATGATGGCGCCGCACAAGGTCATCACCAACAAGGTCGGTCAGTCCTTCATAATGAAAGGACGGATCTTTGTGAAGAAGCAGCACTTCATAGATGCGATTCCCTTCCTGGACCAGTTCTTCCCGCAAAATTCCCCAGCCGGATCGTTCACACCAATGACGCAGTTTTTCGCTGTCATTCATAGGCTGCAGAATGAGTGTTGTGAGCGTGGGCGACGCCAGGACTTCCGGTGCCGCGTCAAGGATTTCCACCATCGTGCCGGCTCCCATGCCCGCAATGACAACCGTGTTTGCTTCACCAGGACGGGTAACCGTCAGTCCGCTGCCAAGGCGCACAGAAATTACATCTTCCAGGTGATGGCTGTGAACTGTTTTCCATGCCGCTTCGCAGGGACCTTCCCCAATATCGCCGGCAATAGCTTTTTTCACCCGTCCTTGACTGATGGCCATAACGGGCAGGTAGGCATGATCGGTTCCCACGTCACACAAGGTGCCACAGGAGGGAACAAGAGAGACGAGAAAATCAAGGCGCGGACCGGCGGTTATCATAAAAGCACTCCTTTCAGGTACCGTACCATTATATCATAAAAAGAAAGAAACTCGGCATTTTTAGAGGGCTGAAATTGACACGCCAAAAAATGAAGCAGTGGCTTATCCTTTCTAAGATGTAAAAAGACGCCCCATCGTGTTTCTTTTCTTGAAGGCCCAAGGACTGATGACAGAAAAAGAAGCCGATGAGCTTTTTACCTTTTTACTCTACGGCTCCTTCTATGTAAATAAAATGATGGGGTTTACAAAAGACCACGACTGGTACAGACTGCAGGGACGGATCATATCCTTCATCCTTGCAGGGCTTTCTTCCTAATTTGCAAAAGCTGGCCGCAGCAGGAAGGATAAAAGAGTGCCGTTTCCTATTCCAGCAGGACGCACTAGCTCCAACTCCCCTCAGCAAAAGAAAACACAAAGAAAAGCGCTGTGAAGAAATGAAGGCATTTTTCATGATTCACAGCGCTTTATTCATCTCATAAGGCATCAGGATCGAGCTGAAACAGATAATTTTTTGCGTCATCGAGACTTGTTACATCCGTCCAGCCGAAGATGCGAAGGTGATGGGCAAGGGTAAAAGCCGCTTGAAAACGTTTTGTAACAGCAAGGGCCTTTTCTAGGATGGGGCGGGATTCAGGCCCCGTAAAATAGCCTTTCATCGCTTCCCGAATGAGCTCATCATTTTTGAGCGCCCACTTTTCTCGAAAACAGCTGTGAACAAACAAAAAGAGATCGATCACCCGAGGGTCAGCATCAATGAAACGCTTTTCATTTTCCCAATCAAGGAGGGTTACACTGTCTTTTTCCCGGTCGTAAGCAATGTCCCGCAGGGCCGGGCGACCGTGATGAAGGCCAAACCCATGAAGTTTACCCAGAGCTTCTCCCGCCTTATAGAAAGCTTTTCTGCGCACATCCTGCCAGGGAGCTTCTTTGGCTACGCCTTGAAGGGTCTTGCCCACGGCCTTCATAACAAAGTAATCATCATGAAGAAGGACGATTTCCGGTGCCATCGGACCATATTGATTGACTGTCAGGATTTTATAGACTTCACACCAAAAGGCCGCGTCAACGCTTTGTTTGGCAAAGCGGTTGCGATGGTTGGAAAGACGCCGTTTGATAAAATAAGGCTCGTTTTCGTACAAAAAAGGCATGACACGCCGGTCAGGCTGTTTCTTGATAGCGTCCGTCACCGCTTTTTTAAATGCTAACTGCATAAAAACACGCTTTCTTAGGACAGGCTGCGGATGAGTTTTCTTGTTGGCAGGATCCTTGCTGCAGACATGCTGAGCTCATCCACTCCCATTTCGATGAAGATCGGGATCAGTTCCGGATCGGCCGCGGCTTCTCCGCAGATGCCCACCCAGATACCCGCGTCATGACCAGCTCGGATGGTCTTATGGATAAGCCGCAGTACAGCAGGATGGCTGGCTTTTCCCAATTCTTCAAGCTGGGCGTTCTGACGGTCCACGGCTAAGGTGT
The DNA here is from genome assembly GCF_003603525.1 of Acidaminococcus sp. AM33-14BH. Taxonomy (NCBI): domain Bacteria; kingdom Bacillati; phylum Bacillota; class Negativicutes; order Acidaminococcales; family Acidaminococcaceae; genus Acidaminococcus; species Acidaminococcus sp. AM33-14BH. The sequence continues at coordinate 59,465 of NZ_QTNG01000010.1, read as the reverse complement.
ACTGGACCAAGTCGTTCGTGCCGATGCTGAAGAAATCCACTTCCTGGGCCAGTTCATCACTGATAACCGCCGAAGCCGGGGTTTCAATCATAATGCCAACTTCAAGATTAGAATCAAAGGGAATTCCTTCTTCATGAAGTTTTACTTCAGCAAGATGAAGGAGCTCTTTTGCCGCCCTTACCTCTTCAACAGAAGTGATCATGGGGAACATGACCGCCACATTTCCGTAGTGGGATGCCCGCAGGATGGCTCGCAGCTGGGTATAGAAGATTTCCGGACGGGCAAGGCAGATACGGATGGCACGGAAGCCTAAAGCAGGGTTTTCCTCTTCCGGCAAGTTGAAATACCCCACCCGTTTATCGGCCCCAATATCAAGGGTGCGAATGATGAGTTTTCGCTGTCCCATTGCCTGGGCTCCCTCTTTGTAAGCCTCAAAGAGATCTTCTTCCGTTGGATAATCGTTTTTCCGGAGATAAAGGAACTCACTGCGGAAAAGGCCGATACCTTCGGCATCATTTTCAAGGACACCTGGCAGGTCCCCTTCCTGTCCGATATTGGCGTAAAGGGCAATGGAGCGGCCTGTCTTGGTTTGTGTCGGGAGGCCTTTTAAGGCATCCATATCTTCTTTGCCCTTTTCCTCGGCTTCCAATTTTTTCTTCATGGATGCAAGGGTTTCCGGTTCGGGGTCAAGGTATACCGTGCCCGTCGCACCGTCAAGGGCCGCAAGCTTACCGTTCCAGTCCTCCCCAATTACCTTTTCCGTATGTACAATGGCAGGAATGCCCATGGTACGGGCCAGGATGGCGGTATGGGAGTTGGCACTGCCGCCGCTCGTCACAAAGCCCATGATGAAATCCTTATTGAGCTGAACCGTTTCACTTGGCGTCAAGTCGTCGGCACAGATGATTACAGGGTGGTCAATCTTGGCTGCCCAATCGAAATCGCGCTTCATGAGGGTGCGCAGGACCTGTCCCATAATATCGTGGACGTCGGCAGCACGGGCTTTCATGTATTCATCGTCCATGGATTCCAGCATGGCAGCAAACTGCTCCCCTGCCCGTTCCACTGCGCCTTCTGCCGTCAAATGGTTATCCGTCATGAGCCCTTCGATCATGTCCACAAGATCAGGGTCCTGGAGCATCATTTGATGGGTTTCAAAGATGCCAGCTTCCTCTTCACCGATTTCCTGTCGAGCTTTCTCGGCAAGTTCGCCCAATTGGGCAATCACTTTTTCCTGGGCCGCATGGAAGCGGCGCAGTTCCGCCTCGGGATTAAGGCTCGTAAGAAGGGTCACACGATCTTCATCGGAAGCGTCTGGTTTGGCCGCAATCGGAGCCACAGCCACACCGCTGGAAGCGGACTTTCCTTTGATGATAATCATAGGCACCTCTTAGAGATTTTCCTTAAGGAAGGATTTCAAGGTGCTGGCGGCTTCCTTTTCGTCTTCCCCTTCAACCGTAACGGTAATCGTCATACCAGCTTTGATGCCAAGGCCCATGACGGTAAAGATGCGTTTAAGGTCGCCGGTCTTTCCATTGCCTTCCACCTTGCAGGTCGACTTGAAGCCAGCGGCGGTCTTGACCAAAAGTCCCGCAGGACGAGCATGGATACCCGCAGGATCCGTAATTGTATAGGTAAACTTTTCCATTGTGATTCCTCCTCAGATTCCATAAGCAAAAACACATATTTCTTTTATTTTATAGTGAATGGGATTGTATTGCAAGTGCTTCCCTCAAGGAAGAGCCGTACCGATAGCACAAGACAGTCCCGTTGGCAAAAAAGAAGCAGCACCATGAAAGATAGGGTTCACGGTGCTGCACAAATTCATTCTGGTTTCTTAGCGGTTCTTTTTGAAGTATTCCAAAGCAACTTCCGGGAAGAGAGCGTAGCTTAAGACGTCTTCCACGCTAGCATTGGGATAGCCTTTTGCGGCAAGGTCAGCGCGCATCTTATCCATTTGCGGTGCGATATCATCGGCCGGACGATGGGTAATGGGCTGTTCACCATTTTTAAGGACCAGTTTTTTCAGCTCTTCGCTGATTGGGCCCGGCGTTCTGCCATATTTGCCGCGGACGATGTCGCGGACTTCTTTCGGAATCATCTTGTAACGGCCGAGAACAACGTTCATGGTAGCCATGGAGCCAACAATCTGGCTGCTGGGCGTAACAAGAGGAGGATACCCCAGGTCAGCACGGACTTTCGGCATTTCCTTCAGCAGGGCATCGTACTTATCGGCAACGCCCATCTCAGCAAGCTGTTTGCGCAGGTTGCTAAGCATGCCGCCGGGAATCTGGAAGCTGAGGACCTGCGGGTTGATGTCGCTGCTGTTTGGCAGGTTGAAGGTCTTGATAAGGTCGGCTTTAACCTTCTTGAAGTGATCAGCAATCGGATAAAGTTTGTTGACATCAATCTTCGGATCCCGTTCCTGACCGGTCAGGGTGTAAACCAGGGATTCCGTGCAGGTATGGCTCGTGCTTTCAGCAAACGGGGACATGGCTGTATCAACCATATCGGCACCGGCTTCAACAGCCTTGAGGATGGTCATGGCACCCATGCCGCTCGTGCAGTGGGAGTGAACATCGATAGGTACATGGATTTCTTTCTTAAGGGCCGTAACGAGGTTGTAGCAGGCGTAAGGAGCAAGCAGGCCGGACATATCTTTGATGCAGATGGAATCAGCCCCCATTTCTTCCAGTTCCTTGGCAAGCTTCACAAAATCGCTGTCCTTGTGATACGGACTGATGGTATAAACAAGCGTACCCTGGGCATGGGCACCGGCTTCCTTGATGGCCTTCATGGAGCATTCCAGGTTCCGTGTATCATTAAAGGCATCAAAAACGCGGACAATATCAATGCCGTTTGCCACGCTTCGTTTAATGAATTCCGTAACGACATCGTCTGCATAGTGGTTATAGCCCAGGAGGTTCTGACCGCGAAGCAGCATCTGCAGTTTGGTATTCTTCACATGGCTGCGGATGGTGCGCAGGCGTTCCCAGGGATCTTCATTCAGGAAGCGAAGGCAGGAGTCAAACGTAGCACCGCCCCATGCTTCGAGTGCGTAGAAGCCGCAATCATCTAGGGCTTCCAAGACGGGAAGCATATCGCTCGTACGCATTCTCGTTGCGCAGATGGACTGATGTCCATCTCTGAGGACAGTTTCCACGATCTTAACAGGATTCGGGTTATTCATGTTTTAAACCTCCCATATTCTTAACATTTCTGTTGTCAAATAAGCTAACTGTTTCCATTATAACATAAGACTTTCTTTTCTGTGTAATAGAAGAATCCTTATTGGAGGTATAAGTAAGAGTTCCCTTATTCTTTACTCGGTGCACAAATCGAGCTGACTTCAAAAAGGACGTACGACAGCATAGTTGGGGCTATTCAAAAAATGAGATCCTAGTATGTATTCTATTCCGATACGCCGTGCCCCCATTGGTATCAGATGAATCTCTTAAAAGCCAATGGGGGCACGTAACTACATCGTTTCGGTGCGATTTTCGCGCCGAGCAAAAAACTAAAGGAGATGGGCCCTCAGTTCCTCCCCGCTTTCAGGGCAGAGATAAGCCGGTGCGATATCAAGGGCCGTACGGCACCCCGTACCGCCTTCACGGGCAATGCGATGGGCAGCCCGCGCATAGGCCACAAGGACGGATCCCGTAAATTCCGGATTCGAATCAAGGGTCAGGGCCAGTTCAAAGATATGCTTGTGTTCGTCGTCTGTGCCTGTTTTCCCGGAACGGATGACAAACCCGCCATGGGCAAGACCACTATGATCTCGCTTCATTTCTTCCTCACTGATGAAGTGGACCGTCGTATCGTAGTCACTGAAGTAGTTCGGCATGGTTACGATAGCCTTTGTCACAGCCTCAGCATCGGCACCTTCTTCAAGGACAGCAAAAAACTTCACGCGTATGTTTTTCCCGCGTCGTAAGTTCCGGGTTCTTGCCGGCACGAACCGCGTCAAGAGCGGTTTTCACGGGAATGGTGTACTGCTTGGCGTCCTTGACACCGGGAATGCGGCGAACCGCGTCACTGTGGCCTTGGCTGACGCCTTTGCCCCAGAAGGTATAGTCCTTCCCTACGGGAAGGACGGCATGGCTATAGACGCGGGCAAGGGAAAATAGGCCCGGATCCCAGCCAACGGAGATGACCCCGACGTGATTTGTTTCCTTACCGGCTGCATCAACGGCCGCAAAATGGTCAGGAATGCAGGCATGTGTATCAAAGCTATCCACCACGTTGAATTTCTTTACATATTGCGGCGTCTGTTTAGGCAGGTCCGTTGCACTGCCGCCGCAGATAATGAGGACATCGACCTTATCTTGGTAAGCGTCGATATCGTTTACGGAGATGACGGGAACACCGGTCGTTTTGATGCTGACCTTTGCCGGGTCACGGCGGCTGAAGACCGCGACAAATTCCATATCCGGACTGTTTCTAAGGGCCAGTTCAACACCACGGCCCAAATTTCCGTAGCCCATGATGGCAACTCTCGTTTTCATATCGTATACCCCTCCATGTAATTCATCTGGTTTAGTGAAGTAGAGTTACACTATAACATAAAATAAAAGGATTTTCATTAATAAATTGAAATTTTAGGGAAGTAAAAAGTGCAAGTTCCCTTTCACCAGAATGCCTGTATCAAAGGTTACATTAGACAGAGGATCCGTGCTCTCAAACTGCCTGCTCCAGCAATCAGACACCTGTTGTGCGGGGAACAAGGAAAAAAGATAAGGTGGTTTGGTGCCATGCATTCGAACTTAAAGCTGCAGGGACAGCGGTAAGGTGATAGCTATCCCCTGCCGTGAAATGTTCCGTTGTACGATGCGCCATGAGCCCATTGCTTCAGATTAATCTTTCTAAAGCAATGGGCTCACGTTCTACATCAAATCAGTCCGATTTTTGGGCTGAGTAAAAAGAATTACACAATACACTGCCTCGTCCCCATCCTTTCCGCCTGCTCGCGCAGCCGGCGGATGCGGTCTTCCGTTGCCGGGTGAGTGGAAAAGAGGCTCTTTGCCTCTTTTGCTGCAAAGGGAGAAATGATGAACATATGGGCTGAACTTTCCTGAGCCCCAGCCATAATGGTACGATGGGCGGCAAGGTCGATTTTTTCCAGGGCATTTGCCAGTTCATCGGGGTCACCGCACAGGGCGCCACCTGCTTCATCAGCCATATATTCCCGGGTCCGGGAAATCGCGAGTTGAATGATCATGGCCATGAGGGGCGTCAGAATGAGGATCAAAAGGGAAGCAATAGGATTTTGGCGATCCCGATCCCTGCCGCCGCCAAACCAGAAGGCAAACCGAGTCAACGCCGAAATAGTGCCTGCCATGACGGCGGCAATAGTGCCAACGAGGATATCCCGATGAAGAATATGGCTCATTTCATGCCCCAAGACGCCGGCAATTTCCGGAGCTGTGAGCGCGTCCATAAGGCCCGTCGTCACGCAGACCGCGGCATGCTGGGGATTGCGGCCCGTGGCAAAGGCATTGGGCACACGGCTGTTCATAACGTAGACCTTGGGCATGGGAAGGTTGGCCCGCGCCGCGAGTTTTTCTACAATGTCATATAATTCCGGCGCCTCATTTCTCGTTACAGGGACACAGCCATATTGATGGATGACCATGGTGTCACTGTACCAATACATGAAGAAATTCATAGCAAGGGAAACAAGCAGCATGAGGCTCATTCCGGATGAGCCCCCGAGATAGTCCCCTAAAAAAACTAAAAGGGCCGTCATAAGCCCCATGAGGGCAGTCGTTCTCAGCATTAGATGACCTCCTTACTGTAGCAGGGACGCGGCAGGGACCAAAGTAATGCCCGATTGTATAACAGCCTTGTAAGACCGTTTCCAGGCTTCTGCCGTATTGGGCCTAGCATGACAGATGACAATGACACTGCCATAACGGTCTGCCAGCTTGACAGCCTGCGCAATCTTTTCCTCAATGGCACCGATATCACTGCTGTTATCGAGAAAGAGCGAGTTATGTCCGGTTGGGATGCCAAGATTTCCCGCTTCCCTTTCTGCCACCGTGGCGGAATTGGTCCTGCTGTCAATAAAGAAAAGGCCATTTTCCCCAATGACAGAAAGAGCTGCGCGAATGGTTGGGCCATGGGCGGTTGCCTTGGAACCCTGATGGTTATTGACGCCGGAAATGCCGGGCAGGCTGTCGATGGCTTCCTGCACAAAGGACGCTATCTGAGCCTTTGTCTGCCCTACCCCCACGAAGCGGGTTTCGGAGCTGCCGCCTGAAACGGGTTCCATGGGCAGATGAAGCATAGCCGTGTGGCCGCTGTTTCGGATGATGGAAAGGGCTGCCGCGCTATTGGGTTTAAAGGGAATGACCGCAAAGGTCATCTTAAGGGGCAGGCTCGTCAGTGTCCGTACCGGTCCCAACTGGTAACCGCAGTCGTCAATGACGATGGCAAGGCACCCCTTATAGGCGCCTGGAGCAAGTCCCAAAGAATTTTCATCCGCCTTAGCCGGTTCCTTTTTCGCAGCCGGCGGAACCGTCTTTTTCTCTTCTACAGGGTGATCCCGAATGGGTCCCTGCTTCTCTTCTTTTTCAATTTTTTCAATCTTTTCTTTTTCGATTTCTTTGCGTTCTTTCTTGCGAACCTTCTCAATCTCTTCCTTAACGGTTTGGGGAAGGACTTCCTTCACGGTCTCGCGGACGGTTTCAGGCAGCGCTTCTTCAACCACATCGGGCCAAGTCAGATCGGGATTATTTTTTTTATGCGCCGCAAGAAACATCCCAAGACCAATAATGACAAAAAGGATCACAAATATCAAGCATCCGCCGTGCTTATTCCTGCGGCGGCGTGGCGAGCGGGCAGCCGCTTGCCGTTTAGGTTTACGAGGCATTGCATTCTCCCTTATGCCCGAGGATGGCTTTTATCATAGATGGCCTTGAGACGATGATTGGTGAGGTGAGTATAAATCTGCGTCGTAGAGATATCGGAATGACCCAACAGTTCCTGCACCGTTCTAAGGTCCGCTCCATTATCGAGCATATGAGTAGCAAAGGAGTGGCGCAGGATATGAGGCGTCAAGGATTTGGCAATATGGACCTTGAGCCCATAATTTTTAATGAGCTGCCAAAAGCGCTGCCGCGTCATGCCCGTTCCCCGAATGGTCAGGAAAAGATCGTCACAGGGACGGTTTTCCTTGACAAAATGGGGACGGACCCGGCTGAGATACTCCTTTAGATACTCAATGGCATAATGTCCCAGTGGAATGAGACGTTCCTTTGCGCCCTTACCATAAGCAATTACATAATGGGACGCAAGATTAACGCTCCCTACCTTGAGGGCAAGCAGTTCCGAAACACGCATGCCCGTTGCATACATCACTTCAAGCATGGTCCGGTCCCGGTACCCTTCCGGTGTATCTAGGTCGGGCGCTTCAAACAATCGATTCACTTCATCCACGCTCAAGACCTTTGGCAGGACCATCCCCCTTGTTTCCGATTCAACAACTTCGCAGGGATCGACCTCAATGGTTCCTTCGGCCGTCATAAAACGGAAAAAGGCCTTCAAAGCAGCCAGTTTCCGGGCAGAACTTGTTACTGCATAATTTTGGGCCTTAAGGACGCTCATATACGTAAGAATATCATCACGGCTGATTTCCTTAATGGGCTTTTTGACCCAGACTGCAAAAAGACGCAGATCACGGCCATAGGACTCACGCGTGTTGCGCGCAAGTCCCATTTCCACCGTTAGATAATCCATAAAAAGAGCAATCTCATCTTCTATTTTATTCCTTAGGGACACTCTGATCATTTCCTTTTTTAAGTACTAAGATCGATTCTGCCTCCACAGGGGCGATCGTCGAAATCGCATGTTTATAGATCAATTCCTGTCTTCCATCGCAGTCAATAATGACCGTAAAGTTATCAAATCCCCAAACCTTTCCGCGAACCTGAAATCCATTGAGCAAATAAATGACAATGGTCTTCTTTTCGGCGCGCACTTTGTTCAGGAAGCTATCCTGGAGATTGAGTGTCTTAGCGTTTGATGTTCCCATGAATGAATCCCTCTCTCATTTTTCTATAAATTGTCTTTCTCGAAGCACTTCCAGCATCTTATCCGCAATGGCTGGATAGTGAGGCGATGCGTCAAGCATCAGCCAATGGATGTAAGGCATTTTCTTGTACCAGGTAATCTGCCGTTTGGCAAAATTACGGGTTGCCTGCTTGATCTTGGCGACAGCTGTTTTTTTGTCCCATTCCCCTCGAAAATACTGGACACATTGACGGTAGCCGATGCTCTTCATGGATTGGGAATCCAAAGGGATCCCTTGATCATAGAAAAAGCGAGCCTCATCAAAAAGACCCTCTTCCACCATCAAATCAACACGGCGATTGATTCGATCGTACAGGAGGGCACGCTCCATCGTAAGACCAAAGACCACCGCGTCAAAAGGACTTTTGCTGTCCTTTTCTTGGGATACAGGGTCTCCATCTTCCCATGCTTCGATGGCTCTAATTATACGCCGTCTATCATTAATCTTCAATCGATTCGCCGTTTCTTCATCAAGTTTTTCCAATTTTTGATGGAGGGCCTCATTGCCATAGCGATCGGCATATTCTGCAAGGGCCTGACGTCGCTTGGTTTGTTCTTCGCTGGTTGAAAAATGGTAGTTTTCAAGAAGGGCCTTAAGATAAAGTCCTGTCCCCCCTACAATGATGGGCATATGCCCCCGCCCATGGATTTCCTGGATGAGGGACGCCGCTTCCCTTTTAAAATCAAAGGCCGAATATTTTTCTTCCGGGTCGCGCACATCAATCAGATGATGCACGGCAAGGGCCCGTTCTTGGGGCGTTGGTTTGGCCGTAGCAATGTCCATACCACGGAAAACAAGCATGGAATCACCGGAGATGATTTCCCCTTTGAGCTTTTGGGCAAGGAGAATTCCACAGGCTGTCTTTCCTGTCGCTGTTGGTCCGAGGATGACAACGACTTTTTCTTTTGCGGTCATGGTATCCTCCTTATGATTCCGTATTTGATGCGGCTGTAGCGGCCGCCTTGGATTTCCTGGGCGCCCAATTCGGTCAAGAACTGTCGGCTTCGTTCCTTGACGACGACAAGAGGGGCCGCCTTGAGTGCCTTTTCAATGACGCTCCGCGTCAGCGGGCGATGATCGGCAGCCGGACGCATGGGGACCATGTTAGAGGAGCCTTCGACAGGATGCTCAAACATAGGGTCAAAATAGACGGCATCAAAGGAGTCAGGCGGAAGGCTTTCCAAATAGGCCGCCGTATCCCCCAAAACAGGTTCAATGCGCCGAAGGGCCTTCAATAGGTCCTCATCGCCCTCGTCATAAGAGCGCAGGCCAAGCCGAGTCATTTGATAAAGAATGGGAGACGCCTCAACCCCCACGACTGTTCCTTCGGATCCCACAGCATAAGAAATAACCGCTGCGTCCGAGGCAAGGCCCAAGGTCCCGTCAAGGACCCGGCTGTCAGGCCGAAGGGCCAGGGCTTCCACCAGATGGTCCGTTTTTCCTTCTTTAAGGGCCCGCACGCGGAGCGTTGCCATACTGGGATGGTAATAAAGGATCCCCTCTTCGGTTTCTACTTGGGGCCCTTTCCGCGTTGCGACAAGAAGGCCGACAAGGTTCCTCTCTTTGCGAAGCGTTTCCAAGGAAACTCCACGGGGCCGCTTCAGATAAGGAATAGCAAGCGTTTCCGCCCAGGATTTCGCCATTTTGATAAGCTCCGTACCGCCCTTGAGCCCCACAGTTACGGCAAAGCGCCCTTTCTTCTCCCCCATCATGTCCGTTTAAAGAGCTTAAAGAGCTCCGGCGTCGTCACTTCAATCATACAGGGCCGTCCATGGGGGCAGGTAAAGGGATGTTCCGTATTGAGAAGTTCCAAGATGACTTCCCTCATCTGGCGGATATTCAGGAGTTCACCTGCCCGGATGGCACTGTGACAGGCCGCATAGTGAAGGACTTCCTCCCGTAGGTCACTGGTCTTGATGGAGCGGTTTTCCTCAAGAAGGGTCAGGATATCCTGGATAAAGGCTTCGGCCTCCCCGTCTTCCACATCGGCCGGCAGGGCAGAAACACGCAGGGAAGTTTCCCCGGCAGGTTCCGCGTCGACACCGAGTTTCAGAAATTCGTCGCGATGTTCTGTCACGGCATCCACATCCGCAGCACTTACGGAAAGAAAAAGCGGCATAAGAAGGGTTTGACTGGGGACCGGTTTCTGCTGCCTGATGAAACGGTCATACATGATGCGTTCATGGGCCGCATGCTGGTCGATGAGGTAAAGGCTTGTTTCTGACTGGGCGACGATGAAGGTCCGGTTGACCTGTCCCAAAGGCCAGATTACGTCAATCCCACTGGGGGCCTGGATTTCCCCTCGTTCATTCACGGAGCCAGCTATTTCTCCGCTTGTCTCTTCGCCCGTTATGGCATGGGGTTCTGTCGCGCGTGGCACCGTACGCTGCGCGCCAAAGATTTCGTCCGTATAGGAGCGATCAGGCCGCTCAACCTGAGGCTCCGGCGTACGCCAAATCGGCTGGCCAAAGGCAGGATTCTGGGGAAGAAAGCTGCGGCCTTGGGAATGAGGGAAAATACTTACTTCTTCGGCAAGGCTTTCGTCTTTTTGGGGAGACGGCTTTTTAAAGGTCACTTCGTCCTTTCCGTGTTCCGTCCCCCGCATAGGATGCGTCAGGGCATTTGTAAGTGCGTGGTAGACAGCCCGGTAAACAGCCTGCTCATCACCAAACTTGATCTCACTTTTTTGGGGATGGACATTGATATCAATCGCATGGGTATCCACGGTGAGCTTCAGCATGGCAAAAGGAAACCCTGACTTAGGGATCTGGGACTGATAGGCGTGATCGATGGCACGGCTCACCATCCGGCTTACGATATACCGATCATTGACAAAAAGAGTCTGCCACTGCCGCGTTCCCTTAAGAAGGGTGGGCCGACTGATAAACCCCTTGACACGGATTCCATCCTGTTCATGGTCTACGGGAAGAAGGGCCTCAACGACATTTTTCCCATAAAGCGCCCCAATGACGTCGAGTTCATCACTGCTTCCCGGGGTATTAAGGACTTCCTTGTCGTTATTTTGAAGCGTAAAATGGACATCCGGCCGTGAAAGGGCCATTTTGGAAAGGATATCGTTGATATAGCGACCCTCCGTACTGACCGTCCGCAAAAACTTGCGCCGTGCTGGAACGTTATAGAAAAGATCCTTTACCGTCACGGTCGTCCCCACATCTCCGCCCATCACATCAACGCTCATATTTTCCCCGCCATCGATGGTGATGCTTGTTGCAAACTCCGCGCCTTCTTCCCGTGTGAGAAGGTTGAAATGGCTGACAGAGGCAATGCTCGGCAGCGCTTCCCCGCGAAACCCCAGAGTTTTTAAGGTAAGTAGGTCCTCAGCCCTTACAATCTTGCTTGTTGCGTGGCGCAGTACGGCAAGACGGGCATTTTCCTCATCCATACCGGACCCGTTGTCCTTGACGCGGATATATTCCGTTCCCCCCTCATAAATCGTGACATCCACATGGGTGGCACCGGCATCAAGGGCGTTTTCTACCAATTCCTTGACAACGGACATTGGCTTTTCAACAACTTCACCAGCAGCAATCTGGTTGGATGTATTTTGGTCCAGGAGCTGGACTTTTGCTTTCACGAAAGTTTTCCTCCTTCCCGTTTGGCTTCTTCCGCCAGTTGATAGAGGGTATTCATGGCCTCAAGGGGGGTCATGGTCATGACATCAAGTCCCATGAGGGTATCCCGGATGGTATCGCCAAAAAGGCTTCCCTGCGTCTCATCCGTCGCCGCTTCCTTGGAAATCTCGACATGATGCGTGCCCTTATGGGAAAGCGGTGCCTCGGCGGCATATTCCTCCAAAAGCTCATCCGCCCGGTCCAGGACCTTTTTGGGCAGACCTGCAAGTTTAGCGACGTGGATTCCATAGCTGCGATCCGTTCCGCCAGGCACAATGCGCCGCAAAAAGACCACATCGTTGCCTTTTTCCTTCACGGCGATGGAATAGTTCTTGATGCCATCAAAAAGATCTTCCAATTCAATCAGTTCATGATAATGAGTTGCAAATAGGGTCTTGGCCTTGATTTTTTCGTTGATATATTCCACCACGGCACGGGCAATGCTCATCCCGTCATAGGTGCTTGTTCCGCGCCCGACCTCATCAAGGATGATGAGACTGCGGCTCGTGGCATTTTTAAGGATATTTGCCACTTCATTCATTTCCACCATGAAGGTGCTTTGCCCCGTGGCAAGGTCATCACTGGCGCCGACACGGGTAAAGATGCGGTCCACGGGGGTGATGACAGCTTCCCGGCAGGGCAGGAAGCTGCCCATTTGGGTCATGAGGACCAGCAGTGCCACCTGACGCATATAGGTCGATTTCCCGGCCATATTAGGGCCCGTCAGGATGATGAGGCGTTCATTCGTCCCATTTAAATGGACATCGTTGGGGACAAAAAGCTCCCGTTCGAGGAGTTTTTCCACGACAGGATGGCGCCCATCCTTGATGATGATTTCACCTTTGTCGCTAAGGCGCGGGCAGACATAATTTCCCTTGAAGGCAGCCATGGCAAGAGAATAGATAGCATCAAGCTCACCAATGGCACGGGCCGTATCCTGGATTGTAACAAGCTCATCACGGACACAGTCACGGATTTCATTGAAGAGATAATATTCAAGCTGCTGGATCTTTTCCTTGGCACTGAGAATCTTATTTTCAAAGGCCTTCAGTTCCGGAACAATATAACGTTCCCCATTGACCAAGGTCTGCTTGCGGATAAAGCTATCCGGCACTTGGGAAACCTGCCCTTTGGACACTTCAATATAATAGCCAAAGACTTTGTTGAATCCGACCTTTAGGTTCTTGATTCCCGTTTCTTCCTTGATGCGCAGCTCAAAATCCTGCATCCAGGCATTGTTATTTTCCGCAATATCATGGAGCTCATCCAGTTCGGCATTATACCCCTTACGAATCATCCCTCCTTCCCGGACCGTAAAGGGCGGGTCATCGACAATGCCACGGCGCAGTTCATCAAGGACGGTTTCATGACTGTCAATGCGGGAGGAAAGCTTTGCCAGGAGCCCATCCCGATAGGGGGCAAGCAGGCGCTTAAGGTCCGGTACGGCCAGAAGTGCGGTGCGCAGGGAGGCCATATCCCGAGCATTGGCAGACCCCACTTCGATTCGGGAAAGGATGCGCTCAAGGTCTGTGATTTTTTTAAGGGCTTCACCGAGCTCTGTCCGCAGCCGGGAATCACCTACAAGCGTGCCTACAGCCTGCTGCCGACTTGTAATGCGGGCCGCATCATAAAGGGGGGATTCAATCCACTGCCGCATGAGGCGGGCTCCCATGGCGGTCGCGGTGTAATCAAGGATATCAAGGAGGGTGCCTTTTTTCGTACCGTCCTTCATATTCCGGACCAGTTCCAGATTGCGGATAGCCGTTGCGTCAAGGACCATGGTCCGGTCTGTCGTAATTTCCGTGAGGCGATTCAGCTGTGCCAAATCGCTTTTTACATTGATATGGATATATTGAAGCATGAGTTCAATCGTATCCCGTACAAGCGGTTCGGTATACGCTTTCCCTTCCGTCCCAAAATGACGGGCAAAAGCATCGATTCCCCCATCTTTTTGAAAGCGGTTGACCATGCATTGGGGCAGTTTCTGAGAAAGTTCCTGCAGGAACCGTTCCGGCAGCTGTTCATCCGGGGCAAGGACTAGCTCCGCCGGCTGCATGCGGTAGATCTGATCCATCAGAAGATCTTCCCAATAAGGGCCGGATGCTTCGTACCAACTGGCCTCCCCTGTGGATACATCGGCAAGGCCAAGGACGGCCCGCCCGTCACCTATAGAAACAGCTGCAAGATATTGATTGTGCTCGTCATCAAGGACGGCATCGGAAAGAACCGTTCCTGGCGTCAAGATTTTTGTGACTTCCCGTTTGACGATTCCGACGGCTTTCTTGGGATCTTCCATCTGGTCGCAAATGGCAATGCGATATCCCTTCTTGATGAGTTTGGCCAAGTAGCCATCTACTGAATGAAAAGGTACACCGCACATGGGGATGGGATGTTTTGTATTGCCTGCGCGCTGGGTCAGCGTCAGATTGAGTTCCCTTGAAGCGGTAATGGCATCCCCAAAAAAGAGTTCATAAAAGTCACCGAGACGATAGAAAAGAAGCTTATCCTCATGCTGCTTCTTGATTTCCATATATTGCTGCACCATGGGGGTATACCCTTCACCAGTCTGCGTCATGGTTATGCCTCTTCCTTTCCTCTGATGAGCCACGTCTGGGCCCTTTCCATCTTTACATTGACAAGGTCACCCGGGGCATGGTCCCTTATCTTTGGCCACAGGACCAGATCATTTCCGTCCGTCCGTCCGCTCAGCATGGCCGGATTGCTCTTGCTGGGTCCTTCAACCATAACGGCAAGGGTTCGCCCCACCAGGCGCTTGTTGCGTTTAAGGCAGATCTCGTTCTGCAGTGCCATGAGACGATCCAGCCGTTCGTGTTTCACAGCGTCCGGGACCTGCGCCTCAAAACCAGCTGCCGGCGTTCCTTTGCGCGGGGAATAGATAAAGGTAAAGGCATCATCATATTCAACGGTACGAAGAAGGTCCAAGGTTTCTTCAAAATCTTTTTCCGTCTCGCCCGGAAATCCTACAATGAGGTCTGTCGTGATGACAGCGTCAGGCACACAGCGGCGGATAGTTTCTACAAGCTTTAAGTAGCGCTCCCGGTCATAGCCACGGTTCATGGCTTTCATGATGCGGCTGCTGCCGGACTGGACAGGAATATGGAAGTTCTTGCAAATATGCTGACTTTCGGCAATCGTCCTCACAACGGCCTCGCTCATGTCACGGGGATGGCTCGTCATATAGCGGATTCGCTCTACACCGGGGATAGCATCGACAAGCTCCAGAAGCTTGCTGAAGCCTTCCTCTTCGCCTCGATCCTTGCCATACGAATTGACATTCTGCCCCAAAAGGGTGAACTCCTTATAGCCCAAGGCAACGGCCTTTTCAATCTCATGGCAAATGGCCTCGGCACTGCGGCTTCGTTCCCGGCCCCGCACATAGGGCACGATGCAGTAGGTGCAGAAATTATTACAGCCATACATGATAGGAACCCAAGCGGCAAAGTTGCTCTTGCGAACAAAGGACCCCTCAAATTCCTGAGGCATGATAGCAAGGTCATCATAGACGCTTTCAGCGCAGCCATGACCAGCAAGGTGATTTTGCAGGATGGAACTGAAATTGTTTACATGAGCCGTTCCCAAGACAAGGTCCACTTGAGGATATTTTTTTTGGAGGTCCTTGCCCCATTCCTGGGCCATGCAGCCGGCTACACATAGGACCATATCCGGGTTTTCACGCTTCAGGCGCTTCATTTCCCCAATCTTTCCCAGGATCTTTTTTTCCGCGTTTTCACGAACGCAGCATGTATTGATAACAACGACATCGGCATGTTCATAGTCCGCACTGGCCTCATAGCCCAAATCAAGGAGCTGACCGGCATAGTGCTCGCTGTCGCTTTCGTTCATCTGGCATCCATAATTGATGATGGCGTAAGTCTTTTTCATGTTCTTCTCCTTTGTCAGTCTAACAATATATTATACTGTAAAATCGAAGAATTTTGTAGGGACCTTTGACAGAGAGATGACAGATCCCGCAGCCAATCATCTTCCTGACCGAAATAAAATAATAGTTGCCAATGCTCCGCCAATCAGAAGCCCCTTTCGGGGCGGCAATTCCCCTTCCTCTCTAGGTGACAGGGCACGGCCTTTTCCAAGGATCGATCATGTGCCCCCTTTTTAGATGCCGATCCTTTTCAGGAATATTTTTCCCTCATTAAATCCGTTTTTAATATGGGAATCTTTTTTTCTCCCTCTTTTAACTTTTTTTATTACATTTTTCTGATCAATTTTTCGATTTATATGATTTATTTCTTTTTATGTTTTTCTTATAGATACTTTTATTTGTTCTCATTTGTTTTGAAAATTTTCTGAATTATGTTATACTAAAAATCGTGATTTTTGTTACATTTATGTTATTTTGTTCCTTTTTCTCCCCGTTGACAGTAAAATCACGTATCTTCTTTACAGAAAGGAAGTCTGTTATGTTTTCCATTGCCTTGTTCGATTCCGTACGAGCAAATCTCAATGAAACGAGCGATCAGCTCAATTCCCTCTCCGCCCTGCCAGAAATCATGCATCTGTATCGTTACTCCAAATTTTCCAGTCTCCTTACCAGTCTCTCCCGTCAAGGAAAATTCCAGCTCATCATTCTCCAGAGCCTTTCCACGCCCTTTCCCGATCTGTCCCTTGCGCGGCGCATCCGGCAGTACGATCGGCGGGTTCCCATTATCATCGTGACGGACAATGAATCCTTATGTCTTGAGGGGTACGACGTCCCCATCTTCCAGTTCTATACCAAGGCCATGACGGTACAGCAAATGCGCATGGTTCTTGAGTCCCTCATGGATCATGCCCCCGATATGGGCAACCGGTTCTTTATCTTTTCATCGGACCAAAGTATGTATCAGGTTCGGCTTTCCGATATTACCTTTTTTGAAGCCAACCGCTCCTCCCTTTTTATCCACACTACGCAAAAAAGCTACGCCTGCCGGGATACACTCAAGAACCTACAGACGCGGCTTCGGCGATTTCCCTTCGAACGGATCCATAAAAGCTTCATCGTAAACACAAAGTTCATCAGCTGCCTGCAGTCCGACTCCCTGATCCTCCAAGATGGCACGGTTCTGCCTGTAAGCAAGCATAAAATGGCGCCCATGCGGCACTACCTGAAGCTTCTCATGGAGTCGTCCCTGCTCTAGGGCTTTCACTCGATGTCGCGGATCTGGGAAACAGGGATTGGTGCCTTGTCTTCAAGGTAAAACGCCTGCCTTGATAAATCAATGCGATAGAGGCGGCCTGACACCGTTCGGCAGACGCCGCCGCTCTTGCGCCCGTCCGGTTCAAAATAATGAAGGGTCACATAAGGGCGCTCCCCTATCCGGTCCATGAGAAAACGGGTCTTTTGGTCGAGCTGTTCCCGCTGCGCTTCGTCAAGCTCTGCGGCTTGATCCGTGTAATGGGCCCGTTCCATGATGGTTTCTGTAAAGCCCGTCAGCGCGTCAAAAGGCGCAAACTGGGCCGCGCGCTGGAGCCGGGGCATACGGGGCCGAGGGATTCCAAATGGATAGGGATGATCCAAGATTGCAGCATAAGGATCAGGCATGATGACCTCCAATCTGACCATGACGGGTAATGGTCATGGCTTCTTTGCATAAGTTGCGCCCCTTGACAAGGGCATTGCGGCCAAATCGGCGATGGACCTCAAGGGCCGCTTCCTGAAGCCGTGCTTCCCGTGGATCTCCATCAAGAAGGGATGTTTGCTCGGCAAAAAGGAACCCTTGCCGAACAGGGTCCTGAATGTCCTGGGAGCGCACATGGACCGCAGTGACACTCATCCGGCGCACCCATAGATAGGGATGGGCAAGGCGGTCATAAAGCGCCATCATGCTTGCCATGATAGGCTGTCCGGCATGGGTCCATCCAGCAAGACGAGCCGAGCCATGACTGCGGCCTGATGGTGGCAGGTCCCGGGAAAAACCTTGTGGCTGCGTCCGTTCATAGCCAATGGTAATGGCCACCTCATCAGTCACAAGACGTTTGCGGGCAAGGTCCAAGATGAGTTCATCCGTCATCTCCCATGCAATCAGGCGGGCATTTTCCGGTGAATAGGGCTTGGGCAGGACCTGACTTGTGCCGAGGCTGGAGGCTTTGGGGATATATCGCTTGATGTCGCTCATACGGCATGATTCCCACCCCCAGGCATGATCAATGAGCAGCTCGGCATTGATGCCAAACCAATCATACAAAAGGGAGGCATCGGAAAGACTGAGGCGGGCAATATCCCCCATGGTGTAAAGGCCATGAGCAGAAAGACGCCGGGCCGAACCGGGGCCAATACGCCAAAAGTCCGTCAGGGGCTGATGGCCCCACAAAGTCCTGCGGTAGGCGGTTTCATCAAGAAAAGCAATACGTACCCCATAGGGATCGGGCATCAAGGCTTTTGCTACGATATCCATGGCCACCTTGCTGAGATAGAGGTTCGTCCCAATACCGCCCGTTGCCGTAATGCCCGTTTTTTGATAGACGTCGCGAATCATGGTCATGGCAAGGGTATAGGGCGTCATGCCATACGTCGAAAGGTACGGCGTGGCATCAATCATGACTTCATCAATGGAATAGACATGGATGTCCTGAGGAGCAATGTACTGCAGATAAATGCCGTAGATGTCCCGACTCATTTCGATATAGCGCTGCATGCGCGGCATGGCGACAATATAAGAAAGCGCTTTTTCCGGATGATGCCTAAGCTGTGAATCAAAATGGCTCATCCCCCGGAAAGAACGCTGGGGCGCCTTGCTGCGGCGCAGGGCATTGATTTCATCGACTTTGCGGATCACTTCAAAAAGGCGGGGCCGGCTCGGGACTCCCCGTTTTTTTAGGGGCGGCGATACAGCAAGGCAGATGGTCCGATCCGAGCGACTCTTATCGGCAACGACAAGGCACGTATCAAGGGGATCAAGGCCCCGGTCCACACACTCTACGGAGGCATAAAAGGATTTGAGATCGATGCAGATATAATAGCGCAGTTTCATGATTGCCTCCTTCATAAACATTTGTTCGCTATTTATTATAGCACACTTCACTGAATAAAACAGCCCTCTTCCAGAAATTCTTTAGGAACTTCCGAAAGAGGGCTGCGTGATATCCAAATTGATATTCAGTTTTGTAACACTTCGGTCCTCTCCCTTTCCAAGTGGCGGAACAGGAAGTAGCAAATCAGGACAGAAAGAAGGGACCCCGAAGCGGTCACAAGGCCCATCGGAAAAAGGGAATCGGAAAAGGCCCGGGATGCCAAATAGACGAAAGGAATCCTCACAAGGACGATGGCGATAAGATTGTGGAGAAAAGAATAGATGGATTTTTTAGCTGCACAGAAGTAGCCGCTAAAAGAAAAATGGATTCCCGCAAAGATTGTGTCAAAGATGTATCCTTTCAGATAGGGTCCACCTGATGCAATGACCGCCTCATCAGAGGTGAAAAGACCCACAAAACGCGGCGCCATGACCTGTATCAAAAGGGACACCGAAAGGCCAAAGAACACGGCCGTCTTGATGGCATCATAAAGATAGGCGCGGGCCCGCTTGCGGTTATCCGCACCAAGGTTCTGGGCACTGAGGGCAGAAACAGCCGAAAGGAGCGAAGATGGGACAAGGAAGAGGAAACTGATGATTTTTTCCACAATGCCGACAGCCGCTGCGTCCGTCACGCCGCGCAGGTTTGCAATCATGGTGATGATGAGGAAAGAAATCTGGATAAACGCATCCTGGACGGCAATGGGAATGCCAACGCCGAGGATTTCACGGATGAGGGAGCCCGAAGGGACGAAGGACGCTTTGGAAAGACCAAGTCCCATGGGATGGCGCTTCATGACAAAAACGCCGACAAGGACGCTGACACCTTGGCTGATGGTCGTTCCTAAAGCAGCCCCCAAGGGTCCCATAGCAAAAGGCCCCATGAAAAGGAGATCAAGGGTCAGGTTGATGACGGCCGCAAGGGCCACAAAATAGGTCGGTGTCCGGGAATTGCCAAGACCCCGAAAGATAGAGCTGATGAGGTTGTATCCCGTAATAAGGGGAATGCCTAAAAAGCAGATAAAAAGATAGTGTTTTGTCCCCCTGACGGCTTCGGGCGGCGTTGCCATGATGTCCACAATACGGGGAAGAAAGTTAATCAAGAACCCTGCAAGGACCACAGAAAGGATACCAAAAATGAGCAGCGTCTGCCCGATGGTGCAGCTCACCTTCTCTGCTTCTCCCTTCCCTACAGCTCGAGCAATGGCAATGGTCGTCCCCATGGAAAGCCCCACAAGAACAACGGTCACCATATGCATGATCTGGCTGCCGACGGCAACGGCCGTAATGCTCGCCGGTCCTTCAAACTGGCCGATGATAACAAGGTCTGCCATCCCGTAAAGGGTCTGCAGGAAATAGGAAATGACAAAGGGAATGGAAAAAGAAACAAGGCTCTTCCAAACACTCCCCGAAAGGGCATTGACAGCCATAAAACACGCTCCTAAAAACAAAAAGAAGGCCCCCACCGGGAAGGTATCTCAGCCTTCCCGTGAGGAACCTGGCGTTCTCCTTACCACACGCCGTGCCTTAGTGGTGGAACAGGCGGCGGCCCGTAAAGCACATGACGATACCGTACTTATCAGCCGTTTCGATGACTTGGTCATCACGGATGGAACCGCCAGCCTGGGCGATATAGCGGACGCCGCTGCGATGGGCACGCTCTACATTGTCGCCAAAGGGGAAGAAAGCATCGGACCCCAAGGCAACATCCTTGTTCTGGGCAATCCACGCCCTACGTTCTTCCCGCGTCATGCGTTCCGGCTTTTCTGTAAAGAGCGTTTCCCAGATTCCGTCAGTAAGGACGTCATCATCGTCGTCGGAAAGATAGACATCAATAGTATTATCCCGGACCGGCTTCGGCGTATCAGGCTTAAAGGGCAGGCTGAGCGCTTTCGGTGACTGACGGAGCCACCATTTATCGGCCTTGTCGCCAGCAAGGCGCGTACAGTGGACGCGGGACTGCTGTCCGGCACCGACGCCGATGGTCTGTCCGTCCTTGACGTAGCAGACGGAATTTGATTGGGTATACTTAAGGGTAATCAGGGCAATGAGAAGATCCCGTTGGGCCCCTTCGGGAAGCTCCTTGTTTTTTGTGACGATTTTTTGGAGGCAGTCCTTTCCAATGGAGTCCGCATTGCGGCGCTGTTCAAAAGTGACACCGAAGACTTCTTTGGTTTCCATTTCATGAGGAACATAGTTCGAGTCAATCTGGATGACATTGTAGCGACCCTTTTTCTTTGTTTTGAGGATGGCAAGAGCCTCGTCATCGTAGCCTGGAGCAATGACGCCATCTGAGACTTCGTGCTGAAGGACTTTTGCCGTCGCTACGTCACACACATCAGAAAGGGCCACGAAATCGCCAAAGGAACTCATCCTGTCCGCACCGCGGGCACGGGCATAAGCGGAAGCAAGGGGTGACATTTCATACCCCTCAAGATGATAGACCTTGCGCAGCGTTTCCGTCAGCGGCTGGGCCACCGCAGCCCCGGCAGGGCTGACATGCTTAAAGGACGCCGCAGCCGGAAGACCGGTAGCTTCCTTGAGCTCCTTGACGAGCTGCCAGCTATTGAGGGCATCCAGGAAATTGATATAGCCAGGGCGGCCATTTAAAATCGTAACCGGCAGGTCACTGCCATCTTTCATATAAAGTTTCGCTGGAAGCTGATTCGGGTTGCAGCCATACTTTAATTCGAATTCCTTCATCTTCATTCCTCCCTCATATAGAAAAAAGCCAACCTCGGGCCCTTTTCGCCCAGACGGTCGGCTCACTGCGATCATGCTCCCTGTGGGTACCCCCACTTCCGTCAGTTACATGATCTGATAGGATCATTATAATATGGGAGGGGCAGGGGTGTCAATGTCGGGTATTTTGGGGCAGAGCACAAATCGCGCCGATTTTCTACACAGGGAGTCTTCATTGCCCTTTTCAAGATTCATGAGTTGGCAATGAAGTCATGGCGCATCGCAGCATATTTTGATACGCAATTTCATGTTAAAGTCGCCTGAAATATGCCTTCGTCATTCCCTTTTGAATCAGCCCAAAAATCGGGCTGATTTGATGAAGTACGTGAGGCCATTGATTAAAAAAGGTTTTGTGGAAACAATGGCCTCAGGGCCTATCGTACAATGGACCGTCCCACGTTTGAGGATAGCGATCGCTTGAGCGCATCCTTTCCTAACCTCCCCTTTTTTTACTCGGCGCAGAAATCGCGCCGAGTAAATGCCTTCGGCGGGCGAGCCACTTCTTGGATTTTTTTCGGTTTTTAGACGAATCATGATTCGCCTGAGACCCATTTCGGCCCATCTGCGTTGTCATAAAGACGCAGACTTCCTGGCAACACGGAAATGCGTGTGCGGCTTTATCAACCTAAGGATTTTTCCTGGCCTCTGAACCAATCAGAGCCTCATGCGAACCATGTATATGGAAGCAACACGGAAGTTTTAGAAAAGTGGTTGCAGCTATTGCGCCATCGTCGGTGAAAGCGGGAACTCCTCGCAACAGGACCCATCTGAGCCATATTCGCAAAGAGCAAATAAAAAAAACGAAAGTGAAAGAGGACCGTGGCTTCCCACGGTCCCCTTCTTACTTCTTATCCTTTTTATCGAAGAAATCCTTCACTTTATTGAAAAAGCTTTTTTCTTCTGGGTTAATGCTTTCGCCGCTGGCATCGGCGAACTTGCGAAGTGCTTCTTTTTGTGCATCGCTCAGTCTCGTCGGCACAACAACTTTGATCTGGATGAGCTGGTCACCCTTTACACCCGTTCTCAGGTTCGGAATGCCCTTGCCCTTGATGCGCAGGACGCGATTGGGCTGGGTTCCTTCAGGCACCTTGATGGTGGTCTGACCATAAAGAGTCGGCACCTTGATTTCAGCACCCAATGCAGCTTGGACAATGCTGATTGGCACTTCGCACAGGACTGTCGTCCCATCCCGTTCAAAGAACTTATGGCTCTTTACATAGAGATAGACATACAGGTCGCCGGCTCGACCGCCGCGCATCCCCGCTTCACCCTCGCCTGCCACACGGAGTCTCGAACCGCTGTCAACGCCAGCTGGAATCTTGACCGTAATGACGCGTTTTTGCTTTACGCGGCCTGTTCCACGGCAGTGTTTGCAGGGATTGGTAACGATTTGACCCGTCCCATGACATCTCGAACAGGTACGGACATTAACAACCTGACCAAAAATGGAATTTTGCGTAACCCGGACTTCCCCCGTCCCGTGACAATCAGGACAGGTTTCAGGATGGCTGCCTTCGGCGGCTCCCGTTCCATGGCAGTGCTCACATTCCTCTTCGCGGTTCAGGCGGATTTTCTTTTCCGTCCCAAAGGCCGCTTCCTCAAAGGTAATTTCAAGGTCAGCCCGCAAATCCGCGCCTTGACGGGGACCGCGATCAGCCCGGCGGGAACGGGACGCGCCTGCGCCTGCACCGCCGAAGAACATGTTGAAGATATCATCCATGCCTTCGCCGCCAAAGCTACCGCTAAAACCGCCAAACCCACTGCCGAAGGGATTGCCCCCGGCACCAGGACCGCCATTTTGAAAAGCGGCATGACCATATTGATCATAGGCGGCCTTTTTCTGCGGGTCACTCAGAACCTGATAGGCCTCGTTGACTTCCTTGAATTTATCGGCTGCTTCAGGATTATCCTTGTTGAGATCGGGGTGATACTTACGAGCCAGCTTGCGATATGCTTTTTTTAATTCCTCAGGCGACGCACTTTTGTCGACGCCCAGGACCTCATAATAATCTTTTTTATCTGCCATCAGTATCTCCCTCTAGGAACGATTATTTTTTGTCGTCATCTACGACTTCGGCGTCTACGACGTCATCATCGTTCTTCTTATTGTCAGAGGAAGCCCCGGCGCCAGCACCGGCATCAGCACCGGCAGTGCCACCGTTCTGGCCATTTTGCTGGTTCTGTTTATAAAGTTCAGCAGACAGTTCATAGAGCGGTTTCTGGAGGGCTTCCGTATCCGCCTTGATCTTATCTACATCGTCACCCTTCATGGTTTCCTTCAAGGTATTGATGGCTTCCTGGACCTTCTTGATTTTGTCATCGTGACCCTTGCCTTCCATATCCTTGACGGTCTTTTCAGCCTGATAAATCAGTGTATCGGCCTGGTTCTTTGCATCAACAGATTCACGGCGTTTCTTGTCGGCAGCTTCGTTGGCCTGAGCTTCCTTCACCATCTTGTCAACTTCTTCCTTACTCAGGCTGCCGGAAGAGGTAATGGTGATCTTCTGTTCCTTGCCCGTGCCAAGGTCCTTGGCGCTTACGTTCACGATACCGTTGGCATCAATATCAAAGGCAACTTCGATTTGAGGCACGCCCCGCGGTGCAGCGGGGATACCGCTCAGTTCGAAACGGCCAAGGGTCTTGTTGTCGGCTGCCATTTCACGTTCGCCCTGGAGAACATGGATGTCAACGGAAGGCTGATTATCCGTAGCCGTCGAGAAGATCTGCTTCTTGGAGGTTGGGATGGTCGTGTTGCGGTCAATGATCCGGGTGAAGACACCGCCCATGGTTTCAATCCCAAGGGAAAGCGGCGTTACGTCAAGAAGCAGGACGTCCTTGACATCACCAGCCAGTACGCCGGCCTGAATGGCAGCACCGACAGCAACGCATTCATCAGGGTTGACGCCGTGAGCCGGTTCCTTACCGAGAACGCGTTTGATGGCTTCCTGGACAGCAGGGATACGGGAAGAACCGCCAACAAGGAGAATCTTATCAATATCATTGACGGTCATCTTGGCATCACTGAGGGCCGTATGAACACACTGGATAGTGCGGTCAACAAGGTCACTCGTCATGCTGTCAAATTTGGCACGAGTAAGATCCATGTCAAGATGCTGCGGGCCATTGGCACCAGCCGTAATGAACGGCAGGTTGATATTGGTTGTCATCATGCTGGACAGTTCAATCTTGGCTTTTTCAGCCGCTTCACGAATCCGCTGCATGGCCATCTTATCACCTGTCAGGTCAATGCCGTTTTGTTTCTTGAATTCATCGGTCATCCAATCCATGATGCGATGGTCGAAGTCATCGCCGCCCAGATGGGTATCACCGGTCGTGGATTTAACTTCGAAGACGCCATCACCCAGTTCCAAAATGGAAACATCGAAGGTCCCGCCGCCAAGGTCGTAAACGAGAACGGTCTTGTCATCGGACTTATCAATGCCATAAGCAAGGGCAGCCGCCGTCGGTTCGTTGATGATTCTCTTGACATCAAGACCAGCAATACGGCCGGCGTCCTTCGTAGCCTGACGCTGGGAGTCGTTGAAGTAAGCCGGTACAGTAATGACCGCTTCCGTGACTTTTTCGCCGAGATAACGTTCCGCGTCCCCCTTCATTTTTTCAAGGATCATAGCGGAAATCTGTTCTGGCGTATAGTCCTTGCCATCAATGGTCACGGTATACTTCGTGCCCATGTGACGTTTGATGGAGCTGATGGTCCGTTCCGGGTTGGAAACAGCCTGACGTTTTGCCAGCTGACCAACGAGGCGTTCCCCATTTTTTGTGAAACCGACAACGGACGGAGTAAGGCGGCCGCCTTCCTGGGTCGTAATAACAGTCGGTTCGCCGCCTTCCATCACGGCGACAACAGAGTTCGTAGTCCCTAAGTCAATACCAATGATCTTGCTCATTATAAATTCCTCCTCATGCAACTAACTTGCTGGTTCTCACTTCAGTTAATTATGGACAACCCTTACCTTGCTGTGACGGATGACATCATCACCAATCCGGTAACCTTTTTCAAGGACCATATCAATGCTGTCATCAGGCAGGTCGGGATTGCTGCCTTGCATAACGGCCTCATGGATCTGCGGATCGAAAGGCTTGCCTTCAGCAGGAATCTCTTCGATATGCAGGGTTTCAAGGGCCTTTTCAAACTGTTTGTGGATCATAGCCATGCCCTTTAAGATGGACTCGGCATCATGGTTTTTTTCCACACTGGCCTCGGCGCGTTCAAAATTATCGAGGACCTTCAGGAATTCCCGGACCACTGAAGCCGTTACGAAACGGCCTAAGCGTTCCCGTTCTTCCGTATTTCTCTTGCGGAAATTATCAAAGTCGGCCTGCAGACGAAGCAACCGATTGGAAAGCTCATCGATTTCCTCTTGCTGCTTGGAAATCGTTTGATCCTTGGGATCAGGCGTACCATCTGCCGGTTCTGCGTTTTTTTCCTCAGCCTCCGTGGCCTTTGCTGCTTCCGCTTTGTCAGCACTCATTTCGGCGGCTTGTTGTTTTGGATCTTTTGTCTCTTCGTTCACCGTACGTCCTCCCTATTTTTCATCAATTTTATTCATGACCACCTTCAGGTAGTGATGAAGATAATCCATCACAGAAATGACCTTGCGGTATTCCATACGGGTAGGTCCCAACACGGCAAGGGTCCCAACGACCTGGCCATTCAGGCGGTAGGTCGCTTGGATCATGCTGCAGTCCTGGATGCTGGAGAACTTATTCTCGCTGCCAATGGTGACCCTTAATCCCGAGTCACTGCTGGCCTTTAGCATATCCTTGAGCATCTGTTCTTCTTCAAGGACGCCCAAGAGTTCCCGCATCCGTTCCGTATCCTTGAATTCAGGCTGTCCCAGGAGTTGTTTGGTTCCTCCAAGGAA
This sequence comes from Acidaminococcus sp. AM33-14BH, assembly GCF_003603525.1. Classification (NCBI taxonomy): domain Bacteria; kingdom Bacillati; phylum Bacillota; class Negativicutes; order Acidaminococcales; family Acidaminococcaceae; genus Acidaminococcus; species Acidaminococcus sp. AM33-14BH. The sequence goes on along the minus strand of NZ_QTNG01000010.1, from coordinate 33,106 downwards.
CATCTTGTCCTCCTGCTGGCCGGCCTTGACCTTCTTGATACGGCTTACGATGGATGCATACAGCCGTTTGTCCCCGGCAAGCATTTCCCGTACCTTTGCTAGGAGCTCCTGCGAAATATCATTCAGTTTGCGTCCATTAAGGTACTGCGAAACACGCTGGGCAATCTGGTCCAGCTCACTTTCTTTTACTCCGCTGGGGATTTCCACCACGCCATGATCGACATTTCCCTCTTCCGTGACGATGCACAGGATAGCCTGACCCTTGTTGAGGGGCAGGAACTTCATGTAGGAGAACGTAGCCTCGCTGTCCTTGTTTGCAAGGACGACGGATACGTTCTTGCTCATGCGGGACAGGATCTTGGCCGTGGATTGGAAGATGTCGTCAATGGTATGCACCCGCTGCCTGAACCAATTGTTGATGAGCGCCATATCGCTCGATGATAGGGTCAGGGATCCTTCACCAGCAAGGGAATCCACATAGAGGCGGTACGCCGCCGCGGAAGGAATCCGTCCTGCCGATGTGTGGGGCTGCTCCAAGAATCCAAGGAGCTCCAGATCGGACATTTCGTTTCGAATGGTCGCCGGACTGATACCAAGATTATATTTCCGAGCGATTGTACGGGATCCTACAGGCTCGGCCGTCTCGATGTAATCATCAATGACGAGTTGAAGTATTTTCTTTTGTCGTTCGGTCAGCACTGTAATCATCTCTTTCCCTGATTATTAGCACTCGAAACTTTAGAGTGCTAACATCTAATGGTTAAGATACACCTCTTTAGTCAAAATGTCAATACTTTCCCGAAAAATAATTTACAAAAAGCAAAAGCCTCAAAAAAGAAGGCCCCATGCGGGAAAAAGCCTATGGAAAAGGGCCTCCGCTGGGGTATTGTCCTTGGTGTTGGCTGCTCGCGTTCCCTTCATGGTGTGAGGTGTCAGTCCGTTGTGATGAAGGCTTCGAAGGCAAGGTTCCCGTACTGCATGCCAAGGGGCGTGAGACAAAAATGACCATCCTCCCATTTGGCCCATCCCTTATGGATGAGGTTCTCTATCTGAGGCCCGTAATCAAGGGCAAAGGAGCGCCCAAAGCGGGCTTCATAATCCAGGAGGGAGAGGCCTCTTACGGTACGTAGGTTCATGAAGATCATTTCTTCCCGCTGGACGGCAGGTGACAGGCATTCTATCTCCGGTGCCTCTCCTCTTTCGTAGGCCGCAAGATAAGCCGGGTTGTTCTCCCGTGTCCTGCCGTCAAAGCGCGTCGCTCCGGCGCCAAAGGCAAGGTAGGGATTGTAGTGCCAATAGACAAGGTTGTGCCGCGACTTGTCACCTGCTTTGGCAAAATTGGAAATCTCGTAGCGCTCGTAGCCGCCCTTGACGAGGCGGTCCATGATGAGGTCATACATGTTACCCGTCTCATCGTCTGTGGGAAGGATCCAGCGCCCTTGTCGGAGATTATGGGAAAGGACGGTCCCCGGTTCAACGGAAAGCCCGTAGATGGAAATATGGCTGGGTCCCAGAGCCATGAGTTCCGTCAAGGATGCCTCGACGCTTGCAGCCGTCTGCGTCGGATATCCATAGATAAGGTCACAGGACAGACGTGTAAACCCCACCTTTTTGCTGAGAAGGATAATGTGCCGCGCCTCATCCGCTGTATGGGTACGGCCCATGAGGCGCAGTTCGCTGTCCTCTAGAGACTGGATGCCAAGGCTCAGGCGGTCCACCCCCAACGCTCGCAGTCCCCTAAGGTAGGCTTCATCGACAGTTCCCGGATTGGCTTCAAAGGTCACTTCCCGCGGCGAATGGAGATAGCCTTTTTCCTTCAGGGCATGGAAAATGGCGGCGAGTTCCTCCAAGGATAGCAGGCTGGGCGTACCGCCGCCAACATAGACTGTCGCGCCGCGGCTTACAGGAAGGGGGGCATCATAGCTCCTGATTTCCCTGATCAGAGCCTTGACGTAGCGGGCGCGTGCCGCCCCATCCTGCCCCTGGTAGCTTATAAAATCACAGTAACTGCACTTATGCTGGCAGAAAGGGATATGGAGATAAATGCCTTGATAGGCTTCCCATGGATGCATTTGGAAGACTCCTTTATGTGTGATGGGGTTATTGTAACATGGATGAGAAGGTAGAAGGGTATATTTTTATTCAAGAGCAAAATCGCTCCGCTTCTCCAAAATAACGTGTCGTCATCTCCTGCGCCCAGCTTATGAAAGAGGAAGGGGGTTACAATCCTCGTCCCATATGGGCTCATCTACTTTGTCGCCCACGATTTTACTTTTTCAACGTACACACGTCTTTTGAAGCCGCGTAATCAGAAAAAGGCTGCAAAGCGATGCTTTGCAGCCTTTCTTACGCTTACTTTTGCGTGATCAGGCGTTTCAGGTCGAGGAGTTCTTTTTCAAGACTATCAATTTTATTTGCCTGGATTTTCAGCATTTCATCTTGATGTTCAATCTTGGCGTTCTGGTCCATGATGGTCTGCTGCATGGCAAGCGGACTAGCCTTTGGCTTCCGGCCCTTTGTGCCAAAGCGGAAAGTGACACCGCCACTCATCATGGCATCGCCGTTGCCAAGGGTGCCGCCAAGGTTATACATGACATCTTCATTCGGACGGTAGAACAGGCCAAGGGCCGCTGCATTGGCCGCTTTATAGTGACCATAACCGAGAGCAAATTCAAATTTGCTGTCCGGATCCCATTCCAGGGGATGGAGCGCTGCCAGGGCGGCTGCGCCAGCGCCAGCACGGCTCACTTCGTGGGTCATGCGGCTATTGAGGCTCTCTACGCGGTGATCAACATAATCCACATTAGCTGCACTCGTCGGATCGCTTGGATCTGTGGCAATTCCGGTAATGGTCCTCGTGACACCATCTTTACCACGAACATCGATGGTCTTTGCCGTCCCAGTCTGATCGATATTGATGGTCACGCCATCGGTTTTCATAAGGGTATTTCCATCCACCTCTTTAAGAGCGTTATAGAGAGTGTCGCCGCTGATGAGCCGATGGTCACCGCTTTGGGATTCGCCCGTGCCAAGCTTCTTCTGCCAGCTTGTAACATCGGAATCCGTGAGATTTCCTGCATCGCGGTCGGCCTTCTTATCCATGTCCTCTTTCATGACATCTTTGATGGCACTGTCATCAACGTTAACGGCATAGGAAATGTTGCCATTTGTCTCCGTCTTCGTCGTTACGGTCGTGTTCTTCCCATTGACGACCTTCACCGCATCCTGGGCAAGGTTCTTGATTGTCGTCTTTCCTTCATCCGTAACGTTGGAAAGATCCGTCTTGGCATAATTGTTGTCCAGATTATCGGTGATGTTCTTGATGCTTGTAATATTGTCTGTGTTCCTCTTCACCTGGTCATCAAGGTTCTTCAGGTTCTCTCCTGCAGTTGCATCCTTCTTGACGTAGGTGCCGTCTTCGCTGACGCGGGTTTCATCCTTGATGGCTTTTGCCACCGTATCGCCCGTCACAAGACGGTTGTCACTTTCTTTCACCTCGCCCGTACCAATGGCCTTTCCCCAGCTTTCGGCATTCTTCTTCTGGTCTTCTTCGGAAGCGGCCGTTCCGTCGGCGTTCTTGAGGTTGCTGCCAATGTTCGAAGCATCGATGTTAGCTTTCTTGTCAAGATTTTTGTTTGTATCCTGCGAAGCCTTATTTAGGGCATCGTAGACTGTATCGCCCGTCACAAGACCGCTGTTCCCTTCTTCGACCTTGCCGTCACTGGCCACATCGACCTTGAAGGTTTTCACCCCATCCACCTCACGGGAGGAAACAGTCGTATAGGACCCATTTTCCATATCGATGGTGCCTTTGGCGAGGTTCTTGATGACCGTCTTACCGGCATCGGTGATGTTCGTCAAATTCGTTAGGTCCGTAATGTTCTTCGCATTAGTACCCACCTGTTTATCAAGGGCAAGGAGGTTGTCACCAGTGGTACTCGCCATCTTGACATAGGTGCCATCTTCCTTCGGACGCACTTCCGTATAGACCGTTCCGCCCGTTACAAGCTGGCCATTATTTTTATCAATGGTGCCCGTACCAACGGCGCTGCCCCAAGCGTTGAGGTTCTGCTGGATGGCATCATCCGAAGCAGCCGTCGAGCCATCGTCCCCTTTGAGGTTCTTGCCGACGTTCGACGCATCAATATCGGCCTTGTTACTGACCTTCGTATCCATGTCAGTATCGATGGCATTTTTGGCATCCTCAATGGCGTTATACACGGTATCACCGGAGACGAGGTTTGCGTCGTCTTTTGCGACCTTACCATCATTCTTTGCAGAGACAGTGTACGTAACGGAAGAACCGTCCGTCGCTTTTTCCATCTGCACTTCTACGCGGTCGCCGGCTTTTACTGTGACGGCCCCTACAGCAGCTTTCTTGATGACCGTTTGTCCGTCAGCTGTAATATTGGAAAGATCTTTCAGGTTCCTAATATCTGTCGCGTTGCTCGCAATGTTCGACGTATTGGTGGAGATGTTGTCGGCATTACTCTTCACCTGTCCATCAAGGGCCAAAAGGTTATCACCCGTCGTGCTTGCCGTCTTGACATAGGTCCCATCAGATGAAGGCCGCACTTCGCTATAGACCGTGCCGCCCGCCACAAGGTTCGCATCGCCGGAAGCAACAGCACCATCATTGTTGACGCTTATCTTGTAAGTGGCAGCCCCTGTCGTTTGGTCCGTTTCGCTTGCTACACTGATGCGATCGCCTGCCGAAACTTTTGTCAGCTGATCCATGGTTGCCGCATCGTGACCATCTTTACCGTATCCTACATTGACCAAGCGATTATAAAGGTTGCTGCTATAAGTCTGTTCCTTTACGGTTCCTCCCCCGTTCACTGTATACGATGTTTGATAATATTTATCACCTTTGTTATGTCCGACGGAAATGGTTCCTGCTTCCGTGGCCACGGCGCCTGCACCGATGGCAACCCCTTTTTCAACATTTGCTGACGCACCGATGCCAATTGCAACGGCATCTTTTGCCGTATCTGCGGTTGAAGCACCGCCAAGGGCAACAGAATATTGTCCTTGAGCAGCCCCTTTTTCTCCCCCTACCAAAACTGAATAGAGCCCACTTGCAGCATTAGACCAGCCGCCTAAAATGGCAGTCCCCGTTCCGGACACCGTATTGCTGGCCCCGCCATAAACAGAAGTCAGCGTACCTGCTGTCATATTATAGGTTCCGCCAAAAATGCCCGCCTGTCTTCCTCCAACGGTATTTTTTGTTCCCCCAATCAGAACGGACTGGTTAGCATTCCCTGAAGACTTGTTTACCGTTCCGCCAACAAATACAGTATCCGTTCCACTCGTCAGTTCGTGTTGATTCCCACCAATGATGATCCCGTTTGCCGCACCATTTTTATTATTTGAGCCTCCAATGATTGTGCTGTTGGTGCCGCTTGCTGTATTGGTATTTCCGCCCATAATAGACGCATTTTCCCCTGAAGCCGTATTGGTGGAACCACTTACAACAATGGAGTTTCTCCCTGAAGCTATATTATTGGCGCCGCCCGTAACAACAGAATAAACGCCAGAGGCCGTATTTCCCGATCCCCCTAAAACAACGGAATAATTTCCGCTGGCCGTATTGTATTGGCCGCCTAGGACCTGTCCGTATAGCGCAAGAGGTGCCGTTGCGGTTCCAATGCTGCCGCTATCAGTAACAAAGATTTGCCCTGCGTGGCCCCACCATGAATTGGTTGAATCAATGAAAGCATAGTATAGATCTCCCGTTGTTTGGGCAGTCGTACCGCCTGATGTCTTATAATCCATCGAGACCTGTTTTTCCGGCGTGATTTCCGCGGCGTACCCCACATTTCCCACAATCCTGCCTTGATTAAAAGGCAAAAGCGCGGTCACTCCCCATACGGTCATAGATGCCATGGTCAAGATAGCAATCTTTTTACGCAAGCTCATTGTCCCTCTCATCGATCTCCTCCTTGTTTTCCTTCAGTCCCCCATGGTATTTTTCTCTTTTATCCATTTTTTCTCTTTTCAAATTGTAAAATAGGCATAATGAATCGTTTCGTAAACTAAGTTTATTATTTACAGAATATTATGCATTTTAATGATAACTAATTATTTTAGTTTCTTTTTTATATCTATATTCTTATTCATGTCTGATCATTCTATAAGGAATTTTGTTATATGTCAATAATATTTTTTAAATAAAATAGATTCATAATATATATATTATTGGTAATCATGTTTAAAAATCGATTATATTCATAGAATACAACTTTCACTTTAAACGAATTACTCATTTAATTTATATATAAAAATCGGCCATTTTCTTACAAATTCGTAAGAAAATGGCCGATTGATTCAGAGACTTACTGAGTTAGGGAACGACCTGATTACTTTATGAACCCAACCTGCTTGCTGATTTCAGCATAGACCTGTTCCGCCGTTTTACGGTATTTCTTCTTATTTTCTTCAAAAAGGTTGTCCCCGTGAGTATCAATGGCGACAATCAAGGGCCCTAAGGTATCGACTTCACTGGTCCACAGGGTTTCCGGCATCCCCAAGTCTTCCCACTTACGGTCAATGATCTGCTTGAAATTGACAGCACTGACAACGGCGCAGCCAGCCGGAAAAACGCAGAAGATACAAGTATCTTCCTTGCAGGCTTCCTGGGTCCCCTCCCCCATGCCGCCTTTACCGACAATCAACTTGACGCCCGTTTCCTTGATGAAGGCCTTTTCAAATTTTTCCATTCGCATGGAAGTCGTCGGTCCAATGGAGACCATTTCGAAGCGATCCTTTTCGCCGGCAATGGGGCGGACAATCGGCCCGGCATGGAAGATGGCCCCGCCTTTGAGGTCAACGGGAAGTTCCCTTTTTTCCTCGATGAGGCGGCGATGGGCAACGTCACGACAGGTCGTAATGTGACCGGTCAGGTAGACAATGTCACCGATTTTGAGGTTCTTGATGTCTTCGTCCTTGATGGGCGTATGAAGGATAATCTTAGCCATTAAAATTCAGCTCCTTTGTGGGTAGTAACAGTATAATGCAGATCCTTATCAAAGATGATGTGACCGCGGCGATGGTTCCAGCAGCCAATGTTCACGGCAACACCGATGGCCGATGGATGGCGGGCTGTATTGACGATATTGACGCCCAGTACAGAGGCCGATCCTGTCATACCCTGCGGGCCTAGGCCAATCTTATTGATGCCTTCTTCCAAGAGCCGTTCCATCTTGGCTGCCCGTTCGTTCGGGTTATGGGACCCGACAGGACGCATGAGGGCCAGTTTTGAATTAAGGGCCGCTGTTTCAACGCTGGTTGCAACACCAACACCAACGAGGAAAGGAGGGCAGGCATTCGGGCCATAGCTGACCATTCTTTCAAGGACAAATTTCGTAACGCCTTCATACCCCTCCCCTGGCATCAGGACCATGGCATGACCTGGAAGGGTGCAGCCACCGCCTGCCATATAGGTATAGATTTCGCAGGAATCAGAGTTTGGTTCAATGGACCAAAATACGGAAGGGGTTCCTTTACCGACATTTTTCCCCGTATTGTATTCGTCAAAGGTTTCTACACTGTTATGACGGAGCGGGGTCGTAACCGTCGTGCGGATCACGGCTTCACGCAGCAGTGCTTCCAAGTCGTCAATGAGAGGGAACTTGGTTCCGCATTTTACAAAGAACTGCAGCACGCCCGTATCCTGACAGGACGGACGGTCAAGCTTTTTGGCAAGCTCCATGTTCTTTTCATAGGTTTCATATAGCAGTTTGGCAATGGGTACGGTTTCCTTGGAAGCCAGTTCCTTTAATTTGTCTGCAACATCGTCCGGCAGGACCTTGGACGTATACCCGACAAACCGAGCCATGATATCGGTCATCTGTTCAACTTGTTCAGTGTGTGACATTTAAAAATTCCTCCTTATTAATAACTGCCTAGCTTGATATGGGTCATCATTTTCTCAAGGATAAAATGGGAAAATGAGGGGAAGCAAAATGAGACTGATAATAGCGGAAACCACAATCATCGGAAGGCCTGCCTTGACATAATCATTGAACGTATACCCACCTGGGGCAAAGACCATCATATTGGCCGGCATCCCGATAGGAGTGGCAAAAGCAAGGGACGCTCCGATGACGGTAGCGACGACAACGGCCTTGGGATCCGCCCCCATTCCGGCTGAGATATTGAGACTGATTGGTACGAGAAGGGCAGTCGTGGCAAAGTTGCTCATAAAGTTTGTCATGAGGGTCGCGAGGAGAAAGACCACCACGAGCAGAGCAAAGGGAGACGCACTGGGTCCCAAGGCACTAATGACCGTGTCAGCAATCATCTTGCCGGCGCCTGTCTTTTGAAGGGCTTTGGCAAGGGCCAAGGTGCCGCCATAAACAAAGATGGTCTGCATATCAATGGAACGATAGGCCGCCTTTTCGCTGATAGCGCCGCAGGCCACAAGGACAACTGCACCGATGCAGCCGGAAAGATAGAACTTGATGCCAATCTGCTTTTCAAAGATCATGGCAAGAATGGTAAGGACCATGACAACCAAGGAAACCATTTGTTTCCATCGCGGCACATCGGAAAAGTCCTGCTCCTCATCATACATGGAATCTCCCATGTTCTTCGTTTTTTCCGGCAGGAAACGATACCCGACACAGGCAAAGAAGGCCGTACTGATCAGAAGAATAGGAAGACCGACAAAGCCATATTCAAAGAAACTGATTTCAACACCTACATTCTGAAGCGCGGCTTTTCCTAAAAGGTTGCCCGGAGCGCCGATAATGGAGAGGTTCCCGCCCATGGCAGCAGCAAAGATGAGGGGAAGGAGCAGGCGGGAACGGGAAAAACCAGATTTTGATGCCGTTCCAATGACGATTGGAATCAAGATAGCGGCCGTTCCTGTATTGGAAAGAAAGCCGCTCATGATGCCCGTCACAAGCATGACCGCAACAATGAGTTCCCGTTCCGTATGGGCGAATTTGGTGACGATGCCGCCCACCCGATTGGCCATACCGGTTTCAAAAAAGCAGCCCCCAATCACGAACATAGCAACAAAAAGGATCAGATTGTTATCGACAAAACCACCAAAGGCATCCTTGGGACTGAGGACTCCTGTAAGAACCAGGACAAGGAGCGCAATGATGGACGTAACCGCCAGTGGAATCTTTTCCCAAACAAACATAACAATAACAAATAAGAGCAGTGCCAACGTAATGGCAACGGGTGACATAGCAATTCCTCCCTTAGATAGAATTGGCGCCATTGGATACATTTTAAAATATACATTTGTATTTTATATTTAATAAAGTATCCATTTCTTGATTAGACTATATTCCAAATTTGATATTTCGTCAAGAGAATCATAGAGTTTTCTGTTTTTTCCATACAATTAACGAAATGCTCTTACGAATATTATCTAATTAGTCGAGTTTTTATCAGGTGTTTTCCATTCTGCTCATAAAAAAAGAGACTTTCCGAAAATCACTTTGTGACTTTTGGAAAATCTCGTCTCTACGAGTGCGCCAACGCAGGCACTGCTATCCATTTTTGTTTGTTTATAAAATAGATATATCCATTTTTTATTTTTCTTCCCTTGTGACAAAGCTGCGGTAATTGGTGAGCACGTCTTCCATGCTGCGCTTCATATGGGCAACCATGAGCGCCCTCGCCCGCTTGCCGTCATGGGCCCGCAGGGCTTGCATGAGCTCATCGTGCTCTATGCTGGAAATCTTGGCATATTCCTCTTCGGTGACCAGATATCCCATGGATAGACCACTCCATAGATTGGCTGCAAGATGTTCCAATTTCTCATTGCCACAGGCTTTCCAAATGGCCATATGAAAGCTTTCGTTGTAGTCCTTATAAGCACTGTAATTTTTCTCCGCAAGGGACCGCTTCATATCTTTATAGACAGCTTCAATGCCGGAAATATCGGTCCCTTCCTGCGCTGCAAGATAAGCAGCTTCGCCTTCAAGGAGCGCGCGCACGGCATAGTGGTCACGAATGTTCTTAGTGCTCATGCCTAGAACAACGGCCCCTTTATTGGGACGCAGCCGGACGAGTCCCTGGGAAGAAAGCAGCTGCAGAGCTTCCCGCACAGGGGTGACGGATACACCCATCCTGCGGGCCGTTTCTTCCAAAGTCAGGACCGTTCCCGTCTCGATTTCCTTACGGAAAATAGCCTTGCGCAAATAGGAGGCGACCTGTTCCCGCGCGGGCAAGAGATTGATAGGCTGGATGGCCGTATTTTTGAGCGGTTCTTTTATTTTTTCCTGCATGGGTAGATCCAAGCCATCAGGGGAACCTTTTTTTCCCCGCACAATGATGTGGCGGTTGGAAAGCTTTTCTGCATAACCTTCTGCCACGAGACGATTCAAAGCCTCTCTTACAGGCATCCGAGAAACACCAAAGGATTTGGCCAGTTCCACCTGTTTCAATTCTTCACCAGCCGAAAGGATTCCCTTTTTGATTTTTTCTGAAAGGACCGAGAAGATTAGGTCCTGCGAGCTTACTTTTCCCTTAAGGAGAGCGTTTTCTTTCTTGTCAGCCTTCATGACAAAGGCCCCCTTCTTTGCTTTTTATGAAAAATGAACTGTCCGCCAGTCTAGGTAAAGAAAGGACAATCCCCGCAAGCAAGGAAATGCTTACTTTTCATCCATTTTAAGGATGGCCATGAAGGCTTCTTGGGGCAGTTCCACGGAGCCAACCTGTTTCATCCGTTTCTTCCCGGCCTTTTGTTTTTCAAGAAGTTTACGTTTACGCGTAATATCACCGCCATAGCATTTGGCAAGAACGTCCTTTCTCAGGGCACTGACGTTCTCACGAGCAATGATCTTGCTTCCGATTGCGGCCTGGATGGGGATTTCAAAAAGCTGCCGGGGAATGATCTTGCGCAATTTTTCCACAAGGGCGCGGCCCCGTACTTGGGCGCGGTCCCGATGGACAATGGCCGACAACGCGTCGACAGGATCCCCATTTAGGAGGATATCGACTTTGACCATATCGCTGGGCCGATATCCCGACAGTTCATAGTCAAGGGAGGCATAACCGCGGGATACGGATTTCAAGCGGTCAAAATAATCAAAGATGATTTCACTTAAAGGCAGGCTGTAGTGGAGCATGACCCGGTTTTCATCAAGATAGGTCATATTGGCATATTCCCCACGTTTTTCTTGGGACAGTTCCATCACAGGTCCCACATATTCCTTGGGTACGATGATGGTTGCATTAACAAAGGGCTCTTCTACATGGTCGATGACAGTTTGGGGTGGGAAAAGAGAAGGATTGTCCACCATTTCCACATCCCCATTCGTACGGACAACTTCGTAAATGACGTTGGGTGCGGTTGTAATCAAGGCGAGGTTATATTCTCTTTCCAGCCGTTCCTTGATGACATCCATGTGAAGGAGCCCCAAAAAACCGCAGCGGAAGCCAAACCCCAAGGCGGAGGAAGTTTCCGGCTCAAACATGAGGGAAGCATCGTTGAGCTGCAGTTTTTCCAGAGCATCGCGGAGGTTATCATAATCGGAATTTTCCACAGGATAAAGACCACAGTACACCATGGGAGTTGCTTTGCGATAACCGGGCAGGGCCTTGGCAGCGGGATGGTTTTCATCCGTGATGGTATCCCCCACCCGCGCATCGCGGACGTTCTTGATGGACGCGGCAAGGAAACCAACCATGCCTTCCCCCAGTTCCTCAACATTGACAAGGGCCGGTTTGAAGACGCCCACTTCCGTAACTTCATAGACTTTTCCCGTTGCCATAAGGCGGATCGTCATGCCCTTTTTAAGGCAGCCATTCATAACACGTAAGTAGAGCATGACCCCTTTATATGAGTCAAATTTAGAGTCAAAGATGAGCGCCTGCAGCGGTGCCGCGTCATCCCCTTGGGGAGCCGGGATACGGTTAACAACAGCCTCCAGGACCTCATCAATGCCAAGGCCCGTTTTTGCCGAGCAAAGAATGGCTTCCGACCCATCAATACCCAGGACATCTTCCACTTCCTTGATGACCCGGTCAGGATCGGCACTAGGAAGATCCACCTTGTTGATAACCGGGATGATTTCAAGGTCATGTTCCATTGCAAGGTAGACGTTGGCCAGGGTCTGCGCTTCAATGCCCTGAGTCGCGTCGATGACAAGGAGTGCGCCTTCACAGGCAGCGAGAGCTCGGGAGACCTCGTAGTTGAAGTCGACATGGCCCGGGGTGTCAATAAGGTTCAAGATGTAATCATTGCCGTCTTTGGCATGGTAATCAAGCTGGACGGCCTGGTCCTTGATGGTGATGCCCCGCTCCCGTTCAAGGGACATATTGTCAAGGATCTGGTCTTCCATTTCCCGCTTGGAAAGGGTCCCTGTCTTTTCGATGAGGCGGTCAGCAAGCGTGGATTTTCCATGATCGATATGGGCAATGATGGAAAAATTCCGGATTCTATGGGTCTGTGGCATGGATTGATTCTACCTCCAAGATTTCAATAAGCTAAAAACACCGCGCGGCATAAGCCGCGTGGGGGTTATTTTCATTATAGCATGAAGGATGGCTCCTTGTAAAAAAGCCGCTGCTGAAAAAGCTTCCGTATAGCAAAAAGACTGGCAGCCGAATGGCTGTCAGTCTTTTGGACTGTCTTATTTGACTGCGTTGACTTTCTTGGCTAAACGGGACTTTTTGCGAGCAGCAGCAAATTTGTTCACCGTACCCTTGCGGGCAGCTTTATCGAGTAAGCTTGCAGCGGTCTTAAGAGCGGCCTGAGCCTCATCCTTGGAACCAGCAGCAGCAAAAGCTTCAACCTTACGTGCAGTACTGCGGATTTCCGCCTTGACGGGGCCATTGGCAGCGCGGCGCTCAGCATCAGTCTTGACGCTACGAACGGAAGACTTAATATTCGGCATGTTTTCACCTCCACCAATTAGCTTTACCGAAACATTTTATCATTAATAGATATAAAAGGCAAGGAGTTTTTCCATAAGGCTCCTGTATGAGCCGGTCGGTTCCTTCTATTTGACGTACACGATGGTTGCTCCAAAACCGCCTTCGTTAAGAGGTGCCATTTCTGTTTTTTTCACATTGGGATGCTGCTTGAGGTATTCGAGCAGTCCCTTGCGAAGCATGCCCGTGCCCTTTCCATGAACCAAGCGGAAGCGGTCCATACCGGCAAGCAACGCGTCATCAATGGCCTTATCCACGTCAGGGATGGCTTCATCCACGGTTTTCCCCCGTACATCGGTCTGGATAGACGTATCCTGGGCCTTTTTAACAAAGAACTCATGACGGCTGCCGGAACTTTTCTTAAGCGTCCGGTACGTCTTTTGCGGCGAAACTGGCTGGGCCTTTGTGAGAATACAATCCTTCATGGACACATTCATCTTCATGACGCCGACAGCAACCGTCACATCACGGCCATTGACAGCTGTAATCTTTCCTTCCTGGCCCAGGGTCTTGACAAAGACCACCTTGCCAACAGCCGCGTTGCCGCTTGTAAGGCCCTGCCCTTCCGGCTCCGTGCGGCCCGAAATGGAAAAATTCTTACTAAGGGCCTTGCGGCTCATCTCAGCCAGCTGTTCGACTTTGGCGCTTTCCACGAGATTCTGCTGAGCCCGCAGTTCCTTGAGGATGCCTTGGCTTTCACGGCGGGCGTTGCGATAAAGCTCATCCGCTTCTTCCCGGGCCTTGCGAAGGATGTCATTCCGGCTCTTTTCAAGACGGGTCTTTTCTGCTTTCAGCTGGTTGCGGAGGATTTCCGTTTCCCGCCGCAGCGTTTCAATTTCATCCTTGCGGCTTTCGTATTCCCGCCGCTCTCCTTCAAGATTCTGGAGCACCCGTTCCATATTGCTGTGCCGCTCATTGATAAAGGTCCGTGCCTCATCAAGAATGTCTTCAGATAGGCCCAAACGGCGGCTGATATAAAAAGCGTTGCTGCTTCCCGGGACCCCCATAAGAAGACGGTAGGTCGGACGCAGCGTTTCCGGATCAAATTCGACGCTGGCGTTCTGCATGCCTTCATGTTCATAGGCAAAGGTCTTGAGCTCGCTGTAATGTGTTGTCATGATCGTAAGGACATGGGCCTTATAAAAATGCTCAATCATGGCCATGGCAAGGGCTGCTCCTTCTGTCGGATCGGTCCCGACACAGACTTCATCGACAAGGACCAGATCGCGATCCGTGGCTTCCCTTATTATGGAAATCATGTTCTTCATGTGACCGGAAAACGTGGACAGGCTCTGTTCAATACTCTGTTCATCGCCAATATCGGCGTAAATTCCGGAAAAAACAGGGAAAACCGCTTCTTCAGCAGGAAGAAAGAGTCCCGCCTGGGCCATGAGGGCAAAGAGGCCAACGGTCTTTAAGGCGACAGTCTTGCCGCCCGTATTGGGTCCTGTAATGAGAAGCGTCGTAAAGTCCCGACCCAGCTCAATATCAAGGGGGACAATAGAATCCTGCTCCAAAAGGGGATGACGGCCCTTGACAATACGCAGATTGTGATCAAGGACCATCATGGGTCGCCGCGCCCCAAGCGCCTCGGCATAGAGAGCCTTGGCCGAAATGAGGTCCACTTGGGCCACAACGGTAAGACTCTCAAGGATATGGTCTGCTTCAGCCCCTACATGGCTTGTCAACGTTCGCAGGATGCGTTCCACTTCCGCCTTTTCTTCAAGGATATACTTCTTGATGTCGTTATTGAGATTGACAACAGCCATCGGTTCAATGAAGAGCGTCGCCCCGCTTGACGACTGGTCATGGACAATGCCAGGAAAATTAAGGCGATATTCTTGCTTGATGGGGATGACATACCGATCCTCACGCATGGTGACGAGGGCGTCTTGGAAATATTTCTGGTTGTTTGGGTCATGCAGGAGGTCGGAAAGCTTATCCTTTACCCGGTTGCGAGCAACGAGGATGCCCGTTCGAAGGCCCGAGAGCTTCACCGAAGCTGTATCCTTGATATTGCCTTTTTCATCAAGGACGCTGGATAGCTGCTTAGAAAGGCGCGAAAAATCATAAAGCTCATCGCCGTAACGCACAAGAGCAGGCGCCGTTTCTCTTACCTCCTTAAGGAATGCCTTAAGGTCCAGCATCCCCGAAATGGCATCCTGGATGGCCTTGAATTCTTCCGGATCAAGAAGGCTGCCGACACGGGTACGTTTCACCAATCCAGAAATATCCGTAATGCCCCCTAAGGGAATACGCCGGCCTTCATCGAGGATACGGACCGCTTCCGCAGTTTCTTCCTGAGAAAGTTTGACCTCCTCAAAGCGGGAAGAACTCATCAGTTCCATGGCAAGACGCTGCCCCATGGCCGTACCAGCGTACTGGCTGAGTTTTTCCCTGACCTTGGTAAATTCCAATGTATTGATTGCAAATTTTGCCATTATAAGACACCTCTAAAATAATGGCCCCGCGTGGTTCCCGGTTCATTTTCCTCGACAAGGGTCACCCCGTCAAGAACGCCCCGGTACATGGCGGTCAGGACGCCAGTCTCTTCGACAGAAGCATTCCGGGCGTCAAACCGCAGCCGGGCAAGGCCTATCTTCTCCATTTTCTTTGCATGGGCCAGCATGGAAAGGCGCTGACCATTGAGGATATGCATCCGGCCAAATTGGTCCTGTTTCAACGGGAAACGGACTTTCTTCCGGTCCTCGAGAAAACCGGCTTCTTTGCAGTGATAATCACAGTGGCCTTGATCAAGATGGCCGAGGAAGCTGCCCTCTACACAATATTCGGAGACCATCATTTCAAGGGAGCCTTCGGCAAGGCATTCCAAGGGCAGGTTTGACTTCCTCGCAAGGCCCTCGACTTGGGAGAGCGTAAGTTCCGGAGACAGCGTGATGCCCTCAGCGCCAAGTTCCTGCCAAAAAAGGATGCTCTGGCTGTTAAAGGTATTTTGGTTCCAATCGACCCACAAAGGAAGTCCCTGGGCAAGGACCTTTTCTACAAGTCCGTTATTGCTCACGACGATTCCGTCAGGCGACAGGGCCTGCCAACGGGGTAGGACCTGATCATAGTAGGAAAGCTGTCCTTCGGAAACAATACGGCTCGTGCCGATATACCACTTCTTTCCCTTTTCCCGGACCCAGCCGCCAAGGGTTTCAAGGTCTTTCAGCGTCAAAAGAGGCAGGGTAAAACTGTCGCCGCCAACAATAAGGACGTCGGCGCCGCCTGAAAGGGCGGCTTTGGCCTTATCCAAGGTATCAACATGGACGGACAGTTCAGCATGGCGGCGCAGAGAATGATTGACAGGCTGGGACAAATTGCGGTCACTCCATTGAACCTTTTTGCGGGGCGGGCAAAAATCCTCAAGGCGCGCTTTCGTGAGAGCTTCTACAGCAAGACGGCGCGCTTCATTGATTTCACTCATGGGAACCATGACATTGTCATCGCACGTAAGGAGCAAGCTCCCTAAAGAAAATTCCGTGTTGCCCAGGCGGTCCACCTGTTTTCGCACCACGGTTTCATCAAGGGCATGCTTGCGAGCCCTTTCTACAATGAACTGAGTCTGTGCCGTCCCCGTATGACCTTCATCATCCGCAGCCGTAATGGTCATAGGCTTTCCGAAAGGAGCGGTCACATAAAAGGACAGGGGAATGCGTTTTTTATGTTCCGGGCCAAAGAAACTTTCAGCATAGATCATGAGTTCGTGGTCATTCGTCCGGAAAACGCGGTCGTTAAGACGGAGGCCTCGAGGTACGGAGATGGTAACCTTCTCGCCTACTTCGGCTACGTCACGGCTCTTTCCATTGACCGTCATGGCATCGACAATCGTTCCCACGCGGCCGCCGACGCTCACCCAAAATTCCAGACCGTCCCCCAGGTGCAGGGTCCGTTCGAGCTTGATCGTACCTTCCGTGTGATCTTTATTCAAGGAAACAACCCGGCCCAGAAGGATGCCGCGGTTATTGGGGCGGCGGTCACTCATCATGGTTCGTCCCGGCTTTTTCTCAAGATAGGCCGTCGTAAAATCACGGTTGAAGATCTGTTCAATGTGTTCACGATCTTTTTCAGGGACAACGTACTTGCCTGTGAAATAGCGGTCAATGGCGCGGCGGTAGATATCTGTCACGACGGCCACGTATTCAGGCCGTTTCATGCGCCCTTCGATTTTAAAGGACCGAACGCCGGTTTCGATGAGTTGGGGGAGGATGTCAAGGGTGTTCATATCCTTTGGACTCAAGAGATACTGACCGGCATCAGCGTTTTGGAGCATGTCCTTTCCCTCCTTGTTGACCAAGGTATAGGGCATGCGGCAGGTCTGGGCACAGCGGCCCCGGTTTCCGCTGCGGCTGCCGATGAGGCTTGACATAAGACACTGACCGGAATAACAGATGCAGAGTGCGCCATGCATGAATGTCTCGATCTCACCAGGCGTCTTTTGACAGATTGTTTTTAAGTCCTTTAAGGTGGTTTCCCTAGCCATGACAGAACGGGGCATACCCTGATGGTAGGCAAAGATGGCACCAGCGGAATTGGTAATGGTCATCTGCGTACTGGCATGCAGTTCCAGTTCAGGTACCGTGCGGCGGCAAAGCCGGATGATGCCAAGATCCTGGACAATGATGCCATCAACACCGATATTGCTGAGGAACGTGACATAGTCCCCCAGCGCCTTCATTTCCTCATCAGTGACAAGGGTATTGACCGTGACATAGATACGAACATGGTGCAGGTGAGCAAAAGTGATGGCCCGCTGCAGTTCTTCAGGGCCAAAATTTTCGGCATAGGCCCGAGCGCCAAAAGCAGAGCCACCCAGATAAACCGCATCGGCACCGGCAAAAACAGCCGCCTCAAGGGCCTCCCAGGTCCCAGCCGGGGCCAAAAGTTCAACATCTTCTCGTCTCATGAAAATCTCCTTATATCATAGAAAGAAAATAGCATAACAGAATTTTGAACTTATATTATATCATATTGAAAGTCCCAAAAGAAGAAGGACCTACCCTCCCTTCCCCTTTCGAGGGCCACAAGGCATGCGAATTCGGAAAGAATTTCTATTGCAGTCCGTCAAGTTGTGATATAATACGGTTAGCTATTTGCTTTTTCCATCAGATCAATCTAGAAACAGGAGCTGACACAATGACGTATAAAGGAAAAAGAAACTGGAGGAATCTCCTCAAGCCCCGAAATCCTCGGGAAAAGAAAAAATTAGGAGGCATGATTCTTTCGGCTGTCCTTGCCCTGATCCTTGTAGGGTTCATTTCCCTCACGGCTTTCTTTGCCCTGGCAAAGTTCACAACAGCCAAGATTATGTCAAAAGATATGGTGCCCATGGCGTCGTCCCAGTTCTATGACATCAATGGCGACCTGATTTCGACCGTTGATTCCGAAGAAGACCGTATCCCCGTTTCCATCAGTAAGGTACCTAAAAACCTGCAGAACGCGTTCCTTGCAGCTGAAGACATCCGCTTTTACCAACACGGCGGAATTGACTTCAAAGGGATTGCCCGCGCCATCTACACCTACATTCGTTATGATGAGGTCCAAGGCGGCAGTACCATTACCCAGCAGCTGGCCAAAAACTACTTCCTTACGCAGGAACGGACGCTGACGAGAAAGATCCACGAAGCCTTCATTGCACTCCAGATTGAACAGAAGTACACCAAAAAGGAAATTCTGGAAATGTACATGAACCAGATTTACTTCGGTCAAGGGGCCTACGGGGTCGAAACGGCAGCCAATACCTACTTTGGGAAACATGTTGAAGATTTGGATCTTGCCGAGGCCGCTATGATTGCCGGGATTCCCAAGAGCCCGAATTATTACAACCCGAAAGCCAATCCGAAGACAGCCAAGGCCCGTCAGGAAACGGTCCTCAGCCAGATGGAAAAGTATAATTTCATCACGCCGGAAGAACACAAAAAAGCAAGTGAGGAAAAGCTCGAATATAAGAGCCTGACTTCAAATCCTGGCTCCAAAAGCTATTTCATCGACTACTGCATCCAGATCCTCATTGATAAATTTGGTCCCGATGCCGTCTATAAGCAAGGGCTCAAGGTTTATACCTCCCTTGACCCAACCATGCAGAAAGCCGCTGAACGGGCCGCAGCCCTGACGCCGACCTACTACACGGACAGCAATAAGCTTAAGCAGCCCCAGTCAGCCATTGTCGCAATCGATCCGAAAACAGGATACATCAAAGCCATGATTGGCGGCCGCGGGACGGACCAGTTCAACCGGGCCGTCATGGCAGAGCGCCAGCCGGGTTCCGCTTTTAAACCTTTTGTTTACCTTAACGCCTTGGAACATGGTGCCACACCAAACGACATTGTCGATGACTCCCCCATTCCCGGCAGCTGGAACCCGCAGAACTATGACCGCCGCTTCCACGGCAAAATGACCTATCGCCGGGCTCTCACCTATTCGTACAACATTCCGGCCATCAAGATCAGTGAAAAATACGGCAACAGCAATGTCTTGAAGCTTGCCAAGAAAATGGGCATTACGACCCTTGTTGAAGATGGACCCCAGTCCGATGACAACTCGGCCATGGCCTTAGGTGGCCTGACCCACGGCGTCACGCCCCTTGAAATGGCAGGTGCCTATGGCGCCATTGCCAACATGGGAAAATTCAACAAACCGACGCCAATCGTCAAGATTGTGGATCGGAACGGCAAGACCATCTACGAACACAAAGCAGACCCTGTTACAGTAGCTAAACCGAGCAGCGTCTATATGCTGATCAGCATGATGGAAGATGTCATGACCCGCGGTACCGGGCGCGGCGCTGCCATCAGCAGACCTTCTGCCGGCAAGACGGGGACCACGAGTGAATACCGCGATGCTTGGTTCGTCGGCTTCACACCAAATCTGGCCGCTGCCGTCTGGATTGGCGACGACAACAATGATTCCTTAGGCGGGATGACGGGCGGCGGTGAACCGGCCACCTTATGGCGGACCTTCATGACTTACGCCGTCGATGAACTGCCTGTGGAAGATTTTGAACGTCCCAGCGGCTTCAAGGAACCGGTTCGGGTAAGTGAACCCAACGATGACAAGAAAGCCGAAGAGGACAAGAAAAAGAAAGAGGCAGAAGAAAAGAAAAAGAAAGCAGCCGATGAGAAGAAGGAAGCGCAGGATGCCAAGCCTTCTGAAAGCGGTTCCAAAGCCTCTTCCAGCGAATCGTCAGCGCCTAAGAGCAGTATTGCTCCTCCGCCTGTCAGACCGCCAAAACAATAAGATCAGGAAGAAAGCTGCAGGATTCGGTCCTGCAGCTTTCTTGCAGAAGGATAGAAAAGGACTCCCCCTCTTTCTTACCTCGGTGGAAATTTTTTATTGAAAAAGGAGCATCCCTCCAAACAAAATCCTTGCTTGGAGGGATGCTCCTTTTTTGATTTCATGGACCTTTGCCTGCACCAGCCAGGTATTTGCGTCCTTTGCGTTTAGGTTACATGATTTTTCTTTCCGCTTCCTTGAAGAAAGCCTTAACGGCTTCCACGACCTTCTTATCAGCTTCCATCCAGTCCATCTTATTGAAGTCACGCCAAGTAAGCCATTCGGCATTTTCATGTTCCAAGAGCTTCAAGGTACTGGGATCGACGCTGCAAAGGTAGCAGTCCATCACCAGATGGAATTCAGGGTAATCATATTCGACGGTCGTGAGCCGTTTTCCCACTGAAATTTGGGCAGCCAGTTCTTCCTTGATTTCACGGACCAAGGCCTTTTCCGGGGTTTCCCCAGCTTCCACCTTACCGCCGGGAAACTCCCATTTATCCTTAAATTCACCGTAGCCACGCTGGGTCGCATAGACACGGTCGCCGCGGATCATGACCGCAGCCGCTACATGAACGGTTTTCATTGATGGATCCTCCTTAACTGGAAAACAGATTGCGAGGATGAATTCCTACGCTTTTTCTATTGTACCACACAGCGTATGGGAAGAAAACCGGAGTGAACAGGTCTTCCTTACGAGCCGCCAAAAAAGGGCCGTGAAAATTCTCACGGCCCTTTTCCCATAGCTTATCAGCGTTTGTTGGAATTTCTCCAAATCCCGATGCTTTCTGCATCTTTGATCAGTTTTTCGCGGACATCCGGATGGGCAACGGAAATCAGTTTTTCTGCACGCTGCCACGTGGTCATCCCTTTGAGATTGACAATCCCGTATTCCGTGACAAAGTAGTTGAGGTTCGTTCTCGTCGCCGTAATGGCATCGCCAGGCGTTAAGGTCGGAACGATACGGCTCTTGATTTCCCCATCATGACCCTTAAAGGCAGAAGAGCAGCAAAGGAAGCTCTTACCACCCTTGGACAGATAAGCTCCCAACATGAAGTCAAGCTGTCCGCCAGCACCGCTGATATGTCTGTGCCCAACCGATTCGGAAGCCACCTGACCGGTCAGGTCCACTTCGATGCAGTTATTGATGGACATGAAGTTATCGATCTGGGCAACGACACGGGCATCATTGACATAATCAACCGGAGCAGCCATGATGGCAGGGTTATTGTCTACATAATCATAGAGTTTCTTCGTGCCGGCAGCGAAGGTAAAGACCTGACGGCCCTTGTCAATATTCTTCTGCGCACAGGTCAGCTTGCCGGCGTTAGCGATATCAACAAACCCATCGACATACATTTCCGTATGAACGGAAAGATCCTTGAGGTCGCTCTTGGCAATCATGGCACCAACAGCGTTCGGCATACCGCCGATTCCGAGCTGCAAGCAGGCACCATTCGGGATTTCCGGAACAATGAGCTTGGCAACTGCTTCATCAATCTCACTGGGAACACCGCTCGGCAGATCGGCCATGGGAATGCCTTCATTTTCAACAATGAAATCAACATCATCAATATGGACACTGACTTCCGTACCACCTAAGACGACCGGCATCAGAGGATTGACTTCAACGACAACCTTTTCGGAGACTTCGATCACGGCTGCAATATCGGATGCGGAAAGGCCGAAATTAAAGTACCCATGTTTATCCATCGGAGCCACTTGGATGAACGTGACATCGACATGTTTAATGTTGTCGCGGTAATTGCGGGGGAGCTCGGAAAAACGCAGCGGCGCATAGTAGCCAATTCCGTTATCCGTGAGTTTTCTTTCATAACCACTTGCATGCCAGGAATTCCAGCACATCTGTTCCTTGGCATTGGGAATCTTGGCCACTTCCGGCATCCAGAGCGCAACACCGCCGCGGAACTTAAGATCTGTCAGGCTCGGTTCCTTGATCATCCGTTCCGCCAGGGCCTTATCCAGTACGCGGGGATGGTTGGCGCACCACCCATAGTCTACCCAGTCACCGCTTTTTACGATTTTAACGGCTTCTTCCGGCGTCGTGAGTTTCTTTGCGTATTCCTTTTCGTAATTCATGACGTTAACATCCTCCCTATTTTCTATACACCCCGAATCCCATGGGCAGGATCCCTCTCCAACGTAAGGACAATGGGACAAATTTCCCCTCGAAAAGCCCCCCAAGGGGCACTCATGAAAATCAGGTTTATTGACTCCTCTATTATATCTCATTTTAAAGATTTATGTGAAAAATTCGCTAATTTAAACTAAATTCTTATTGATAATAGTTTCTATAAAATAACTATTGTGAAATCCATGTTTAGCTGACTCATTTTTTTCCCATGGGAAAAAGGTCCCCCCTTCAAATAGAAGGGGCAGGACCTTTACAATCATCTTTTATTTTAAGATGAGACGATAATATTTTTTCTTTCCTTTGCGGAGGAGGACCTCCGTTTTACCTTCAAAAAGGGTTTCCGATAGCGCGGCGGCCACATCCGTTACCTTCGTATCCCCGACCGTAAGGCCATTTTGTTGGATCAGGCGGCGTCCTTCGCTCTTGGAAGCAATGATCTTGGCATCAAAAAGAAGGTCCAAAAGCGGGCTTCCGAATTGCTCCTTCGTAACTTCCACCACAGGGGCATTTCCCATATCCCCGCCAGCACCAAAAAGGGCTTCCGCGGCTGCTTTGGCCTTATCGGCTTCTTCTTTTCCGTGAACCAGTTTTGTCACTTCATAGGCTAAGGTCACTTTTGCTTCGTTGATTTTTGACCCTTCAAGGGCGCCGAGACGGCGTACTTCATCCATGGGAAGGAAGGTCAGGAGAGCCAGGCATTTTTCCACATCGGCGTCATCGACGTTTCTCCAGTATTGATAAAAATCAAAGGGAGAGGTTTTTTCTGCTGACAGCCAGACGGCTCCGCCGACGGTCTTGCCCATTTTCTGGCCCTGACTGTTGGTCAAGAGGGTGTTGGTCATGCAGAAAGCGGGCTGACGATCTTTACGTCGAATGAGTTCCACTCCGGCAATCATATTGGACCACTGGTCATCACCGCCCAGTTCCATCACGCAGTTATACTTCTTATGAAGGACATAGAAGTCATAGGCCTGCATGATCATATAGTTCATTTCAAAGAAAGAAAGTCCATTTTCACTGGCAAGGCGGTTCTTGTAGCATTCTGCCCCCAGCATCCGGTTGACAGAAAAATGAACGCCTACTTCGCGGAGGAACTTGATGTAATTGAGCCCCAGCAGCCAGTCCGCGTTATCGGCAACAATGGCCTTGCCGTCCGACAGATCGATGAAGCGGCCAACCTGTTTCTTGAAGCATTCCACATTGTGGTGAATGAATTCCGGTGTCAGCATCTTGCGCATCTCATTTTTGCCGCTTGGGTCACCGATCATACCCGTACCGCCGCCCATGAGGATAATGGGACGATGACCGGCACGCTGCATATGGGCCATGACCATAAGAGCGATGAAATGACCTACATGAAGGCTGTCCGCCGTCGGATCAAAGCCAATATAGTATGTGATCTTTTCCTTTTCCAATAATTCCTTGATTTCTTCTTCGTGGGATAACTGTTTAAGGTAACCCCGTTCCTTGAGAGTATCAATGACGCTCATGGACAAACCTCCTTGTTATGATAAAAATAAGGACCCATGCAGGTCCCCTATTTTGCAAAGGAACGACTGCATGGATCAGCAAAAGCAATCTCAGTGACTGTCCTTGGGGATATCAGAAGTACAATGCGGACATTTTGTTGCGGCCGGATCGATGGGCATCTTACAGAATGGGCAAAGCGTCTCTGGTGCTGGTTCTTCCTTTTCTTCCTTCTTAAAGCGATTCAGGAGGGAAATCATGAGGAAGATGACAAAAGCCATGATGAGAAAATCAATGACCGTCGTAATGAATTTCCCGTAGGCAATGACAGGAACCTTGGCAGCCGTTGCTTCTGCAAGGGTATCAACTTTCTTGCTGGAAAGATTGATAAAGAGGTTTGAGAAATCAACCCCACCCAAGATCATCCCAATAGGCGGCATGATGATGTCGGACACAAAGGAAGCGACAATCTTACCGAAAGCACCGCCAATGATCACACCGACAGCCATGTCGACAACGTTACCGCGAAGTGCAAAAGCTTTAAAATCCTTCAAAAAGCTGGACATCATAAAACCCCTTTCAATTGGGCAGATTTAAAGCAGTCTGCGGTGGACTGCATTCTTTGTATTATACCATAATATGGGAAGAACGCAACCGTTTCGGGAGATGAGGATCTCCCCCTTTCAAAAAGAAAACCTTGGAGAAAGAAAAGGCGGATTTGTATGGTTTCTAACAGTTGCAAAGCGAGCACCCATTTTTCTTAATAAATCGAACGATTTTAGTTGCATAATGAAATTCATTTGTTATAATAGCAACTACAGTAAGAAAATTTCTATATTGACTATTACCTTTTTCTTATTACCCGGTTCCTAGGCATAGTCCTTTGACCGCGAATCCAAGGGGAGGTCCTTCTATGAAAAAAATTACGTCCGTCCTGGTCGCCAATCGCGGCGAAATTGCAATTCGTGTTTTTCGTGCCTGTCACGAAATGGGAATCCGAACAATTGCGGTCTACAGTAAAGAAGATTCCCTATCCCTCCATCGCTTCCGCGCCGATGAGTCTTATTTGATCGGGAAAGGGAAAAAGCCAGTCGATGCCTACCTTGATATAGAAGAGATCATCCGGGTGGCCCATGAGCACCATGTCGACGCCATCCATCCCGGCTATGGCTTTCTTTCGGAAAACGCAGACCTTGCTAGGCGCTGCGCCGAAGAAGGCATCACGTTCATTGGCCCCCATATCGACCACCTCACCATGTTCGGTGACAAAGTCAACGCCCGCGCACAGGCCAAAAAGGCCGGTATCCGGTTTATTCCCGGCAGTGACGGACCAGTCATGAACTTTGCTGAAGTGGAAAAGTTTGCCAAGGATGTGGGCTTTCCCATTATGCTGAAAGCCGTCAATGGTGGCGGCGGACGCGGCATGCGCATGGCCCATTGCATGAGTGAGCTGAAAGACGCCTATGAACGAGCAAAATCCGAAGCTAAACTCGCCTTTGGCAATGACGAGATCTATCTTGAAAAATACATCCGCAATCCAAAGCACGTCGAAGTCCAAATCATGGGCGATGAACACGGGAATGTCTTCCACCTTTATGAGCGGGACTGCTCCATCCAGCGCCGCCATCAGAAAGTCGTCGAAATCGCGCCGGCCTTTGCCCTTCCTCGGAAGCTCCGCCAAGAAATCTGCAACGCGGCCGTAACGCTCATGAAGAACGTGAACTACGTCAACGCCGGTACCGTCGAATTTCTTGTGACGCCGGACGGTGACTTCTACTTCATTGAAGTGAATCCCCGCATCCAGGTCGAACATACAGTAACGGAAATGATTACGGGCATCGACATTGTCCAGACCCAAATCAAGGTGGCAGAAGGCTATGCCCTCACGAGCGACGAAATTGGCATTCCGTCCCAAGAGGCCATCATGTGCCACGGCAACGCCATCCAGTGCCGCGTGACGACAGAAGACCCTCTAAATGGTTTCATGCCTGACTCAGGCAAGATCATTGCCTACCGCAGCGGCGGCGGGTTTGGGGTCCGCCTTGACAGCGGCAACGCCTTTACCGGGTCCATTATTACGCCTTACTACGATTCCCTGCTCGTGAAAGCAACGACATACGGTCTCACCCACGCCCAAGCTGTACAGAAGATGCTCCGCGAACTCGATGAATTCCGTATCCTCGGCGTCAAGACAAACATTGGCTTTTTGACCAACGTCCTGCGCGAAGCCTCCTTTGTACGCGGCGACTACGATGTCAATTTTATCGATGACCACCCTGAGCTCTTTGACCTGCCCGTGGTCCATAATAGGGGCACGAAGCTCCTCAAATATATTGGCGAAGTCACGATCAATGGCTATTCCGGAAAGGGGCCGGAAGTCCATCCCGATTTTACTCCCTTGGAACTGCCGGAACCGGCAACGGGCGATTATCCCCAAGGAACGAAGGCCATCTTTGACAGCCGTGGGGCCGAAGGCCTTGCAAAGTGGGTCCTGGAGCAAAACCAGGTACTCATTACCGATACGACGATGCGGGATGCCCACCAATCACTCCTTGCGACCCGTGTCCGCTCCCAGGATATGCTTCGCGTCCTGGAAACGTCGGCAAAGAAAATGCCCCAATTCTTCAGTTATGAATGCTGGGGCGGCGCTACCTTTGATGTGGCCTACCGGTTCCTCAAGGAAGATCCGTGGAAACGCCTGCGGGCCATGCGGAAAAAGGCGCCCAACGTCCTTCTCCAGATGCTGATTCGCGGGGCAAATGCCGTAGGGTACACGAGCTACCCCGATAATGTCGTAAAAAATTTTGTTGAACTAGCAGCCAAAAACGGCATCGACGTCTTCCGTATCTTTGACAGCTTGAACAGTCTGGACAATATGAAAGGAACCATCGAGGCCGTTCGTGAAACGGGCAAAGTGGCCGAAGTCGCTCTGTGCTATACCGGAGACATCTTGGATCCCAGTCGCTCCAAGTATAACCTGGACTACTATGTTTCCATGGCTAAGGCCCTTGAAGACGCCGGCGCCCACATCATTGCCATCAAGGATATGGCAGGACTCTTGAAGCCGGAAGCAGCCTATGCCTTGGTTTCCGCCCTGAAAGAGGCGGTATCCGTACCGATTCACCTACATACCCACGATGGGTCCGGAAACGCTGTGACGACCTTATGCCGCGCTGCCGATGCCGGTGTCGATATTGTGGATGCCGCATTTTCCGCGCTTGCCGGCGGAACGAGCCAGCCCAGCATGAACAGCTTCTACTACGCCATGAGCGGCAAAAAGAACCAACCTCAACTGAATATCCAAGCGGCAGAGGAAATGAGCCGCTACTGGGCCTCGGTTCGGCCCTACTACAAGGGTGTCGATAAAGGCGACCCCTTCCCCAACACAGAAGTCTATGACTGCGAAATGCCAGGCGGCCAGTTCTCAAATCTCAAGCAGCAGGCTAAGGCCGTGGGCCTCGGTGACCGCTGGAACGAGATTAAGAAGATGTACCATGACGTGAACCTCATGTTCGGTGATATTGTGAAGGTTACGCCTTCCTCGAAAGTCGTCGGTGACATGACCCTCTTCATGGTCCAAAATGACCTGACAGAAAAGGACATCTACGAACGGGGTGACAGCCTTGATTATCCGCAGTCCGTCGTGGATTTTTTTGAAGGCCGCTTAGGCGTGCCCTACGAGGGATTCCCGGAAAAGCTGCAGAAGATCATCCTCAAAGGCAGGAAGCCCCTTGATAAGCGTCCTGGTGCCCTCCTTGACCCCATTGATTTTGAAGCCGTCCGGACAAAGCTCGAAAATGCTCAATACAACCACACCGATGAAGATGTGAACGCCTACTGCCAGTATCCCAAAGTATTCAAGGACTATGAGGAATTCATCAAGAAATATGGGGATGTCAGCGTCCTTGATACACCGACCTTCTTCTTTGGCATGACAAAAAACGAAGAAATCACGGTCACTTTGGATGAAGGCGTGGAGCCCGTCATCAAACTCATCAACGTAAGCGATCCCGATGATCGGGGCATGCGGACCGTTACTTTCATGTTCAACGGTGCGGAACGGGAAATCGACGTGATCGACAAGAATGTCGACCAAAAGACCATCGTCAGCAAGAAAGCAGATCCCAATAACCCCGGTGACGTAGCAGCAACCCTTTCGGGTTCGGTCGTAACTGTCCTTGTAAAGAGCGGAGAAAGCGTAAAAAAAGGCCAGCCCCTTGTGGTCACGGAAGCCATGAAGATGGAGACGACCATTACGGCTCCCATCGCTGGCGCCGTTGGCACCATCTACGTAACCAAAGGACAAGCCATTATGAGCGGCGACTGCCTGCTTGAAATCAGGTAAGGAGCGAGTAGCAGTGATTTCTAAATAGCAATCCTGACCTCTCACACGACCGTGCGTACCGTTCGAAGCGCAGCGGTTCCCTCGGTTTCACAAACTTGCTTGTCATAGCCCACCATGGGTATATAACCATGGTGGGCGCACAAAAAACAGCCTGTGAAGTAATTTCTTCACAGGCTGTTATCTTATTTATTAGAGAGCCGCTTTGGCGGTTTCAACGAGTTTTGCAAAAGCAGCAGCGTCGTTGACAGCCAGATCAGCCAGGACCTTACGGTCGAGTTCGATACCAGCTTTCGTCAGGCCGCAGATGAAACGGCTGTAGCTCAGGCCATTAGCACGGGTTGCAGCATTGATACGGGCAATCCAGAGCTGACGGAATTCGCGTTTCTTGGCTCTTCTGTCACGGCGAGCGTAGTACAGCGCCTTCATGACGGTTTCATTGGCTTTTTTGAAGAGCTTGCTCTTGGAACCTCTGTAGCCCTTAGCGAGCTTCAGAATGTGTTTATGACGTCTATGGGCAGTTACACCAACTTTAATTCTTGCCATTTTCCATATCCTCCTTCGTTCTCAATACCAGTCTTATGCGTAAGGCAGCATCTTAGCTACGCGTTCATGGTCAGTCTTATGGACCAAGGCAGCTTTACGCAGGTTTCTCTTACGGGTCGGAGACTTGTGTTCCAGGATATGGCTTCTAAAAGCCTTGGCACGCTTGAATTCACCGGTAGCAGTAGCTTTGAAACGTTTAGCCGCAGATCTGCGGGTTTTCATCTTAGGCATAATGGATATCCTCCTTATTATTTGGAACTTTTGGGAGCAACAATCATGACCATGTTGCGTCCTTCCAGTTTCGGTTTTCTTTCGATGACTGCAATGTCCTGCAGTTTTACAGCCATTTTATTGAGCAATTCCTCTCCCAGTTCAGGGTGGGTCAGTTCACGGCCGCGGAACATAATGGTGGCCTTGACCTTATCTCCGCCTTCAAGGAAACGAATGGCATTTTTGGTCTTGACATCAAAGTCGTGTTCTTCAATGCGGATACGCAGTTTGACTTCCTTTACGTCAACGGTCTTTTGACGCTTGCGGGCTTCCTTTTCCCGTTTCTGCTGTTCATACTGGTACTTGCCATAATCCATGATTCGGCAGACCGGGGGCTTAGCCTTCGGAGCAATTTCAACCAGATCCAAATGATGCTGGGCAGCAAGCTCGAGGGCACGGGCTAGTGGCATGATGCCCAACTGCTCCCCATCGACAGTATTGACGCGGACTTCCCTAGCGCGGATCTCTTCATTGATCCTCAATTCATCTTTTGCTATGACGATCACCTCCACAGAATATGGATAAGTACAATCCCGGCACTTACCTCAAAGTAAAAGAAAAACGGGCGAACCAAAGTCCACCCGTCAAACGAACATATCATAGACCCTGTCGAGCTTAGGCTGCAAGGTGAGAAGCAGGTGGCCTCTACTTGGTTACTTGGCTATTCTACTACAGATAGAGCAGTCTGTCAACTTATTTTTTCTCCTTGATTTCCTTCTGGAGTTTGGCAATGAATTCATCAACAGCCATCGCTCCCATCTCGCCTTCGCTGCGGCTGCGGACGGACACCGTACCATTCGTAGCTTCCTTTTCACCGACAACGAGCATATAGGGAACTTTCTTGATCTGACCTTCGCGGATCTTGTAGCCAATCTTTTCATTGCGGTCGTCGAGGTGGGCACGGATGCCAAGGGCTTCCATCTTGTCCACGACAGATTTGGCGTATTCATTGAACTTGTCCGTAATCGGCATGACGCGGACCTGTTCCGGAGCCAGCCAAGCTGGGAAGGCGCCGGCATAGTTTTCAATGAGGATCCCAATAAAGCGTTCAATGGATCCATAAACAACACGGTGAATCATGACAGGACGATGTTTCTGTCCATCTTCTCCCGTATAGGTGAGATTGAATTTTTCCGGAAGCAGCATATCAAGCTGGATCGTACCGCACTGCCACGTACGGCCAATGGAGTCCTTCAAATGGAAGTCGATCTTCGGACCATAGAAAGCGCCGTCCCCTTCGTTGACGACATATTTCAGGCCAAAGTCATCCATAGCTTTGCGCAGGGCGTTCGTCGTCATTTCCCACGTAGCGTCATCGCCCATGGAGTTATCCGGACGCGTGGATAGTTCTGCATGGTACGTCAGACCGAAAGTTGCATAGACCTCATCGAAAAGACGGATCGTTTCTTGGATGACGTCTTCAATCTGGTTAGGCATCATGAAGATGTGGGCATCATCCTGGGTAAAGCAGCGGACACGGAACAGACCATGAAGGGCACCGGACAGTTCATGACGGTGAACAAGACCCAGTTCACCGACACGCAGCGGCAGGTCACGGTAGGAATGGGGCTCACTGTCATAGACCAGCATGCCACCGGGGCAGTTCATCGGTTTGATGGCATAATCTTCGCCGTCAATCTTCGTGAAGTACATATTTTCCTTATAGTGATCCCAGTGACCGCTCGTTTCCCAAAGCTGGCGGTTCATGATCATCGGCGTGGAAACTTCATAATAGTTATACTTGCGATGAACTTCACGCCAGTAATTGATGAGTTCGTTGCGAAGGATCATGCCGTTTGGCAGGAAGAAAGGAAAGCCAGGGCCGTAGTCGCTCAGCATGAAGAGACCAAGCTGTTTGCCCAGTTTCCGGTGGTCACGCTTTTCTGCTTCTTCCAGCATATGGAGATAGGCTTCCAGGTCTTCCTTGCTGGCAAAAGCCGTGCCATAGATGCGCTGGAGCATCTTGTTTTTTTCATCGCCGCGCCAATAGGCACCGGCAATGCTCATCAGTTTGAAAGCCTTGACCCGGCCCGTGGAAGGGCAGTGAGGCCCCGCACACAGATCCGTGAAGTCGCCCTGAGAATAGGTACTGATGACAGCATCTTCCGGCAGGTCTTCGATGAGTTCAACCTTGTACGGTTCATTTTCTGCCTTGAATTTAGCAAGGGCTTCGGCTCTGGGAATTTCATGACGGACAACGGGCAGGTTTTGCTTGACAATCTTCGCCATTTCCTTTTCGATGGCTTTCAGGTCATCGGGCGTAAAAACGTGCTCACTGTCAAGATCATAATAGAATCCTTTTTCAATAGCTGGACCAATGGCAAACTTGGTTCCCGGGAAAAGGTGCTGGATGGCTTGGGCCATGACATGGGAAGCCGTATGACGGATAGCATGGAGGCCTTCCGGACTGTCAGGCGTAATGAATTCAACAGCAGCATCCCGGTCCAAGGAATCAGCAAGGTCCTTGTTCACACCGTCGACCTTTGCCAAAAGCGCCGTTTTGCCCAGTTTCTGGTTGAGGCTCTTGGCAATATCCAGCAGGCTGATGCCTGCTTCAAATTCTCTTTTGCTGCCGTCCGGCAGACTGACATTGATCTTTGCCATAATAAAAACTCCTCCTTTTGATTGCCAGGGGATATAAAAAAGGCCCGTCCCTAACATAGGGACGGGCACATGCTCGCGGTTCCACCCTGATTGATCCCCGATATGGGGACCCACTCGGTACCTTTAACGCAGGTAATACGATCAGGCTTACTTTTGGGTTCAGCCGATGGTTTGAAGGTGGTGAATCATCATTCGTCTGGGTCGTTCTCAGCTTCCGACCTCTCTGTACAGTGGCCCTGATGACGTGTCCTTCGCATGACCGATGGCAATTTTGAATTTGTGCTCATTATACCACGACAAAATCCCTTGTCAAGGGAATTTGGAAAATTTTTCTTGATAACATGCCTGTCACAAGAAAATGAACAGCGGCTATTTTGTCACTTTTTACAAGATGGGACAATAAAAATCCGGATTTTTTGTGACAATCCCCTGTTCCCACTACCGTCTTGAATAAAATCGCGCTACAATGGGATGCGAAAAAAATAGAAGGAGACGCATCATCTTGAAAAAAATCATCGACCTCCTCCTTGTCCTTATCGTGCTGATGATGGGCATAGGAGGCGGCTTTTTATACCGTGAAGGGATGGGATATGTGGACTATGCCCTGCGTCGGGGCAATTCCAAGGACCCTTGGGGGCCGCCCCAGGCCTTTGAGGAAATCTACCCCTACCCCAACAAAGATCCCCAGAACCAGCCCAATGCCCCCCTGGCCCCAACTGAAATCTGGACACTCCAATCCTTTGACGGGCTGCAGCTTGTAGGATCCCATTTCCTGCCGGAAGGAGAAAGCCACCGCTGGGTCATCCTCGTTCACGGCTACGGCTGCAATGAACGCTTTATGTGGGGCGTCGCTCCCTATTATCTAAAAAGGGGCTATCATGTCGTGACACCCAATATGCGGGCATCGGGAAAAAGTGAGGGAACCTACCTCACCATGGGCGTCCTTGAAGGCAAGGACGTGGCCCAATGGGCCCGGGAAATCACAGCCGTGGACCCTAAGGCACGCATTGTCCTGCACGGCGAATCCATGGGTGCAAGTGATGTCATGATGGCCCTGG
Source organism: Acidaminococcus sp. AM33-14BH (assembly GCF_003603525.1). NCBI lineage: Bacteria > Bacillati > Bacillota > Negativicutes > Acidaminococcales > Acidaminococcaceae > Acidaminococcus > Acidaminococcus sp. AM33-14BH. The sequence continues at coordinate 498 of NZ_QTNG01000010.1, read as the reverse complement.
GAGAGCCCCTTCCTAAAAATGTCAAGGCCGTCATTGAAGACAGCGGCTACAGTGACCTATCCCGTCTCCTTGAAGAACGCATGGAAGACCTCGATATCCCCTACCCCAACGCTATCATTGAGGGAGCGAATCTCCTGATGAAAATCCGTACAGGCGTCTTTTTGCGGGACGTTTCCCCCATCAAGGAGGTCAAAAAAAGCACCCTTCCGATTCTCTTCATCCATGGTTCGCGGGATGAACTCATTCCGCCCCACATGATGAATGACCTTGCCGCACAGAGCCCGTCCCCAATAAAGGAGGAACTGCTCATCAAAGGTGGGCGGCATGCAGAAAATGATACCTTGGGAGATGTCTATTTCCGTCAAATCTTCCGTTTCCTTGAAGAAGCGGGCTTGTGAACCTCCCCCGCATATAAAAGCGGGAGATTCTCGAAAAAGATAAAAAGGGGTTCTTTGTCAAATTTTGGGGTGCTAAAGTGTCTATGCACTCCTGGAGAGG